>CAUZOU010000030.1:0-14019 GCA_963581795.1 Dehalococcoidia bacterium | reverse complement strand
TATCACGATGGAACTCAGCGCTATTATTTGCTTGGCTTTGGCCGTCATGATTAGTCTATTACTCCCCGTTCCGCTTCTCTGTTCCCTGGTTATTGTTTAGCAGTGGCAGAACCATTTTATATATACCGTAAAAGGCCATCACTGTACCCAATATTACCCCCGTAAGAGTAAAAACAGGCAACGCCTGCAACGCCTTATCAAGCCACAGCCCTACAAGCAGTCCACCAATAATACAAACCACAACGTACCATCCAACACCCACTAACTGCAGGACTATAACCAGCGTTTCCTTGTTCAAAGGAGCCACCAAATTTTGTGCATACTATCACATACTTTTTGTCTGGTCAACGCCAGAATCAGGAGAGTTTTTACTATTTAGAACAGTCTCTGAAACTCTCTGTTCACGCCCACAACAAATCTGGTTACTACATGATATAGCGAATGTATTTTTGTTCTCATGGCATTGCCCCTCGCTTGCTTAGAACTCTATTAATCCGTTCTGCCTGCCTAGGCACAGCTCACTGGGAATAGAGCGCGCCACCCGACGCCACATCGGTGACTTCATATACCAGTCCATCATCTTCCTTACATGTTGGCCCCTACATCACCCTGAATAACCTGGCCGTGGGCCAGGCCAGGCTATATTGAAGTCCAAAGAGGCTATCCGACGCAGTGATTCTTTGTAGAGCTTCATATCGGTTTTGTGGGAAAGGTTATAGAGCCACCAACATACTGCCCAATGTTCACCACCATATCTCCCAGGAAGATGTCCCGCGTGATTCCAGATAGAAGCAAACCTCTGACGGTGGTATGGCCCAGCCTTCAATCCCACAAGGATTGGTAAAACCTGACCGTCCTCTAGGAACCCATTAGCCACTATCCTGCGCAGAAACGGAGTTGGAAGGGGAATCGCACCGAAAACGTTCAAATAGGATACGAGATGCTGTCCATTTCCATCATAGCTGGTCTCAGCTGAATGAACCAGGACTTCTAGAGGTACTAGGTCTTTAAGTTCGGCCACATTTCCAGTGTGATCCGGATGCGAATGAGTTTTCAAGATGCGCTTCAACTCCTCCACTCCCCGCCCGAGTCCTCCTTTATACTCCATGACTACATGACAATTCCCAAGATAACCACCGTCTATCAGGGTTATGTCCTCGTCGACTATAAAGAAAGAGGTTAGTGCCCCTGACCTTCTGAACATGGTGAACCCCAGGCGCTATCTACATGAGTTGCACTCCCGGCCTATGGTCATACGGATCACTCCAGAACGATGTCCCCGCTCTTTCCTCCATGTTTCCTCACAAGCCGTATACTCTCTATATGCATGCCCCTGTCGACAGCCTTGCACATATCGTAGATGGTGAGAGCGGCGATGCCCACGGCGGTGAGGGCTTCCATCTCCACGCCTGTCTTGGCCGTAGTCCTAGCCGTGGCGGTAATATGCACCTGATTACTGATGTCGTCCAGTTCCAACTCAACTTTCACCTGGTCAAGGGGCAACGGGTGACAGAGTGGAATCAGGTCAGATGCGCGCTTGGCCCCCATGATGCCCGCTATACGGGCCACAGATAGCACGTCGCCTTTCTCCATCTCACCCTTCTTGATAAGCTCGATGGTCTGTCGTTGCATGACCACAGAGCCTTTTGCAACAGCCTCTCTAGTGGTCTCGGCTTTCCCTCCCACGTCCACCATCTTCACCTTCCCATGTTCGTCCACGTGTGTGAGATGTTTTTGTTCTTTATCTCTCTGCCTACTAGACATTGCGATACTCCTCGTATCCCCAAATGTAGATGGCGCTGAGGGCGCCAGAGCCTCGGATATGTCTGCCATACCTGTAGCCAGTTTATCCGCCCGTTCGTTCTCACGATGCCCCGCATGACCGCGCACCCATTGCCAGGTCACATCACGCCGACTCACCAAGACGTCCAAACGGCTCCACAGGTCGGTGTTAACTTTCCGTTTCCAGCCCTTGGTCATGGTGTTCACAAGGTACTGACTGTCGCTGTACAGTGTAATCTTTGAACTCTCCGGAACGGTCTCCAGCCCCTTGATGGCAGCCAGGACCTCCATACGGTTGTTTGTGGTCTCATCCTCGTGGCCTGCCAGTTCGATATCTTGGCCATTGCGTCTGACTATGGTTCCCCAACCGCCAGGGCCGGGATTGCCCAGACATGAGCCGTCTGTGTAGATTTGGATTTCCTCAGTCATGTCAAGGCCTGGAACCCTCAGGCTATCCGCCGATCTGATACATCTCGACTTTTCTCTGCGTATGTTCGGTAGCTACGGTGCGTATTTCCGAGTACCGGTCCGTGCGCTGTGCCCACACGTCAGTTATCAAAGCTTCAAGTTCGGTATCGCTAGCCCCGTCCCTCATGGGGCCGCGAAGGTCTCGTCCTTCGCCCGCAAAGAGACAGGTGAACAGCTTCCCGTCTGTGGAGAGCCGCGCACGCGTACAATCGCTGCAAAAAGCTTCCGTGACCGATGAGATGAACCCAATCTCACCGGTACCATCCACATACCTGTACCGGTCGGCAACCTCGCCGCGATAGTTCTTATCCACAGGCTCCACTGGCATCTCGGCATTGATTCGGCCCAAAAGTTCTGCCGAGGGTACAACCTCGTCCAGCTTCCAACCGTTGATGTTTCCTACATCCATGAACTCTATGAAACGTACTATGACATCCGTGCCCTTGAAGTACTTGAGAAGGTCGATAATGGTGTGGTCGTTCACACCCTTCTGGACCACTGTGTTCACCTTTATGGGACTCAGACCAACTTCCCGAGCCTTAACAATGGCATCAAGCACTTTTTTCACGCCATATCCGCGCCCGTTCATCTGGCCAAATATATCATCATCCAGACTGTCCAGACTAACGGTCACACGCTGAAGACCGGCATCCTTGAGGGCCTTGGCATTTTGCTCCAGTAGGTAACCGTTGGTTGTGAGAGTCAGGTCATTTATACCCTCGATTGTAGATAGCATAGCTATCAGCTTGCTCACATCGGTACGCACCAGAGGCTCTCCGCCCGTTAGACGTATTTTTTCTGTGCCAAGACACACGAAGATACGGACGAGACGGGCTATCTCCTCGAAGGTCAATATCTCCTGCCGCGGCAGAAACTGATATCTCTCTCCGAATATCTCAGCGGGCATACAGTACGGGCAACGGAAATTGCAACGATCCGTGACGGATATACGGAGGTCTTTCAACAGCCTGCCGAAAACGTCCTTAATCATCCTCGACGGCTGTCCTTTATTCTCGTTCTTTTCTGAGCCTGGTGTTGTTTCCTACCCAGATTCGCCATTGCTATTCACCTGTTTATCCTTACTATTGCTTTTTCGCTGCAATGGATCGTATTATCCAGCCACGCCCTTCAGATACTCAACCGCATTCCTGGCCGCACCGCCGCGGTGACTCATGCTGTTCTTCTCATCCATACTCAACTCTGCCATGAGCTTCCCCAGGAATGGTATGTAGAATACGGGGTCGTAGCCAAAACCACCTTCGCCTTTTGGGTTGAGGGCTATTATCCCTTCACAAGTTCCTTCAAAAAGTCTGACAGTTCCAGAAGGTTCGGCCACTGCTATAACAGAACGAAAACGCGCTCCGCGCTTATTCCATTCTATACCCTGCATCTTGGACAGTAAATAATGCACCCTGTCCTCGTCCGAGGCGTCTGGACCGGCGTAGCGGGCAGACAGAACACCTGGTTCGCCACCAAGGGCATCCACCTCAAGGCCAGAATCGTCAGCCAGAACGGTCAAGCCGCTGGCCGCGGCGAAGGCCATTGCCTTAATGACGGCATTCTCTTCGAAGGTAGTGCCAGTCTCATCCACTTCCAAGACAATGCCCTCCGCTTGTGGCGTGGTGACAGCGAAGGGTATACCTTCCAAAAGCACAAACAACTCCCTGGCCTTCCCGGAGTTGTTTGTGCCCAGAAGTAGCTTTGTCACGCTCATTTGCAGTAAGGTTAAACGCCCATTAGACGGCAGAGAGTTCCTTCTCCATCGCCGAGTCATAGACGCCATTCCGTGCCGCGCTTGTGAGTTTTGCCCGGTGATAGAAGGCCTGCTTGGCCAGCTGCACGTTCGCGGCCTGACCGCTCCATGCCTTCAGAGGCGCTCCCTGCAGACCCCGTCCAAATGAGAAGCTGTACTCCCACGGAGCGCCGACAATGGCGGCCCGTTGGTTGATGGCGTTCAGATTAAGTGTTGCCTCTTCATCGCCCTGGCCTCCTGACAGGAAGATAACACCAGGAAGGGACGCCGGTATCACTCTCTTGAAGCATTCTACGGTCCTCTCCGCGACCGCCTCCGGATCTGCGCGATTGACGGCCTTATTACCAGAGGTCACCATGCTAGGCTTCAGAAGTATGCCCTCAATGGCTACTCCCTGCCTGGCAAGCTGTGCGAATGTCTCCTTCAAGGTAGCTTCGCTGGCCTCAAAGCAGCTGTCTATTGTGTGGTCGCCGTCCAGAAGCACTTCGGGCTCCACAATGGGGACCAGCCCCGCCTCCTGACTCAGAGCGGCATAACGTGCCAGCGCATGAGCGTTGATTTCTATACAGCGGTCGGTCGGAATACCGTCGCCGATGGTTATGACAGCTCTCCACTTGGCAAAACGGGCACCCAGCTCAGCGTATTCCTGCAGCCGTGGCAGCAAACCGTCCAGGCCCTCGGTCATCAGTTCATTGGGTGAGCCGGGGATTGGCTGTGTCCCCTTGTCCACTTTGATGCCGGGAATGATTCCCTGGTCTACAAGTACCTTCACCAGCGGAGTACCGTCAGACCCATTCTGTCGCAACGTCTCATCAAACAGGATGATGCCGCTTATGAACTCGGATGCGCCCTCGGTGCGGAACAGCATCTCTCTGTAGTCGCGGCGGTTATCCTCAGTGGACTCCACGTTGATGGTGTCAAAACGCCGCTTGATGGTACCACTACTTTCGTCAGCGGCCAATATGCCCTTGCCTGGCGCAACCATGGCTTGTGCGGTATCTATCAATTTCTGTATGTCCACGCTTTCCTCCTTATTGGCATTGCCAGTGCAATATCCAAAAACCTATTCCCCTAGATTAATCTCATCGATTCCGATTGGTCTAGCCGCTTATTATTTCTACTATTTTCTCCACAACATCCTTGTTCCCAAGTATCAAGGGAGTACGCTGGTGCAACTGTTCAGGCATTATGTCCATAATACGCTGCCTGCCAGTTGAAGCAGCACCTCCGGCCTGTTCGGCAACGTAGCCAAGGGGATTCGCCTCGTACATCAGCCTCAGTCTGCCTTCCGGACGGTTCACGTCCGCGGGGTATAGAAATATGCCGCCCTTGAGAAGGTTACGGTGGAAGTCCGCCACAAGGGAACCGACGTAACGCAGGGAGTACGTGTCACGCAGGTTGGTCACGGCCTGCTGGGTCGCTCCGTCAAGAGTTTTGAAGTTGCCCTCGTTGGTGCTGTAATAAGGGCATTTCTCTGGAATACGTAGGTCTGGGTGAGTGATGGCGAAGAAGCCCGTGTCAGAATCTAGCGTAAAGCCCTGCACATTGTTCTCGGTAGCCGTTATCATGACTGTGCTGGAACCGTAAACAACGTAGGCTGCAGCAATCTGCTCGTTCCCTGGCCGAAGCAGGGACTCTTCCGTAACGGGGTCGCTGGGATTCCTGCGCCAGATACCAAATATGGAGCCTATGCTCACTGCCACATCTATGTTGGAGGAACCGTCCAGGGGATCCATGAGAACCATATAGGCATGTTGTTCATCATCCCCGGCGATAACAGGCCTTTCGATCTCCTCACATCCTATTATCGCAACGCGGCCACTCTTGCTGAGAACATCCACAAAGATGTCGGAACTGGCCTTATCGAGGCGCTGTACAATCTCGCCCTGAACATTTGTCTCACCGGTAACTCCAATGGCGTCCGCGAGAGTCGCTGCCTGGACTTGCAGGTGGATTTGTCTGGCACCCTCGGCAATGGCAGAGATGACGACATCAAGGCCATCGTACTGGGCATCTCCGCTAAATGCTGAGGTCACGAACTCATTGAGGGTCTGCCGCTTTCCTTGCACAGCCACGCTTTACACCCCCTTAAACGCTGCTAAAATGGTCTCACGTACGTATTTAAGCCTAAACTGTAAGCGCAGTTCTCGTTGACCAAATCGGATATCGCAATTTTAGCGTTGCACCCCAAAGGTGTCAAGGACGATAGCCCCACCGAATTGACAAAATTTGCATGTCTGAGTACAATTTTTGCGCCATCGACTTGCAGGAAGCGGTGAGCCTAAAAACGCCTTTGGCGGGGAGCCGCGGGGATCGTGAGACCACGACGGCAGAACAGCGTTACAAGGGAAACTGAGAGGCCTTCTCCAAAGGTGGGAAAGGCTTTTTTGTTGTGAGGCGTGTCATTGCCTAACACCATCACAGATGTAGAGGGCATACATGTGGGCCACTTCACCAACCGGGAAGCCGCAACTGGATGCACCGTCCTCCTCTGCCCAGAAGGCGCGGTTGCAGGCGTGGACGTGCGCGGCTCTGCACCGGGAACCAGAGAAACGGACCTCATGCGGCCTGGAAGCCTGGTGCAGCAGATACATGGCATACTCCTCAGTGGAGGCAGTGCCTATGGACTCGATGCGGCTTCAGGTGTCATGCGATACCTGGAGGAAAAAGGAGTCGGGTTTAAGATCGGGCCGGTGGTAGTGCCCATTGTCCCAGCCGCGATAATCTTCGACCTTGGCCTTGTCACTCACAAAGTCAGGCCGGGGCCTGACGATGGATACGCTGCATGCCTCAATGCTACTGGGAATCCTCCTGAGGAAGGAAGCGTCGGCGCAGGCACAGGGGCCACCGTAGGCAAAGTGATGGGAAAAGCGCTGGCAACCAAAGGAGGCATTGGCACCTCCAGCATCCAATTGGGCAACATCATCGTAGGAGCACTGACCGTGGTCAACGCCCTTGGCGACATCGTGAATCCCGACACAGGGCAGGTCATGGCAGGCCCCAGAGACCAAGAGGGCAAGAAATTCTTCCGCACCGTGGACATCCTTGCCAACCCACCCGGCAAGCTGGAGCCTCAGGCCAGCCCAAACAATACAACCCTGGCCGTTGTGGCCACCAACGCCTCTCTTAGCAAGGAGCAGGCCAACAAGCTGGCCCAAATGGGACAGGACGGCCTTGCACTGGCCGTGCGGCCCTGTCACTCCATGTCAGACGGAGATGTGGTCTTTGCCCTTGCAACCGGCAAAAGCGACAGCGAGATAGACATGAGACAGCTGTGTTCCATCGCCACCATGGCCGTGGCGCAAGCCGTAGTACGGGCCGCCGAAACCGCCACGGGCCTTGGAGGAATACCCTCGGCCCAGGAGGCTTTTGAATGAGTATCGGCTCTATAGCCCCGCGTCTATTGGCCTGGGGAATGACCTCGGCAGGTCTGGGCCTTGGTCTGATAGTCGCCGCTTTCATTGGGGAGAACACACCCGTAATGGTGCTCTGGGGCGCAGTGATGCTTGGCATAGGAACCTCCTTTACGATCGCTTATTACCTGGTCAGGAGCAAGCACAGTGAGCAGTAATCCTCTCCGTGTGGGCTTTATAGGTGCAGGCAGGGCCGCCAACGCACTGGCTTCAGCACTCCACGAAAAGGGATATCTAGTGGCCGCTGTGGCCAGTCGTACGCCGGCATCCGCGGAGGCTCTGGCCGAGCGCATAGATGGATGCACCGCCCATTCAACCCTCCAGGAAACGGCCGATGCCTGCGACCTGGTCTTCATAACCACACCGGACGACACCATTGGTACCATCGCCGGAGAGGTGCAGTGGCATGACGGAGTCTGGGTCGCCCACTGCTCCGGCGCCGAATCTGCCTCTATCCTTGAGGCTGCACGACAGCAGGGGGTCTGCATAGGCTCCTTCCACCCCATGCAGACATTCACCGCGGCCACCGTAGGTGCTGGAACATTTCCAGGTGTAGCATTTGCCGTTGAGGGCCCATCACCTCTCATAGACACCTTGAAGGAAATGGCCAATGCCCTAGGAGGTTGGCACGTTGAGATCCGTCCTGAGCACAGAGTGCTATATCACCTATCTGGCTTCCTGGCCTGTGGACTTGTGACCGCCCAGATAGGCCAAGCAGCGGAATTATGGAGGGCAATGGGATACACAAGAGAGCAGGGTCTTGAAGTGTTGCTTCCCATCCTTCGCGGCACCGTCGACAGCCTAGAATCCCAGGGATTCCCATCGGCCCTCACCGGCCCAATATCCCGCGGAGATCTGGGGACTGTGCGAAAACACCTAGATGCCCTTGATACCTATGCCTCTTCTCTTGTGCCCCTCTATTGCAATATCGCTCTTGGAGCAGTGAAAATGGCACGGGAAAATGGGAGCATTAACCAAATCAAGGAGCAGGAGCTTAATATATTGTTGGAAGAACGTCTTGCTGGAGCAGTGACACTATTCGTAGGTTGAGTTCACGCGACCCTTTCGAGTCCGCGTAGGAGGTGCGACATGCGGGTAACGATTAGCGACATCAAGGATATGAAATCCAGGGGAGAAAAAATCCCCATAATAACGTCCTACGACTACACCTCGGCGAAGATAGTCGATACGACTGGCATCCCAGTAATACTAGTTGGAGACACTCTGGGCCAAGTAGTCCTGGGATACGATTCAACCATTCCCGTCACAATGGACGAGATGATCCATCACACCAAAGCTGTTGCCAGAGGTGCCAAGCATGCCCTGATTGTGGGTGACATGCCGTTCATGTCCTACCAGGCCAGCATATCCGCGGCAATGCACAACGCAGGACGCTTTCTACAAGAAGGCGGCGCCCAGACGGTAAAGCTAGAAGGAGGAGTCTCAATGGCTCCCACAGTGCATCGCATGGTCTCATCCGGCATACCGGTAATGGGACATATAGGCCTTACACCCCAGTCCGTCAACCAAATGGGGGGTTACAAAGTGCAGGGCAAGTCACTAAAGGCGGCTGTGCAGCTTATGGAGGATGCCAGAGCACTTGAACAGGCGGGAGCCTTCGCAATTGTGTTAGAATGCGTACCAGCTTCCCTGGCTAAACTCATCACAGAGCGCGTTTCCATACCGACCATCGGCATAGGCGCTGGTAAAGCATGCGACGGCCAAGTGCAGGTCTTCCACGATATGCTCGGCCTCTTCAGTGATTTCGCCCCCAAACACGCCAAACAATACGCAAACCTGGGAGAGACCATAAGTAGCGCCGTCACCGAATACATAAGCGAAGTAAAGGACGAGCGCTTCCCAGGCAGTGAACACAGCTACCACATCAAAGAGGACGTCCTGGCCGAGCTACAGGCACAAGTGCACTAACACATGAAGATTGTCCTTACAGTCTCTGAGATGACTTCGACCATGAGAGAGGTGAATCGGCCCCTTGGCCTTGTGCCAACCATGGGTGCACTCCACCAAGGCCACCTTTCCCTAGTGAGGCGGGCGAAGAAAGACAACTCAACCGTTGCCGTGAGCATATTCGTAAACCCCACCCAGTTCGGCCCAAAAGAAGACCTCACTGCCTATCCTCGAAACCAGGAACAAGACTTGACTCTGCTGGAGAAGTTGGGAGTCGACCTGGTTTTCATACCCCAGCCGGATGATATATATCCCACGGGATTCGATACATGGGTAAACGTGGGACAGGTAGCCAGCCGTCTGGAGGGGGAATCAAGGCCTGAGCACTTCAGAGGCGTCGCCACCGTGGTTACAAAGCTGTTCAACATCGTCAGGCCGGACAGAGCTTACTTCGGCCAAAAGGACGCCCAGCAAACACAGGTAATCCGCAGGTTGAACAACGACCTCAACCTTGGCGTTGAGCTGATTGCGCTCCCCACTGTACGTGAAATCGACGGCCTCGCCATGAGCAGTCGGAATGCCTACCTGAGCCCCGCGGAACGCCTAGCAGCCCGAGTGCTGTGGACCGCCCTGTACCAGGCGCATCAGATGTATAGCAACGGTGTGCGGCAGGCTTCGGTTATAAGGGAGGCCATGCAATACATCATAGGCGCAGAGCCTGCGGCCAAACTGGAGTACATCAGCATCGCAGACCCAGACACCCTGAGCGAACTTGATGCCATTCGAGAAACAGCCCTGGTATCCCTGGCAATACGAATAGGCAAGACACATCTGATAGACAACGTTGTTCTCGGTATATTTCCATTTGAGAGCTACCTCCATTGAAAATACTAGCCGTAAATGACGACGGTATTCGCTCACCCGGCCTATGGGCCGTCGTGGAGGCGCTCCGCGACATAGCAGAAGTGGTGGTGGTAGCACCAGACAGAGAACAAAGCGGCATAGGCACAGCCATATCTCTTAACCAACCCATAAGGGTTGCCGAGGTTGTGCCTATGGTGAAGGGAATAGAGGCATACGCTGTGGAAGGAACCCCCGCAGACAGCACTATAGTCGCCCTTGAATCCCTGATTGAAGGGCCTGTGGATTTAGTAGTTTCAGGAATCAACCAGGGTTCCAACATGGGGAACGACGTCTTTATTTCAGGCACAATGGGTGCCGCACTTCAAGGCCATTTCCGCTCCATACCCTCCATAGCCGTCTCCGTTGCCGCGTTAAAAGATGTCCAATTCGGACCTGCGGCGCAGACCGTGAGGTCTCTTGCGCAGGCAGTAGCCGAGGGCAAACTCGCTCCGCCCCTTCTTCTCAACGTGAACCTCCCTAACGTGCCTGTGGAAAAGATAATGGGCGTGTCACTGACACACCTTGGACGGCGCACCTACATGGATGTAATAAAAGAGGGTGACGACGGACGGCGCAAATACTACTGGGTCACACGTGAAAACCCGGGGTGGGTACTCGAAAAAGGACTGGATATCTGGGCGGTTCGTCGTCGTCGCATATCCATAACCCCGCTTCATACTGACCTCACCTCGACTCCCCCTTCCAAGGAAATCAGAGGACTCACCAGGGATATTCGCCGTGTTTTTCGGCTCTGACGGCCGATGTGCCAGTTCTCCCTATCAATGCCACATCTGTAAGCTTTGACCAGCGCTTTTGAAAACCTGCGCTTGTACAGCAAAAAACAAAGGAACAATCCATCCATCGAAAATTACCGTATATATACACAATCCGTTTGCAGGGAAGATCAAGAGAACGCATAACACACCACCATTAGCCTTGTAACTTCCACATTCAAAACACAGCGTCACTCAATAACATCACGACAAAATATCTCAACCTGCGGTGCACTGGGGTTGTGTCCAGTCTGTGTTTCACCTAACATAGGGCTACATAGAACTGCTCAATTAAAGAACATTAGCTACGGAGGAATCATGTCAGTAATCCGCATTGGTCATACCCCTGACGCCGATGACGCCTTCATGTACTATGCCATCGCACACGGGAAAGTGCAGATAGGCAACTACCAAGTGGAACACGTACTGGAGGATATCCAAACTCTCAATCAACGAGCCCTTGTGGGTGAATTGGAAGGCACAGCCATATCCACAGGAGCCTACCACACGGTTGCGGACAAGTACCGCATAATGCGTGTTGGTTCATCCATAGGCCGTAACTACGGGCCTATGGTGGTTGCACTGAACGAGCGCGCAGGACTACAGTTGAGCGGATCCCGCATCGCCATTCCCGGCGAGCACACCACGGCGTACCTGCTTCTCCGACTGTACGCGGAAGGCTTCGAAGCGGTGCCTATGGCGTTCGACAGCATTGTCGCAGCCGTTCAGGAAAAACAGGTGGACGCTGGTCTTCTCATACACGAAGGGCAGATAACCTACGAGAGCCTTGGACTGGCAAAGGTGCTAGACCTTGGAGAGGCCTGGGGAGAGGACACCGGACTGCCTATCCCGCTCGGACTGGATATGGTGCGCCGCGATCTGGGTGAGGCCTTCGCAACCCAGATGGTAGATGGTCTAAGAGAAAGCATACTCTTCGCTTTTGAGCACGAGGACGAGGCCCTGGAGTACGCTATGAAGTTCAGTCGTGGCACCGACAAAGAGACTTGCCGCCGTTTCGTACGGATGTACGTGAACGAGGACACCATGGACCTTGGCGATGAGGGACAGAAGGCGCTTGAAACCCTTTTCGGCAAAGCCAAGGACAAAGGCATAATCGACGCCTTACCCCCACTCGACATGATCTAAGCAGTGGTGGTGATTTAATCTCCAAAGAGCCAAGCTAGAGAACACTATATTCCGTTGATAACAACTCAACGGTTGCCATATGTCTCTCCCCAATAGCCTACTGCGATTCCACTGGATTCGAAAACTATGTATAATGGGTTTCACCTTCCCTTGCACTCCATTCATCTATGCTTTTACGTTCTTTAGACCTTCTCCTCGACAATCCTGGAGCATTTGCCACCGTGTTCTCGACGTTCCTCGCAACTGTAGGATTAGCCCTGATTGTCGCCATCACCGTCCATGAATTCAGCCACGCCGCGGTCGCATACAGCCTTGGAGACCCAACGGCCAAGCGCTTAGGCCGTCTTTCGTTGAACCCAATCAGACACCTAGATCCAGTTGGCTCAATCATGCTTATTCTGATGGGGTTCGGCTGGGGAAAGCCAGTGCCGGTGAATCCGCACAACCTACGGAACGGTGGCAGGAAAGGCATGGCAATCGTATCCGCGGCTGGCCCAGTGGCAAACCTGATAACCGCCTCCATATTCGCCATACCAATAAGAGTCGGGCTTGTATCCTGGCAGTCGCCCTTCTATTTTGGAGGGTTACAAGACCAGGATATCGGCAGCTTGTTTGCCGATCTTCTGGGGTTCATAATATTCTTCAACATCATACTGGCCGTCTTCAACCTGATTCCATTGTTTCCACTCGATGGCTCCAAGGTAGCAATAGGAGTCTTGCCGCACAGACTGGCCAACATAGTTGCCCGTTGGGAGGCATCAGGCCCAGCCATCCTACTCGGAATAATCATGGTAGACTGGTTCACGGATATGGATTTGCTCTGGGGGGTTCTAAGCCCCATAGTGAATATGATAGGCTTCGTTGTACTGGGGCACATCCTGTAGAGAAGTGCCATTCCTTAATGCATAAGTGCACCGTACGCTATACAGAGACGGTGCAAGGAGGCTCGTAATGAGCAAGATAACAATCGTAGGCATGGGGCTGATTGGGAGCTCGATTGGTTTGGCCTTGAAGAAGGCAAAGATAGATGGAGAGATCGTTGGCACGGATAGAGACAGGAGTGTCTCGGCACGTGCCCGGAAAATAGGAGCGGCAGACTCCACGGAGAACAATCCAATCAAGGCAGTCGCGGGTGCCAGTCTCGTTATCCTGGCGACTCCCGTAGGCGCAATAAAGGAGATGATGAAGCTCTTTGGCCCTGAACTGGAAGAAGGGACAATTGTGACTGACACAGGAAGCACCAAGACTGAAGTACTCCGGTGGGCAGAGGAGTATCTGCCAAGCAACGTCAGTTTTGTGGGTGGGCATCCTATGGCCGGGAAAGAGCTATCGGGGCCTGAATCTGCCCAGGCCGATCTTTTCGAGGGTGCTACCTACTGCATAGTTCCCGGTAAAAACGCTGACCCGAATGCCGTAGCCGTTGTGACCAAGATGTCAGAGACTATCGGCGCCAAACCTTATTTCATAGACTCGCTTGAGCACGACAGCTACGTGGCGGCGGTGAGCCACCTGCCATTGATTCTATCCACCGTCCTCGTTAAACTCAATGCAGACAACCCCTCATGGCCTGAAATATCCAAGCTGGCATCCAACGGTTTCAGAGATGTCAGCCGCCTGGCTTCGGGAAACCCTGAAATGAGCCGTGACATATGCCTGACCAACCAGGAGGGACTTGTATACTGGATAGACCAGTTCATCTCGGAGTTGACAGCCTTCAAGGGCCTTGTGCAGGATGGCGGAGAGAAGACTCTGGGAAGAGCATTTGACAGTGCCTGGGAGGCCAGGGACAGATGGCTCCAGAACAAGATAACCGCGCCCTCGTCAAACCAGATGGTGGACATCCCAACGACCGCTGAAACCATGGGGGGAATGC
>CAUZOU010000029.1:0-14023 GCA_963581795.1 Dehalococcoidia bacterium | reverse complement strand
CGTCAGTTGGGATAATTTTAGATTTCAGCAAGATTTCATACAGCTTGAATATTTTAAGAATATGTAAATATACTACTCTGTCATCGAAAAACAGTCAAGTCACATGCTGGGATTTTCGCGGGGTTGGTCAAAAACAATTCGTTTGTGGTACATTATCATCATAGAAAGAATAAAGAGCATTAGAGCATTAGAACTAACTCATAATACTGTAGGAGGAAATATGCTGGATTATAAGCCAAACATTGTGCTGTCTAACAAGGAATTTAAGGTTGTGGGCACGAGGCCCATACGCCATGACGGATGGGACAAGGTGACGGGTCGTGCCAGGTACGCCAACGATATTGCGTTGCCGGGTATGCTACACGGAAAGATCCTGCGCAGTCCTCATGCCCATGCCATAATCAAGAAGATTGACTACAGCAAAGCTCTCCAATTGCCTGGTGTACAGGCAGTGATAACGGCCGAAGATATGCCGAACCTTTCTGCCAGACTGGTGGATCAGGAAGAGGGCGCAATGGCCAACACCGGATTTCGCAGCCGTAATGTCATGGCAAGGGAAAAGGCTCTTTATATTGGGCATGCAATAGCGGCGGTGGCTGCTACAAGTCAGCACATTGCCGAGGAGGCCCTGGCCCTCATAGATGTTGAGTACGAGGTGTTGACTCCGGTAATAACACCTGCCGCAGCTATGAAGGAAGATGCCCCTATTATTCATGAATTGTTGATTGCAAAGTCGAGCGCCAGTGGCCCCGGTGGATTGGGCGATGAACCAGCGGAGAAAGGCACCAATGTTGCCAATCGATTCGAGTTTCGCCTTGGTGATACAGACTCAGGGTTTGAAGAAGCCGACATTATAGTGGAGCGTGAGTTTCACACCAAGCGTGTACATCAAGGATACATAGAGCCACATGCCGCTACGGGAATGTGGGGCATGGATGGGTATGTGACCATATGGACGAGCACTCAGCAGCTGTTTGGCGTACGCGAGGATGCTGCAACGCTACTGGGTCTGCCAACGTCTGGAGTCAAGATTGTACCAATGGAGATTGGAGGCGGTTTTGGAGCTAAGGGGACAAGCTACTTGCCAGCGGTGGTCGCTTTACTTTCCAAGAAAACTGGCAAGCCAGTCAAGATTGCCATGAGCCGTACGGAGGTATTCATGGCAACCGGCCCAACTTCCAGTGCCGATATTAAGATCAAGATGGGAGTGAATAATGAGGGGCGGATAACGGCCGCAGAGGCACACCTAATCTATGAGGCAGGCGCTTTTCCAGGTTCGTCAGTAGGTGGTGGAGCACGCTGTATGTTTACTCCCTATGACATACCCAACGGCTACATTGAGGCATTTGATGTGCTATGCAACACTCCAAAGGTGGCGGCGTACCGCGCTCCTGGCGCTCCAATGGCCTCATTTGCAGTCGAGCAGGTCGTGGATGAGTTGAGCCAGAAACTCTCAATGGATCCACTAGAGTTCCGTATACTCAATGCGGCCCGTGAGGGTACACGGCAGATTACAGGTCCACTGATAGGCAATGTTGGTCATATGGATACCTTGGAAGCTACCAGAGCTCACCCACACTACTCAGCGCCGCTGGGAGGACCAAACAGAGGTCGCGGTGTAGCATCAGGCTTTTGGGGCAATGGCTCCGGTCCTGCAAGTGCCATAGCCAGTGTGAATGCGGACGGCACCATAGGCCTTATAGAGGGTGCGCCGGACGTTGGTGGAAGTAGAGCGGCAATGGCCATGCAAGTCGCTGAGGCGTTGGGAATCGCTTCTGAGGATATTAGACCTTCCGTCGGAGACACAGACTCAATCGGTTTTAGTACAGGTGCGGGAGGAAGCGGCGTTACTCAGAAAGTTGGAGCCGCCTGCTATCTAGCCGCTCAGGATGTTAAACAGCAGATGGTGGTGCGGGCGGCCAAAATCTGGGATATCCCAGCTGACGAAGTCGAGTATGAGGACGGCGTAATCAAAAGCAAGACGGACTCAGAATTGAAAATAACTTTCAAGGATTTGTCGGCCAAGCTTAATGCAACCGGTGGCCCTGTCACCGGACGTGCCAACCTCAACCCTGGAGGAGCTGGTGCTGCCTTCGCTCTCAATATAGTAGACGTTGAAGTGGACCCAGAGACTGGCAAAGTAAGCATTCTTCGGTTCACGGCGGTGCAGGACGTTGGTAAGGCCATTCATCCAAGTTATGTGGAAGGTCAGATCCAGGGTGCCTCTGTCCAGGGTATTGGATGGGCATTGAATGAGGAGTACTTTTACAACGACAATGGTCAGATGATGAACGCCAGTTTCCTTGACTATCGCATGCCGATAAGCCTGGACTTGCCAATGATAGATACGGTGCTGGTGGAAGTTGCCAACCCCGGGCATCCCTATGGTGTACGTGGCGTTGGTGAGGTCTCTCTTGTTCCTGTGATGGGGGCAATTGCCAATGCTATTCAAAATGCCACGGGTGTTCGACTGACTAGCATGCCCATGTCCCCGGGAAGTATAATGAAAGAGTTGCAGGACAGCGAGGCAAGCAAATAGACACGGGAAGGTAACTATGCCAGAAGTATGGATGTCACCAAGAATGCAGAGGCTTAGTGGTGGAAAAGAGCAGGTGCAGGTAGCTGGCGCTACCATACGCCAGGTTGTTAACAACCTGGAAAAGGAGTACCCGGGCATTAAGGAAGAGTTGTGTGAAGAAGAAGACATCAATCCGGGTATTGCTGTGGTTGTGGATGGTGAAACATCAAACCTCGGCATGCTTGAACGTGTAAACGAGGACAGCGAGATTCACTTTATTCCGGCTATGGCGGGTGGCTCAGACTGAAATCACGCTTTCCAGAGTAGATTTCTAATACAGGGTGGCTGTTCAGCCACCCTGTATTAGTTTGACTGGTATGTTGTAGACCCGTTTACACCACTGAACTTGAGTGATACTCTCAAAATACAGCGAAATCTTCAGACCACGGTTAACCATTTAGCGGCAGCCTGAATTTATTATCAAAGGGAACCCAGAATACCTGTGCCTGTGAAACGGAAAAAAGTCTTCTACGGGTGGTACATTGTAGCCGGAAGTGTCGGTCTTAATTTCTACCTATCCATTGTGTTCTTCCAGGGATTCCAGGTGTTTTTCCTTCCGATTCTCCAAGAGTTCGGCTGGACGAGGGCAATGACCTCCGGAGCGTTTTCACTGCGTCAACTGGAGTCCGGCCTGTTGGCCCCTGCGATTGGTTTCCTTGTGGACAGATGGGGTCCAAGGGTAATCATCGTGATCGGGGTGGTTTTAGGTGGGCTGGGAATGATCATGATCGGCTATGCTAACTCTCTATTTACATTCTATCTAGCCTTCTTGATCACTTCGTTGGGTGTGAGTGGCGCTTCTCACGGTGTTTCGTGGGCAGTTGCCGTCGCCAACTGGTTCAACAAGCTCCGTGGGAGGGCATTGGGAATTGCCATGCTAGGCCCAGTGTTGGGAGGCCCGTTCATTGTCCTAGTAGCAGTGCTGGAAGTGTTGCTCGGCTGGCGCGTATCAATAATATTGCTGGGAGCTGGGCTGATTGTCGTTGGTGTGCCACTTGGCTTTGTGGCACGCTCTAGACCAGCGCCATATGGCTACCTTCAGGACGGGGCCACAGCAGACGAAGTAGTGGAAGCGGAGGAAACTGAGACTGGTAATCGCGTAACTGCAATCGTAGGAGTCTCTGAAGGACTCACGGTGGTGCAGGCTGTTCACACCCGCGACTTCTGGGTCCTAATAGTGCTGTTTGCCGCTGTATTCATGGGTATCAGCGGCCTGATGGTACATCTAATACCGATGCTTGAGGACATGAACTACAGTTCTGCCCAGGCGGCCAGTATTCTGGGAGGCATGTTTTTGCTTAGCGGGATAGGTAGAATCAGCTCTGGGTTTCTGGCGGATATGATTGATTTCAGAATGGTCATGGCTGGACTCATATTATTCCAACTGATCGGACTGTTTCTTCTCACCCTAGTTGGCCCTTCGCAAATCTGGCTTGTGGGATTGTTCATACTGCTATTCGGCATAGGTTTCGGCGGCACAATCCCACTGCGACCATTTCTCATCATGCAAATATTTGGAGAGCGTGCATTCGGATCGCTCCAGGGAATGGTGCAGGGAGGAGCAATTGGAGCAGGAATGATGGGGCCGGTTTTCTACGGGTGGGTCTTTGACACCACAGGCTCATATCACATTGCTATTTATGCCTCAATTGCAACAATCCTGATGGCTTTTCCACTACTACTGCTGATGAAGAAACCACAGGTTGAGGCAACAGATTCAAGGTGATGTCGCTCAGATTGCGGATCTGATTGGGCTGTGAAGGGCTTCAATGGTGTAGAATGACAACGCTTACGGCGATTGTCGAATTGCCCCGATTGTTTTACCCGAAGGAGGTGTGAGTTGACACCTAAAATAGACGCAGATAGCGTTCTTGTTGACGCCAAGCTGCTTGAGCAGTTCGTCGTCACGGTATTCACCATCCTTGGACTCACGGAGGCCAACGCGCGTGATGCTGCCGCTGTCCTTGTTAAGTCTGACATCTATGGCATAGAATCCCACGGAGTCCCGCGTTTGGCTGGCTACGTGCGTCGTCTCAAAAGCGGTGATGTCCAGGCGAACCCCGAGGTTGAGGTTGTCCGTGAACTGCCGTCAACGGCCCTAGTGGATGGTGCCAATGGACTGGGAATGATTGTGGGTCAGCGGGCCATGGAGGTGGCAATCCACAAAGCCAATGACACCGGGGCTGGTTTCGTATCGGTGCGAAACAGCTCTCATTTTGGAATAGCAGGCTTCTATGCCAGAATGGCCCTTGAGCATGACATGATCGGCTTCTGCATGACAAACGTTGGCAGCGGCGGGAGCACTCCTCCAACCGGAGGACGCACAGGCTTCTTCGGTACAAATCCCATCGCGGTGGCCGCCCCGACCAATACGCCTCCGGCTTTCGTGATGGATTTTGCAACCACGGTCGTGGCATCTGGAAAGCTCCAGATTGCCCAGAGGCGCAACCAAGAGGTCCCGCTTGGCTGGATTATCAATGGCAATGGAGTTCCATCCACCAATCCTGCTGAACGACACGGTGGAGGCTACATTCTTCCCCTTGGCGGCCTGAAGGAGACCAGCGGCCACAAGGGATACGGCCTTCTGCTACTGGTGGATATTCTCTCAGGCGTTCTTTCAGGCGCTGCGGTTGGGGCCACAGCCTCCAAGCTGACTATGGATGGCGCAGAGGCCGAACGTGCGCGCTCAGATGGCGCAGGAGATAACACTGGCCACTTTTTCGGGGCGTTGCGCGTGGACGGGTTCCGTCCCGTTGAGGAGTTTAAGGCAGAGATGGATGAGATGTTTCGCGTAATACGCAGTTCGGAGAAGCTGCCAGGATGGGAACGCATCTACGTTCACGGCGAGACGGAGTGGGAAGCGGAGCGGGACCGTCTTGCAAATGGAATTCCACTGGACCTGCCTACATATCAGTCCCTTGAGGGAGTCTCCGCAGACTTGAACATCCCGTTGAATGTAAAAATGTGAGGAGGAGAACATGAAACTGGTGCTATTCGGTGAAGATTTTCGGCTTGGAGTCCTTCACGGAGAAACGGTTGTAGACGCTTCCTCTGTGGCTAATGAGATACCACATTACACGCCTCAGGAGATGATGAATCGGCTCATCGAGGGGTTTGAAAAATATCGATCCGCCCTGGAGCGCCTGGCTGGCAGTTCACAGGGTGTACACGTTCGCGATGTACGTCTTCGTGCGCCGCTACCTCGTCCGGCCAGGTTGGCATGCATGGCGGTGAACTACATGGAGAGTGAGGCACAGACAGAGCCTCCGCCAATCAACGCCTTCAACAAGTCATCCAGCAGTATCATTGGCAGCGGAGATACAGTTGTGCTCCCCGATGTCCCTGCTACTATCTTTGAGCACGAGGCGGAACTTGGCATCGTCATAGGCAAGAGGGCCAGCGCCATAAAAGAGAAGGACGCCTATGACCATATCTTTGGATACGTGAACTTCATGGATGTCTCCAGCCGCGGGGTTGGCCCAGCCGGGCGGGACAGCTTCTTCATAGGCAAGTCATGGGATACATTTGGGCCAATGGGCCCAGCTCTGGTCACAGCTGACGAAGTAGCCGACCCCCTAGACCTGCCCGTACGACTGAGTGTTCAGGGAGAGCTAAGGCAGGATTATCGCACTAGCGGCATGGCACATAAGATTCCCGAGATGTTGGAGTGGATTACCTGGATCACTACTCTTGAGCCGGGTGACGTTGTTGCGTGCGGTACCAATCATCGTGGACTTGGCCCACTTCAGGACGGGGATACGGTTGAGATGGAAATCAGCAACTTTGGCAAGCTGACCGTGAACGTGACTGACGCGAAGAAGCGGTCATGGCCGCGGGAGACTCGCTTACAACGGGAGGACAGAGAGGCGGCAACGGCTCGGGGAAGCTAGAGTTTTTCTGAAACTGCCCAGACCAATATACCCTTGCAACCGATGGTCGCGATGGTGCATAATCTTTACGCCCACGATGCATTAGCGATGCTGGTTGTGGTGCATTATTGGTGCCCATATAACTTTGAGATGGAGGTAAACTATCTTGGCACACGTTCTTGTAAGGCACAAAGTGGATAACTACGCGAAATGGAGACCTGTATTCGACGAACATGATGCGACTCGTGTTGCCGCTGGTCAGATAGGTACGCCCCAGGTCTTCCGCAGCGGAGATGACCCCTGGGAGGTCGTTGTTCTAATGGAGTGGGACGAACTTGAGAGGGCACGCCAGTTTGTTGCAGCGCCTGATTTGTCTGAGGTCATGGAGAAGGCTGGCGTCACCGATCAGCCCACCTTCTTCTTCCTATCGCAGGTCTAAAGGCCGCTTCACTACCCGATCCTTTTCCCTCACGGGAAGAGAAGCCATAGTACTGATCTACGTTCTTTGACAAATGGCTGACAACACCTCTGCTATGGAAATATGTCTCTTTGCCAGGCCTGGTCTTCTGGACTACCATGAAGCATGGGAGGTTCAGAAGACCATCGCCAGGCTGAGGGGTGCCGGTTCTGCGCCGGATACACTTATTCTGCTGGAACACCCTCACACTTACACCCTGGGTCGCCGCGGTAAACTCTCAGATGTGCTTGTGGACGAAACCGCCCTTGAGAGAATGGGAGTTCAGGTCTGCTACGTGGACAGAGGCGGTGAGGTCACCTACCACGGACCCGGACAGATTGTTGGGTACCCCATAGTCGACGTGAGACACCTTGGAGGGCCAGTTGCGTATGTCCGTGCTCTGGAAGCTGTGATTGTTCATGCCCTAGGGGACTTTGGTCTGGAGGCTAGGCGAAGAGACGACCTCACAGGGGTATGGGTGGGAAATGAGAAAATCGCTGCCATTGGGGTCAAGATCAGTCGCGGCATCACCACCCACGGATTTGCTCTCAATGTGAACACTGACCTGTCGTATTTCCAGTACATAGTGCCATGTGGCATGCGGGGCATGGGCGTTACATCTATGGATCGGCTATTGGGCGGGTCTGTAGATCTGGAAGAGGTGTCCCTCGATCTGGCTCACCATTTTGGCTTGTTGTTTGGCAGGACTATGCAGGAGACGGCAGGGCAATCCCTGCATCCACAGTTGGCGGGTGTTGCGCCGGTCTGATAGTTGGGCGCTTGCGACAGCTTACTTAACCAGACGTGTAATGGTGGTGGTCTTCGACGTGGTCGTGGTCACCACCCGGTTCTACTAGAAGCTCTTGTCGGTGCCCCCACCTCTTCAGGAAACGACGGAAGTTGTTCTGGCTCAGGTTATCCCTCTCCTCATCGGCCAGACTTGTCCAAACCCGGTGCTCGTGGCGCTGTAGCGGTAGGGAGCCAATAGCCATTATTCGATACCCCATATCCAAGAAGCAGAAGCTGTATTCCAGGTCAAGGTTACGGTAGAAGCGGAAGCTTTCCCGCATGAGATCAACTTCGGAAAGCACAGCCCTACGGAAAGCAAAGCAGTAGGCCTGTATGGCATCTACCTGCCCCTCTTCTATCTCATCAAAGTGACGCAGGTCTCTGCTACGGAGTCCCCAGGGCCCGGCGAGCCCTACCGATTCGTCGGATAGTGCTTGAGCCAGAGGGGTCAGGAAATCCTCCGTTGCCTCTATTGAGGTGTCCATGAGAACCATGTATGTGCCAAGGCTCTGCTTTAGCAGAATATTCTTGGCCGCGGCCTCGCCCAAGACGTGGTCTGTATGAATCACTCTCATACGGTGGTCCTGAGCCGCCTGGTCTTCCAACCAGGCAGATGTGCCATCGGTGGAACCGTTGTCGACAACCAGTATCTCCAGGGGATGCTTCTCGGCCAGGGGCAAAATGCTGCTGATGCAGCGTTGTACATCTGAGATGTAGTTGCAGGCCACAATGCCAACGGAGAAGTCCAGTCTGTCAGGTACATGCAGTAGCGAAGATATCTCTTTGGAGGAGGAGAACTCCTTCCAGCGTTCCTGGCGTTTCTCAAGCGTGGATTTTGGGCGGACACGTGTGCCGGAAACGGCGTCTTCCAGAATGAAACCCTCGTCGCTGAGTTGCTTTCTTAGGTTGTCTGCGGTGGAGTAGTCTTTCTGTGTTCTCAGAGTGGCCCGTCTCTTTTCGGTCTCGATTACATGCTCAGGGACGCTCCATTGCTGGATTGTGCTATCCAGGTCAAGGCTCAAAATGCGGTCGAACTCCAATAGAAGGCCGAGTCTGGACTTCACTGGCATATCCGAGCGGGTCATATTCCACGTCAGGCTAAGAGCGCCCGGCATATCCAGGTCGTCGTTCACGCGTTCCCAAAAAGCCTGTCTCCAACCTTCGGTCTCGCTGCCGCTGGCGTCTGGTGATGCCTCCAGGGACCATTCCCATACCCTATTCCGTAGCCGTTGAAGTCCGCGTTGTGCTGCCCTGAGAGCAGAGAATGTGAAGTTCAGGCGGGAACCGTATTGCACTGTGAGGCAGAGGTATCGGTAGGCCATTGCGTCAAAGCCTTTGTCCTCAAGGTCTTCCAGGGTGTAGTCGTTGGCGGCGGACTTGGACATCTTCACACCGTCTGCTAGGAGGTGCTGGCCGTGGACCCACATCTTGACAAACGTCTTGCCGAACGCCCCTTCGCTCTGTGCAAGTTCCCCTTCGTGGTGCGGGAAGATGTTGTCGACACCCCCGGTGTGTATGTCCAACTGCTCACCAAGGTACTTGGTGGACATGGCGGAGCATTCTATGTGCCATCCGGGAAAGCCGTCTCCCCAGGGGCTAGGCCACTTGAGAACCCTGCCAGGCTCTGCCGCCTTCCACAGCGTAAAGTCTTGCGGGTCACGCTTCAGCGGGTCGACCTCCGCACGGACACCCTCCAACAACTCCTTCTGTATATTGCCGGAGAGTTTTCCGTAATCTGGGAACTTGGAAACAGAAAAGTAGACGTTACCCTGCACTTCATAGGCGTATCCCTGCTCCTCCAATTTCCTGGTTACCTGGATCATCTCCTGGATGTGGTCAGTGGCTTTAGGGTAGTGAGTGGCTGGAAGAATGCCCAGCTTTGCCTCATCCCTGTGGAAGGCATCGGTATAGAACTGGGATATTTCCTGGGGAGTCTTGCCCTCGGCGATGGCAGAGGCAATGACCTTGTCCTCACCCTGTTCAAGTATCTCCTGTCGCATGTGTCCCACATCGGTTATGTTCTTGACGTGGATGACCTGCAGTCCCTGGCTTTCCAGCGCCCTGCGAATCCAGTCGGCCATGAGGTATGTGCGGAAGTTGCCAATGTGGGCGTAGCGGTAGACCGTGGGGCCGCAGCTGTACATGCGCACCAGCCCCGGCTCAAGAGGATGCAACTCTTCTATTTTTTTGGAGAGGGTGTTGGATAGTCGCAAAGCCGTACTCTTACCTTTTGACACTGATAATTAGATGTAATTCTAGTCCTTCAGGTGCAATGCTTCAATCCCAATCTGTTAAAATGGACTCTGTTCATATTGTTTGCTTTGTTGAAGGGAAGGTGGAGTGGTCTCATACGGAAAGCCTGGTATAACTCGCTGCGGTTCCCTGGAGCTTGAATGGGGGAAGCGCACCTACGTGATGGGCATCGTCAACGCGACTCCGGACTCGTTCTCCGGCGACGGCTTGGGATTTGATGTGCATGCGGCCTTGGAGCAGGCTCTACGATTCGAGGCTGAAGGTGCGGACATCATTGATGTTGGAGGCGAGTCAACACGTCCCGGCTATACGATTGTGGACGCCGATGAGGAAATACGACGGGTTGTCCCGGTGATTCAACTGTTGGCCTCACGACTCACCATTCCGATCAGTGTGGACACTTACAAATATGCGGTGGCCAGGGAAGCCCTGGCCGTGGGTGCAGCTATGATCAACGATGTTTGGGGGCTGAAGCAAGACGCTGCCCTGGCCGACTTGGCTGCCAAAGAAGGAGTGCCAATTATCCTGATGCATAACCAGAAGGGCACCAGTTACACAGACCTAATTCCTGAGGTCATGACGAGCTTGCAAATCAGCCTTGGGCAGGCACTTGAGTCCGGTGTTCCATACGGAAACGTGATACTGGACCCCGGTTTGGGTTTTGGCAAAGCACCTGAGCATAACCTGGAGATTCTCAGAAGGTTGCAGGAGTTCAAGAGGTTGGATATGCCCATACTGGTTGGTACGTCACGGAAGTCAGCCATAGGGCTTGTGTTGGACCTGCCTGTGGAGGAACGTTTGGAAGGGACCGCGGCCACCGTGGCTCTGTCTATTGCGAATGGATCTGATATTGTGCGAGTCCACGACGTGAAGGCCATGACGCGTGTGTCACGCATGAGCGATGCCATTGTGCGTGGATGGTCAGGGTGAACCCCGCACTCCCAGCACCCGCAAAAATATAAGTACTGACTGTGTACCAGTTTGTCTTGCTTCCAACTCAGTCCCAGTCACATCCTAAGTAGTATCCAATAGCATCTTGAGTGATTTACACAATAGACAAATGAAAATAGTTACGGCATATCTGGGTCTTGGCTCAAATCTGGGAGACCGGGAAGGCAACCTGCGAAGGGTTCTTTCCCTGCTCGGCCAGAAGACGGTAGTTAAGGATATCTCATCTATATATGAGACAGAGCCTTGGGGATACGCCTTACAACCAACTTTCTTTAATATGGTTTGTGCCGTGGAGACCGGACTCAGTCCGCAGGAGTTGCTGAAGCTGGTTCAGGGAGTGGAACGTGACTTGGGGCGGGTGCCCACATTTCAATACGGTCCAAGGACTATGGACGTGGACATTCTTTTGTACGGTGAAGATGTGATAGATACGCCTGCACTCCAGGTCCCTCATCCGCATCTTTGGGAAAGGGCGTTTGTCCTAGTGCCTATGGCCGAGATTGCTCCTAGCTTGATTCATCCATCGCTGGGAAAGTCAGTGACGGAACTTCTTGGGCAGGTGACTGAGAAGGAGAAGGTGGTGATGCTGGGGCCGATGTCTGCTTAGTAGAGCAAATGGGTAGAAGCCTTTAGCTACGCAGGTTGGGGGGAAGGAGGTTGGGAATGGAGTCCTCTATTGGGTAGTTCTCCTTGCAGTTCTCACAGTGCATGGTTCCCCGCACAACTTCCATGTCTTTCTCTTCCTCCACCGTCAGAGTAAGAGGGCTTTTGCACACCGGGCAAGCCAAGATATCCATAAGGGCTTTTTTCATCGTTCACTCTCAGTGTTATGAGGCTTATTTAAGGTCAATATTGCCTGCAGCCTATCTGCCTGTCAACCCCTGCTGATATATGAATGCCAGCAGGTCTGAGATGAAGAACACGATTATCCCAAGTATAACCGTCAGGTTTATACCGGATATGAGTGCCATAAATCGGGTGAGACGATCGCGTTTAGGTACTGGTGAGGAGGTAGATTGTGCCTGTGTGGGCTTACGTCTCTGCCACCGACGGCGTGCGATGGCGAACATCCACAAAGCGAGTGCTATCTTTATGCTCGCAGTTATGAGGTAAGCAGATGGGGTTGAAGGAGAGGTTATGCGGTCGAAGAGCATTACGGTCCCGGTAATGAGAAGGATCGCTATGCAGGTATCCACCAGTCCCTTGAATTGGTTTAAGGCTTCAGAACCCATCATTGTTCCATCGGCGCCTGCTTTTCGTTGCTGAGGTCTAATGACCAGAACGTAGAAAAGGCTGCCTCCCACCCATGTCACGGCGGCCAGTGCGTGGAACCAGCGTATCAGTAGGAGGAACACCTCGCTGAGACTCACGGCTGAGACCTTTCTAGGCCAGTCATCTGCAGAGAGCGTTGTTTAAGCCCAGACATTCGCGTTTTCTGAGCATGAACCTGGCAGGTCGCCGATGACATTTTGTGTCTCTTAATCAACGTATTGGCAGTTTAACATCTTTTGATTGATGTTTGCCCCGTTAGATGGTGTATTGCACACGGCCTTCGATACGCTGGAGAGTCAGAACTGGCGAAAAGGTGGGTTGGGTTGCCGGGTTCATATCACGGCATCTAAAAACCTCTTTCATTTACAGGTAATATCAGTTTGACTACGACTCAGTGATATGATATATTTTCACGAAGTGTACCCCTAGATTTCGAGTGGGAGAAGCGCATACCGAAAGAATATCGAATAAACCAGCGGATCAGAGTGCCGGAAGTCCTTGTCATTGATGACGAGGGCGAACAGCTAGGCAGCATGCCGACCTTTGAAGCCATCCAGCTCGCTCAAGAACGCGGACTGGACTTGGTAGAGGTCGCGCCTGCGTCTCAGCCTCCGGTGTGTAGACTGCTGGATTATGGCAAGTTCCGTTACCTTCAGACCAAGAAGGAACGGGAAGGGCGCAAGACACAAAAAATAAACCTCTTGCGTGAGGTCAGGTTTCGCCCTCGTATTGGTGACCACGATTTGGAAGCCAAAAAGCGTCTGGTGAAAAAACTGTTGGATGAGGGATCTAAGGTAAAGTTGACTGTGATGTTTAGAGGCAGAGAAATAACGCACCAGGATATAGGTGTGGATTTGCTACGCAAGGCGGCCGAGGCATTCAAGGATGAGGCCAAGCTCGAGAAGGCTCCCACTATGGAAGGGCGAAGGCTTAGTATTATAATAGTACCCATTGGAGTGAAGCCAAAGACGGAAAAAGAACCTGAGGCGGTTATGAATGCCTAAACTAAAAACCCATAAGGGTGCCAAATCCCGTTTCCATATTACAGGTACAGGCAAGATACTGCGTATGAAGGCGCACAGGAGCCATCTCCGCCGTAAGAAGCCTGCCAGGGTGCATCGTCAGTTTCACCAGAAGTTTGAGGTGAGTCCCTCTGACGTGCATAGAATTCGTCGAGTACTGCCGTACCTTTAACCTATAACATACCGGAGTAGTTACTGTGCCAAGAGTAAAACGCGGGGTGACCACAGGGCACCGCCACAAGAGATTGTTGCATTTGACCAAGGGCCACAGGGGAGGCCGCCACCGTCTGTTTAAGCAGGCTAAAGAGTCTCTTCTGAAGGCCTTAAGTCATGCATACAACCATCGCCGTGAGCGCAAGGGTGATATGAGGCGTCTCTGGATCATGCGTATCAACGCATCTGCCAGAATGCACGGTTTGTCTTATAGCCAGCTTATCCACGGCCTCAGTCAGGCGAATGTGGCGGTAGACCGTAAGATACTTGCAGACCTCGCGGTGAGAGACGACGAGGCTTTTGCGCAGTTGGTGTCTGTTGCGAAGGAAAACGCAGAGCCGGAAGCCGTTTCGGCATAGCATACAGATTTAGCTTTTGATGGCTGACAGAGTTCATCGCTGGGGGGCGGATTACGGCGGCGCTTGGGGGATGACGAGTCGAGTGTAGGCTTTGGGTTCCGACGGCTAGCGATGATATGACTATGTAGCTACTTTAAATGCCGACATGTGATAGAGAGCCTGCTATTGTTGCGACCACACTGTTGTGCAGTAGTGACTAGTATGTTAATGATGCGGAAATGCGCGGAATAGCCAGGTCTTCCGACTCCTCACGCTCCACC
>CAUZOU010000028.1:0-14188 GCA_963581795.1 Dehalococcoidia bacterium | reverse complement strand
GGCTCTAGAAGCACGGCTTTGGCTTTCCTGACACCCTCTTTGACACCCATGGAGCCAGCCATCTTGAACGCCATCTCGGATGAGTCAACGGGATGATAGCTGCCATCCACCAGAGATATCTTTGTGTCTATCACGGGATAACCGGCCAGTACGCCGGTCTCAAGGGCTTCCCGCACTCCTTTTTCAACGTGAGGGATGAACTCTTTGGGAATTGCCGCTCCACGAATCTTGTTCTCAAACTGGATCCCACCGTTTCTCTCCAGAGGCTCAAGCTCCAGCCAAACGTGCCCAAATTGTCCGTGGCCGCCAGTCTGGCGTATGAACCTGCCCTCCGCCCTAGCGTGCTCGGTGATTGTCTCTCGGTAAGATACCCTCGGACGGCCTATATTGGCCGCCACCTGAAATTCGCTTCTCAGCCTCTCCACCAGCACCTCAAGATGCAACTCCCCCATACCAGCCATTATGGTCTGTCCGGTCTCATCATCAACCTTGACCGTGAAGGTAGGATCTTCCTCTGACAGCTTGATCAGGGAGTCTATGAGCTTCTCCTGATCCATTTTTGTCTTTGGCTCAATCGCCACGGACACCACAGGCTCCGGGAAGCTAATTGACTCTAGAATCACAGGGGCGCCCTCACTGCAAATGGTGTCGCCAGTAAAGGTGCTCTTCAAGCCCACGGCCGCAGCGATGTTCCCCGCGGAGATGACATCTGTCTCTTCTCTGCGATTGGCGTGCATGGTAAGTGCCCTGCCCATGCGTTCACGGGTCCCCTTGGTTGAATTGTACACAGGAGTGCCAGCCCTCATCTGACCCGAATACACCCTGAGATATACCAAGCGCCCTACGTGAGGGTCAGTCATGACTTTAAAGGCCAGAGCGGAGAATGGAGCATCCTCATCAGGCTTCATAAACACTTCCTCACCAGTCTTGGGTCGAATCCCGCTTACTGGAGGCACGTCCAACGGGGAGGGAAGGTATGCGCATACTGCATCCAACATGGCTTGAACACCCTTATTCTTGAGAGCGCTGCCACACAGCACCGGAACAATTGAGTTCTTTATAGTGGCTGCTCTGAGAGCTAGCACTATCTCCTCTTTGGAGATTGGCTGCTCTTCCAGGTATTTGGACATCAAAGCGTCGTCGGTTTCTGCTACTTTTTCTACCAACTGTTCCCTGTAGCTACGAACGCTCTCTAGCATTTCTTGAGGGATGGGTTCTTCCACGGGAGTGAAGTTATCGTTGTCCGAGAATATCATCGCCTTCTCTTCCAACAAGTCTATTACACCTTTAAAGGCGTCTTCCTCCCCTATGGGAATCTGTAGCGGCACAGGGTTTGAACTAAATCTATCGGCGATCATATCTACGGTACGTTGAAAGTTAGCTCCAACCCTGTCCATCTTATTTATAAAACAAACACGAGGCACCTGATATCTGTCGGCCTGCCTCCACACCGTCTCCGACTGCGGTTGGACCCCAGCCACAGCGTCAAATACAACCACTCCACCGTCCAGAACACGAAGGCTCCTCTCCACCTCTGCCGTGAAGTCCACGTGGCCAGGCGTATCTATGATGTTGATGTGAAAACCATTCCACTCACAGGTAGTGGCTGCGGCGGTAATGGTAATGCCTCGCTCTTTTTCCTGAGCCATCCAGTCCATGACCGCGGTGCCATCATGAACTTCACCTATCTTGTAGGTACGCCCAGTAAAGAACAATACCCGTTCAGTAACGGTAGTTTTTCCGGCATCTATATGAGCAATAAAGCCTATATTACGTATTCGATCCACGGGAAACCTCTCAAGCCTAATTCAGGGGGATTTAGCTATCGATATGTGTGAGGAACATTACCACCGATAATGCACGAAGGCCCTGTTGGCCTCGGCCATGCGGTGGATTTCCTCTCTTCTTCTCACTGCTGCGCCCTGCCCTTTAGAAGCTTCCTGGAGCTCCAAGGCAAGTTTCTCCGCCATGGGGCGTCCGGTCCTAGCACGGCTAGCCACGAGAAGCCAACGCATGGCCAAGGATAGCTGCCTATTGCTTCTTACCTCAATGGGAACCTGATATGTGGCACCGCCGACCCGCCGTGGCTTCACTTCTAGCTGGGGCGTCGCGTTCCTTAGTGCCTGATTGAAGGTCTCCAGAGGGTCACGGGAGTTTTCCTTCTCCAGTATATCTAATGCCTCATAAACTATCCGCTGGGCGGTAGATTTCTTTCCACCCTTCATTACCCTATTGATAAAACCACCCACGTACACACTGTTGTACTTTGGATCCGGCAATATTTCTCGTTTTGTAGCGCGGTTGCGACGAGCCATTATTCTACCTACCTGGTCTACCTGGCGTTGTTACTTGCTTGGTCCCATATTTACTCCGCCCCCGCCTCCGGTCTACCACCCCGGTGCAGTCCAAAGCACCTCTGACAATGTGATACCTGACTCCAGGAAGGTCCTTGACTCTTCCTCCACGTATGAGCACAACGGAGTGTTCCTGAAGAGTGTGACCTTCCCCGGGAATGTAGGCCGTCACTTCCATCCCATTGGCCAAACGTACCCTAGCCACCTTCCTCAAAGCCGAGTTCGGCTTCTTTGGAGTCACGGTACGCACCTGGACACAGACACCCCGCTTTTGAGGGGAGCCTCCTGTCCGTTTCACCTGATTCTTCAAAGAGTTAAAGCCATATCGCAGAGCCGGGGCCTTGTTCTTCTTGACCACCTTGACTCTTGGCTTCCTCACCAACTGGTTCACTGTAGGCATATTTGAATGCTCCTTAGTCCCAACAAGCAAAGCCCACTTATCGGCTTCGCGTGCCAAATAGTAAATCTATATCCCTTGAACCGTTTTGTCAACCTTTATTTCTAGGGAAATGCATATGGATTGCAATAGGCACATAAAGTATAATGACCGCCATGACCAACGAGCCAGGAATCGAGATTTTAAACTATCCTGTCTGGTGTTAAGAGGAAAAGCCACAGTCTCCGATGAATTGCTCTTGTATACATCGGTACATTCCTCGCCTTTCTTCTCGCCTAAAGTATCGAGCCGACCCATGGTAAACCAACTCATATACTAGCATATCCACCTCTGTGATGGGTTCGTACAGTATAACGGGGGCGTATGGTGGCTCTCTGCGGTCCACGCACAGTGAGGCGTATGGGCACCATTGAATGTTGCGCCACTTGGCTGAAGAACGGCTAGTGAACATATACGCCGCTCCATCCTCATAAGTATACCAGATTGGAGGCAGATAAGGTTTCCCAGCCCTAATTTGTGGCTCACTGGACTTCAACAATGGTCTGATTAAGAAAGATCTCAGCCTTTGGTTCTATAGTCAGGCATATATCACTCCCCTGTACAAATTTATGCCAGCAAGGTTTAAGGGCTTGAAGCCATTCATAGTTCCTCAATTGTATATAATAGACAATCTTCTTGTGATAGCCTAGATTCGCCACAGATTGCAAGGTGATTTTGAATCTGGAGTGCCCCTTTCACGATGAACAAAATATTCTACGGATGGTACATAGTAGCCGCCAGTGTCGGCATGAACTTCTACTTAACTATGGCATTCGGTCTTGGCTTCAACGTATTCTTCCTCCCAATCCTCCGTGAGTTTGGCTGGACTCGGGCACTAACCTCAGGGGCTTTTTCCTTACGGGCAGTTGAATCAGGATTACTGGCTCCTATTATTGGATTCTTGGTAGACCGTTGGGGTCCTCGAGTCGTCATACTATGGGGGGTAATTCTGGGGGGAGCAGGCATGATCATGCTGGGATTCATCAACTCCCTGTTCACATTCTACGCGGCCTTCCTCCTTGCCTCACTGGGAATGACCGGCGCTGGTCACGGCGTTTCGTGGGTGGCCGCCGTCGCACACTGGTTCCACAGGATGCGAGGTCGTGCCCTTGGCCTTGCGATGCTCGGCCCTGTGGTTGGTGGGCCGTTCGTAGTTGTTGTGGCCATACTAGAGGGAATGATAGGTTGGCGGGTGGCCACAATAGTTCTGGGGCTCGGACTGTGGGCAGTGGGCATTCCACTGGCCCTAATAGCACGTCCACGACCAGAACCATACGGATACCTCCCGGACGGCGACACGCTAGATGAAGTATCCTCACGCGAATCGAAGCTCAAAACCTCGGTACCAGAGGAGTACTCCGGCGGGTTTACAGTTGCTCAAGCGGTACGAACACAAGAGTTTTGGGTGATTTCCTCTCTGTTTGCAGCCATGTTTGTAGGCATAAGTGGCTTGATGGTGCACCTCATCCCAATGCTGGAGGACCAGAATTACAGCTCCGCTCAAGCCGCAAGCCTTCTGGGGCTGATGTTCTTCCTCAGCGGTATAGGCCGCATCGCCTCCGGGTCATTGGCAGACATGATAGATTACAGAATTGTCCTAGGCGGCCTCATAGGGTTTCAGATGGTGGGACTTCTTATTCTGGTTTTGGTAGGCCCTGGGCAATTCTGGCTGGCCACAATCTTCGCACTGGTCTTCGGAATTGGCTTTGGAGGCACCATACCACTGAGACCGTTCCTGATTATGGAAATATTTGGTGCGCGGGCATTTGGCGCACTCCAGGGTCTGGTACAAGTCGGAGCAATAGGAGCGGGCGTAGTAGGGCCGGTGTTTTACGGCTGGATATTCGACACCAAAGGCTCCTACGACATAGCTATCTACGCAACACTAGCAACAATACTAATTACCATCCCGCTCACATATATGCTCAAGAAAAACCACGGAGCCGCCGTCACCACAGCCTAATGCCACTGATCACCCCGTAGGTAACATGGATTTACGGGTAGTATCCCGTAGGTTGACAGTCTAATATATAGCGTTAACCGGCGATGTGCATAATGCCGCTCTCGTTAGAAAAGCACGTCGAGTTAGGATGGTTCAAACATGCAAAGATACATGATACAAGCACCTCGTACACCTACGGAACATGCCTGAAACAACATGTTTGAAGAGTTCCTGCGTGCAGGAGTACATTTTTCACCAATGCTGAGTGGGGCTACAACGACGGGTACCACAGCATGGCTTATTTAGAAGCCGAGAACGATGCCGAGGCACGGCCACTGAAGCCACCATCCATCCGCACAGCTCTGGTGTACAGGCCACTCCGGAGAAGATTTAAAGAGATGCACCAGCCTACAAACTACGCGAAGTGTGTGTGCTCAAGCTACCCACACTTCCATTACAAAGCGTCTATTATTCCGGGACGGATATCTGGGCGGAAATCCTGGCCACATCTCCTACAATACGCGTGATGTGGCCCTCTCCGCTCAAGTCTTCGGATAGCAGAACATCCCCCGGCCCAAACCTGCGCTTGGTTCCATCGCCCAGTTCAATCTCCGCCTGGCCTTGTAGCGTGACGACATATTGTCGCCGTGGAGCAGGGTGCATGTCAATGACAAAGCCGGGTGGCTGGTACACAAACTGTATGGCCTGAGCCGCCTTAACGTCGGTGCGCTGTGCTTCTTGAATCGGGTTAAACAGAAGTTCCGCTTCCGCAAAATGTGTCCGTCCGTCTTCCCCTGTATACATTCTGACCGATTGCATAAGACATCTCCTGAATGTAGTTTTGCTCTGGAATCTCTGGCCTGACACTAGGCCATGCAGACAATCATTCCTATGGTAGTTTGATTTCCGTCAAATATCTATGTGTCACATTCTCTGCCTTTAGTTTTTGGTGAACCAGTCAACCTACACATATCATAGTCGCACTTAATACTTTATGTTAACTACCTGCTAGCGTGCATTAAATAGCCAGCGTTACCTTCACCCCTGGTCCGTCAGTTGCCCCCTAATCAGCCTGCGTGTTTAAAACCAGCGTCCCTCATAGTCAATGGGTCACCAGGTTTGAGAACGCCGACTCCCACAATTTCACCAACGAAGATCACAGAATCGCCCGATTCCACCTCGCCATTCACGCGGCATTCAACGTATGCAAGGGCATCGTCAAGGAGTGGTGAACCAGTGATGTCCGTACTCCAAGGAACTCCCTGAAACTTGTCGGGTTTGTTAGCAAATCTCCTGCCAAGTTGCCCTGCCAGTCCACCGTGGTCTGAACCATACACATTTACAGCAAACACTCCGCTCTGCCGCAGAAGTGAGATAGTCCTACTTACCTTTTCCACTGATATCGCTAGAAGAGGAGGTTCAAAGGAGCTCTGTGTTACCCAATTAACAGTGGCAGCATGACCGTTCGGCAGGTCAGGAACTGTCAGAGCGTAGAGCCCATATGTGAACATTCGCAGAACAGTTTTCTTGACTTCAGCATCGAGCATACCAAGAGCCTCTCATAGCCTGTGCATGCGGTACACAAGCTGCGTCAATAATATTCGCTCCATTCTACATCGACGACGCTCAAAGATGAAGTCGGACGACCCACTCGCTACTGGCAACTGTGAAGTTATTCACACTATGGTGCAATGTAATAAACTCTGGTGGCGTATGACAGGTCAGAGTAGTGGTTCATCAGGGAGAGGCTTGACAACCGACAGCGGATTATCGAGTGGAGTTACGCCGCTTCAGTGATGGTAGGTGTTAAAGAGGAAACTGCCCTTAGACGGCCGTGCTACGAGTTGGTCCAAGGCAACGATTCATTCGGCAAAGCAGTTTGTCTCCCCAACTGTCATGCGCTCAAAGCATTGCACACGATTTGGCTGCTCTGGCAACTCTCGCATCGTCTTTGTCACCTGACAGCCTGGACCGCAGCATAGAACAGTCCCTGGAATAGCCAGTCCCAAACATGGAAGCCGCGGAACTTTCCTTGTGGAACCAACGGGGACAGACATGCTCCTGACCGCCTATCGAGGGCCACAATCAGCGGCCAGATGGGTAGCGACTTACGTGGCTGGTACGGAAGGAGTCTCGTTGTGGCTCCAGTTTGCGACCCTTTTGGGCGCCTTTTATTTTGTAGTTTTTGTAGTTGTAGTAGAGATAGCGATGGATCTGGTTTTCGTGTGGATGGGAACCCGGTTGCTGCGCCGTCCAAGCTCGCCGGCGCCATGGTCGTTGTTCAAATATTCGGGCGTCTACCTGAGTCTGCTATTTGTAGCGGTGATGATAGACAGTATTCTGAAGTAGAGCACACACATCCCATCTCTCTGGTATGCCTCAATTACTAACAAGCACTATTCAAAGTCCTCGGGATGAAACCGCCCAACGGCATTCCACTGTCCAGCTCTATCGAGGGTCTCTATGTCAATCCACATTAGTTGCGCCCCATACCTAGTCTTTGCAGCCCGCATCACCTCATTGGCCCGTGTATAACCCTCTTTCAGGCTATCGATTATCTCGTCCATGGGACTCACAATCGAAGTCTCCAGAGTTGTGGTAGACCTAAAGTATGCCAGGTACCGGCACAGCCAGTCCTCCTCTGCATAAACCATGGTTACTCCATATAAAACAGTATCTGTGCCAATATACACGTTAGCCGCATGGAAGCCCAATTCCACAGCATTGTTAGAGTAAAAATGGCCCGTGGCTATTTTGGGATCGAAAGGCATAACTTGGGCACTGAAGTCTGAAAGCAGTCGTTGAGCGATGTGCAATAGAAACAACGACCGCCTTGCCAACTGTGGGATATGGTCGGGGTGGGGAGATTTGAACTCCCGACCTCCTGGTCCCAAACCAGGCGCGCTGCCCCTGCGCTACACCCCGGCATCCTCATCATAGGTTAGGTAAGAGAGAGGGTCAAGTTCCCACGCACAAACCTATCAATACTGCCATCGCTGGCTTCCATACCATACAACACTCAGGCATTATACAATTAAGACCTCTATGTCAACCTACGAGAATACGGTACACAGCTTCACCATTCGCTGGAAGAGCCATAACTCTGGCCATGGTTGAGGAACACGGCCATCAGGCAATGCTCAACCAGTTGTCTGACCCCAACTGGTTGCAAGCCCTCGGATGCGTTATAAGCTAACTGGCACACACAGGGTTACCACAGACGTCCGTGGTGAGCTTCAAGAGGGGCTAAGGGGCATGGAAAAGAGTCCTAGCTCTACGTGGCCAGAGTCAAGGGCAAAACATCCCTCAAGGCACCGAGCGAGATAGAATCTTCGATCAATAAGGTTGGCGAAAACCTATCGCATCTCGTATATGCCAGCCGCATGACAGCCAAGGTAGACACCTCCACTTTGCAGGATGGCTATCAACTCTATCACCATTCTTTCTTCTTCACACCGCAGCGAGATCGGGCCGTGGTACAACAGGCCATTAATGAAACCAACAGGTATCCCAGAAGGTATCACTGGCTTAGTTAGAGAGTGTGTCAGACATGGTGTGTGAGACACACGCGGCCATAATCTCTCAGGCAAAGGGGGCTATCCTGAACCTAGTGACCGTCGAAAGCGTCAAGGCCAGTTCTACCGTGGCACAAATAGCCGAGGAAGAGAGGGCTGAATCCATCATGCAGAGCATGGGCCGCCTGAAATCGGTGGGCCTAGATGGTATCAAACCAAGCCGAATATCCAAGATACTACTCCCCACCTAATGAGCGCAAATCAGCTAATTTTGAGGGACTTCTAGCACTTGAGGGAGTATGGCAAAAAACGGTACTCACACTGAGACTAGTAGCCGAACTGGTGTATGGCATTCCATCAAACACAATTGAGCCGGCAATTTACACCTCCGCCCACGGAAGCAAGGACGGTTATCCATATCCCGTGGATCGAAAAACGTACGACGGAACTGTGGAGTTCATGCCAGGCGCTCTGAAACGCGCCAAGATCGGTGACAGCGAACGATTGCAAGCCATAAAACGTCTGCCAAAGTGGATCAGCAAGTAATTCTAACACAGCCTTTTCTGATAACGTCTTTACCTCTGTTGTATAATCTCTACTCAAACGGAGACTTAGTTAAAAGTTTTCTATGATATATTAAGATTAATGTAATTATCCTCAAGCTTTTGCAAGGCACCACATGACTGTCACAGTTAGCTACTGAAGGAGAGGAGGCGGAGAAAAATAAATGGGGGTAAAGTGGTGGTATCGGCTTGCTGGTGCCCTGATCGCAGGGTTGGTTGGATGGAGCGCAGGAACACTTGTAAGCGGCACCAGCAATAATCCTGATTTTATTCCCTGGGGTCCTGGAGGTCTGATCCTTGGTGTGGCCTTCGGATCAATTCTTACTTCTTATCTGATTCTTCCCCTTATGACCAGACTCCGTAGGGCATTTGCAGACATAACCTTCAGTGCATTGGTGTCAGCCACTGTGGGGCTGATAGTTGGGCTCACCGTGGCGGCTTTGCTATCGGTAGCTTTTGCCAGATTACCAGGATGGCCCGGAGTGGCAGTGCCAATTGCTCTAAGCACCATACTAGGGTCTCTTGGCCTTGTGATAATGGTCTCGCAGCAGAAAGAGCTTTACCAGCTATTACCGGAACACTCCAGACGCGACGCATTCTCCGGCAGAATCAACCCAACCGGACGTGTCTTGATGGACACCAGCGCAATCATAGATGGAAGGATCGCCGACATAAGCAAGACAGGCTTTGTTCATGGAACCATGGTAATTCCCAGGTTCATCCTTGACGAACTAAGACATGTCGCTGACTCCAATGATGCCATCAGGCGCAACCGCGGACGTCGTGGCCTTGAAATGCTGAACAAGCTACGCAAGGAAGCCGAGGTGCCTATTCAAATCCTGGATGTGGACGCCCATGATGACTCAGAAGTAGATGCTAAGCTGGTAAAGCTGGCCAAGAGCCTGAAGGCTCAGATTCTAACAACAGACTTTAACCTGAACCGCGTCGCCGAGCTTCAGGGCATAGGGGTGCTCAACATCAACGAGCTTGCCAACGCCCTAAAGCCGGTTGTGCTTCCGGGTGAGGAAATGGTAGTGCGTATCATTCAGGAGGGCAAAGAATTTGGCCAAGGCGTAGGTTTCCTTGATGACGGCACAATGGTGGTTGTGGAAGGCGGTAAAAGACACCTCAACTCCCACCTAGAAGTCTCGATTACACGGGTACTCCAGACATCCGCAGGTCGCATCATATTCGCTCAGCCTCAGGAGAACTAGGTGGTAACTCATATGGATACTCCTCCTGCCGGATATAGCACCAATTCTCGCATAGGAGTGGTGATTGTCGCAGCAGGCCTAAGTCAGCGCATGGTCACCGTAGACAAGGTCTTTGAACCCATCCTCGGCAGGCCACTGATAGCCCACACCGTTTCAGTCTTCGAAGAATCTACTCTAGTGGATGAGATTATCCTGGTTCTTGGTAAGCACAACATCGAGAAGGGACGAGCCCTAGCATCCCAGGAAGGGTGGGTGAAGCTGAAACACGTCTGCACCGGTGGCCAACGCCGCCAGGACTCAGTGAAGGCAGGTCTGCAACACCTCTCGCATTGCGAGTGGGTAATGGTACACGATGGGGCAAGACCCTGCGTTACCAGGGAGGTGATTGAGTTGGGGTTGGAGAACGTAATGGAGACTGGAGCCGCCGTCCCAACCGTCGCCGTGAACGACACTGTTAAGAAGGTGAAAGAGGGTTTAGTTCTGGAGACCCTGCAGAGAGAGGGCTTATTGGCCGTGCAGACACCACAGGTATTTCATTACAAAATACTTCAGGAAGCGTACCAGCATGACCTTGATGGGGTAACTGATGACGCTTCCTTGGTTGAGAGACTGGGGCACCCGGTAAGCACATTCACTGGATCTGTGGAAAACATTAAGGTAACCACACAGGCGGACCTGCATCTGGCTGAGGTTATTCTCAAAAATAGGAGCAAGCCTGAGAACCTACCCTAGAAGTAGGGGGATTATGATATTCCTTTGCACTGGAGTTTATTATGTCCGTTCGCACCGGCATAGGATATGATGCCCACAGACTGGAGGATGGCCGTCCTCTATGGCTTGGCGGCGTCAGGATAGACTTTGAGGCTGGGCTGGCAGGACATAGCGATGGCGATGCTCTGCTTCACGCACTGGTAGATGCCTTGCTGGGGGCCGCCGGCCTTAGCGACATAGGAGCGCACTTCCCTTCCTCCGACCTTCAGTACCGGGGTGCATCCAGCATGCGATTTCTGCAACATGCTGCCGGGCTTCTGGAGCAACAAGGATGGCATATAACAAACCTCGATGCTACAATAATCGCCGAGCGCCCCAGATTAGCCCCGTTTTCAGAAAATATGCGCCAAGTAATTGCCGAATCTCTGGGTCTGCACCAATCGCAGGTGAACGTCAAAAGCACAACCTCCGATGGTATGGGCTTTACCGGCAGCGGTGATGGAATAGCAGCCATGGCAATTGCCACTATAGAGGACAACGTATGAAACTGTACGACACGCTTTCCGGTGAGAAGCAGGAATTCACCCCACTGGGAGACCAGGTTGCCATATATGTGTGTGGCCCAAACCTGTATGGCCCGTGTCACATAGGCCATGCCCTATCGTACGTATTCTTCGACGTACTTCGCCGATACCTGGAATACCAGGGGCACCGTGTTCACCATGTCCAAAACTTCACGGACATTGAGGACCGCATTATTGAGGTGGCGCAAAGGGGCGGGACCAGCATAGGCGAACTGGCAAATCACTATATCGAACGGTTCCTCCATGAGATAGACGAGCTTGGAGTGCAACGTGCCCACGATTATCCCCGGGCTACGGAATACATAGACCGAATGATAGAGATTATCCAGGACCTCATAGCAAAGAATAACGCCTACGTAGTGGATGGCGATGTCTACTTCAGGGTGCGTAATTTCAAGGACTATGGGCATCTCTCCAGACGTCCGATAGAGGATATGAGGGCCGGCTCCCGTATAGAGATTGACCCGCGCAAGGAAGACCCAATGGACTTTGCCCTATGGAAGTCATCCAAAGAGGGAGAGCCAGCTTGGCCAACTCCCTGGGGTCTGGGACGTCCGGGCTGGCACATAGAGTGTACGGCCATGTCCATGAGCCTTCTGGGAAATCAGATAGACATTCACGGTGGTGGCCAGGACGTCATCTTCCCACACCATGAGAATGAGATCGCACAGTCTGAGGTCTACACCGGGGATTCGCCATTCGTACGCTTCTGGGTACACAACGGCCTGCTGCGGCTCCCAGATGATGACAGCGAAAAGATGACACGTCACACAGGCAACTTTATCAGTTGCCGTGATGCCCTTGATGCTCATAGCGCTGACACGCTCCGAATGTACTTCTTTTCGTCCCACTACAGAAGCCCTCTCATGTATACTGAGGAGGGAATATCCTCTGCCTCCCGCGCGCTGGAGCGGTTGCTCAATGCGTTGAGAAGCAACACCGATGAGGATGACGACGAAGGGCAGCTAAACGTAGAGACCTATCACAACCGCTTCATCGCCTCCATGGATGACGACTTAAACACACCCCAGGCCCTAGCCGCCATGTTTGACCTCGCACATGAGATCAATCGTCAAAAGGAGACAGGTACGGCCGTAGGTGGGGCTCAGCGAGCTTTGCGTGAGATGGCATCGGTCCTCGGACTGTCCATGAATGAACAGTCCGGTTCAGACCACAAGGATGCCTATCCGTTCATATGCCTTCTTGTGGAAACCCGCACCCAGCTTCGGGCCGAACGCAACTTCCAGATGGGCGACTCCATACGCAATCAACTGGAAGAGCTGGGCGTGATCCTAGAGGACTCCGCCGATGGCACTAAGTGGAGATTCAAGGGCCTAGGCTGACCGTCATAACCAGCATCAGTCCCAATTATCATCTGGGTCTGACACACGACAAAGGAACACACAGTGATTGCACTGTCAGCTTTGGAAACTCTGAAAAGCATCGTGGGGCCCGAAGACGTATTCCTGGATGAGTCCTCCCTTGAGGCATACTCCTCGGATGCCTTTGGGCGCTGGAGGAGTGGACAGCCAGGCGTGTCTACACCGCTGGTGTATGCCGCGGTACGACCCTCTTCCACCATCGAGGTAGCGCAAATAGTCAAGCTGGCTTACGAAGAACGGATACCGCTGGTGCCTTACGGTGGAGGCACAGGAATAATGGGGGCCATCACGCCGCTCCAGGGCGGCATCGCCATAGACCTGAAGAAGATGAATGGTATTGTAGATGTGAATTCCCAGGACAGAACAGCAACCGTGGAGGCAGGCACCGTTCTGGCTGACCTTAACACTACACTCAACAAAGAAGGGCTGATGCTGGGTCACGACCCGTACAGCGTACCCATAGCAACCGTTGGAGGCGCTATATCCACCAATGGCGTTGGATACAGGGCAGCCAAGTACGGTTCCATGGGAGACCAGGTGCTTGGACTGGAGATTGTGCTGCCAAACGGGGATATCGTACAGACCAGGGCAGTGCCAAAGACCTCGGCTGGGCCATCCCTCCACTCTCTTTTCATCGGAGCCGAGGGAGTCTTTGGCATCATAACTCAAGCCACCCTCAGAGTCTTCCGTCTGCCGGAATCACGCCTGTTCAAGACCATCGCCTTTCCCAGCTTTGAGGACGGCTTCAACGCCATGATGGAGATGTTCTCACTTGGCCTAAAGCCAGCCCTAATAGACCTAACAGAAGAACCCTCCGACACTAAAGGTCTCATTTCGGACGACTCACCTATCTCGTATAAAATATGGATGTACCTGATGTTTGAGGGATATGCAGAGGAGGTCGAGGCACAGATTACAAGGACATTGGCGGTCTGCGACGCTTCCAATGGGGAAGACATAGGCCCTGCCGCAACCCAGCAGTACTGGAACACCCGCCACGATTCAGCGTACCGATACAAGGAACGGTACATAGACAAGCCTGTGAAAGATTGGCCCCACCAAGACTGGCCAAGAACAACCGCATACCCGCACGTTGCCATCCCAGCCTCACAAGTGTTGGAGTATCGCCGCCACTGTCAAGAGATAGCCTCGCGTAGCGGCCTGCAGGTGCGGGAGTATGCCCTGTGGACTCACCCCGAGCTGTTTTCCGTAATCCTGGTTGACATAGCCCTGAAGGGCGTCCATCTGGACGAGGCCGTAAACCAAATCGTCACTCTTGCCCAGGACATGGGCGGCTCTATGGAGTACGTGCACGGTGTCGGAGTGAAGTTGGCACATCTGATGCCAAGAGAACTTGGGGCTGGTATGGATGTGTTGCGTGGCATCAAAACGGCCCTTGACCCCCGCGACATAATGAACCCAGGCAATCTGGGGTTGTAGAAAGTCTCAGGCCGAGGACAAAAACTCCACTACCACCTCGTTTCCCA
>CAUZOU010000027.1:0-14333 GCA_963581795.1 Dehalococcoidia bacterium | reverse complement strand
GTCCTGAGCATCAAGCAGGCCGATGGACTCATCAACATGGAAACTGGCCGAGGCGACGTGAGAGCTAAACACCTGATAAACTGCGCAGGTCTCTACTCCGATTCAATTGCCCGTATGATGGGCATCAAAGACGGCTTCAGAATCATACCGTTCAGGGGAGAGTACTACATGCTCTCGCCTGAGGCGCGCCACCTAGTGCGTGGCCTCATCTATCCCGTGCCGAACCCCGAGTTTCCATTTCTGGGCGTGCATTTCACTAGGACAGTCCACGGCGATGTGGAGGCAGGGCCAAACGCGGTCCTGGCCTTCGCCCGTGAGGGATACAAAATGACGGACGTAAATGTAACAGAGACACTGGGAACCCTGGCATTTAGGGGCTTCTGGACAATGGCGTCCAGGTACTGGATACTGGGAATGCAGGAGTTCCATCGCTCCTTGAGCAAGGGCGCCTTTCTCAAGTCACTTCAGCGGCTTGTGCCAGAAATAGAGGAAGGTCACCTTGAGAGAGGGGGCGCTGGGGTCAGGGCGCAGGAGGTGGAGAGGAACGGTCTCATGGCCGACGACTTCCATATCACCGAGACCGAAAACGCCATCCACGTGCGTAACGCGCCTTCACCAGGAGCAACAGCATCCCTAGCAATCGGCAAGGACATAGTCGCAATAGCGACAAAATCGTTCCAGCTAACCTAACAAAACAGCGTTTAACGGGACTACGATGACACTCCCAAAGACGCTATGGAATAGGCGCCGGTTGCAAGCATATGTAAAATTACCGAACTCGGCTACCTGTATGCGATCAGCACCCCAGATGCAACAGCCAGCCACATAACGATGTTCAGAATCAGTGGTATATCTGTCAAGAGAATCTGCTCGGGGCTTTCACCCAAGTTCTTGTTGTGCACCAGGTAGAGATACCGGAAAATGCCGTACATAACAAAGGGTATGGTCAGCATCATAGCGTTGTTATCGGGCAGGTTATCAGCTGTGAAGGTATAGAGGATGTATGACACAAGGGTAGCAGGTGCGACTACGGATATGAGCTGCTCTAGGAATCGTGGTGTGTATTCTTCCAAGGTATCTCTTTGCAAAACACCATCCTCACCAGCTAGGACTATCTCGTTGAGGCGCTTGGAGAAGCCAAGGAAGAGCGCCCCCAGAGTGGTGCAGATGTACAGCCAGGGAGAGATGGTCACATCCAACACCACCGCTCCGGCAACGGCACGCAGTACGAAGCCGGAACTGATGACAAGTATATCTACTATTATCAAGCGCTTCAGATACCCTGAGTAGGCCATCATGACAACCAGGTATATAAGCGTAACCCAGGCGTAGAGAGACTCCAGCATAAAGGCCAAAGCTACACCGCCGACAGCCAGAGCCAGGGCTATAGTCAAGGCCAGAAAAGGGGACAAAACACCTGCAGCTAGTGGTCGGTTTCGCTTCTTGGGGTGGTGTCGGTCCTTCTCAGCATCCAAAACATCGTTGAACAGATATACGGCGCTGGTGATGAGGCAGAAGATGGCAAAGGCCGCCGTAATACGGACGAAGAGGCGAACCCCTTCGTCCAACTCATCCAGTCTCCACGCCTGTTCTATTGTGAAAAAGAAGGCGAAGTAAATGATGAGGTTCTTTGTCCACTGACGCGGTCTCATGGACGCAAGAATCCCCTTGGCGGCGGTCCAACCCCATACCTGGTGTACTCCCTTGGCTTCTGCCATAACCCCTGGATGATAACGAGCATCAACAATCAAAGTCAACGTTGGCGTCATAAGCGCACTTCACCTCTGGACACAGCACTGCATTGGGGCTAATATATTCTCGGCATTATGTTCATTGTCCCACTCTTCGGGAGTGCTTTCACAGTGGACACGCAAGGAGCACACACCAAGAAACCATGTCCATCCTACGCCGACTTATCGGCTTTGCATTAAAGTACAAGAACAGGCTCCTACTGGCCTATGTCTCCACCATCGGAGTCACGGTCTTTGCCCTGTCGATTCCCAGAATCCTAGGAACAGCCATCGATGAGGTGGTGAGTTCTGGAGAGGTTCGACAGCTCATCGTGCTCGCCCTCGTCATCCTTGCACTCAGTATTATGCGAGGTATAGCCGCTTATGCTCAGCAGTACCTTGGGGAGTCACTTGGTCAGAGGGTAGCCTACGACCTCCGGAATATTTACTACGATCGTTTGCAGCGGCTCAGCTTCGCTTTCCATGACAACCAGAGGTCCGGAGACCTGATGTCTCGTGCTACTGCGGACGTGGAAGGAGTCCGGATGTTCATACAGGGCGGCGTAATCCGGGGGGGCTATATGGTACTCCTGATCTTGGGCGTCAGCATCATCCTGATAGTCTCAAGCTGGAAGCTGGCGCTGATGAGCCTTGTGTTCGTTCCATTCATACTCCTGCGCACATCCACAATCATGTTACAGATGCGGCGCAACTGGCTGGCAGAGCGGACCGAGATGGGGCACCTGAACACAGTGCTTCAGGAAAACCTGGCCGGTCAGCGTGTGGTTAAAGCCTTTGCCGCCGAAGAGTACGAAAAAGAGAAGTTCAGCTACAGGGCAGGGGAGGTAGCCAGATATGGGTTTACCGCCGAACGACTGCAGGCAGTCACCACCTCGTTGAACAACTTCTTCTTCCTTGGAGGAACCGGGGTCATTCTGTGGTTCGGCGGCCGCCAAGTGGTCGAGGGACATATGTCTGAAGGGGAACTAGTAGCCTTCCTGCTGTACATGGGACTGCTGGCAATCCCAGTACGCATGACAGCATGGATAGTCAACAGCTTCTCCAGGGCCATGTCCTCCGGGGAGCGTATCTTCTACGTGCTGGACGCCGATTCTCCAGTGGAAGAGAAACAAGGTGCTCTAGTGATACCGAGAGTTAAGGGGAACGTGAGCTTCGAGGATGTGTCCTTTGGATATACCGAACAGTCGTCGGTGCTACAGAGCATCACTTTTGACGTGCCCAGCACCAAGGTCATGGCTATCTTGGGCGCACCCGGCAGTGGGAAGACCACCGTGGTTCACATGATTCCACGGTTCTATGATGTCAGTCAGGGACGGGTCACCATCGATGGTATAGATATCCGTGACGTCACACTGGCCTCGCTACGCCGGAACGTGGGCATAGTTCAGCAGGACGTATTCATCTTTACATCCACCATACGGGCAAACATTGCCTACGGCGCGGTGGACGCGTCCATGGAGGACGTTATCAGGGCAGCAAAGCTGGCCCAACTCCACGACTTCATTGAGTCCATGCCTGAGGGATATGATACATATGTTGGCGAGCGTGGGACTACCCTCTCCGGAGGGCAGAGGCAACGTCTGGCCATAGCCCGCACTCTGCTGCTTGACCCACCCATTCTCATCCTGGATGATTCGACCTCCAGCGTAGACACTGAGACTGAGCACCTAATACGTCAGGCTCTGGATACAGTGATACAGGGCAGGACCACATTCGTCATCGCTCACCGTCTGAGCAGCGTTAAGAGCGCAGACTCCATCCTTGTAATGAAGGATGGTAGAGTCGTTCAGCGTGGCGTTCACGATGAGTTGATTCAGGTGCCCGGCCCATACCAAGAGATCTACGAGCTTCAACTCCGCCCCCAGGAACCGGAAGTCGACGACCACCAGAAAATAACTGCCCATGCTGGCAACACAGGTGATGGAGCACCTGCCGCCAACCTCGAAACTCCAGGTCCACGGGCAGAGGTAAACTCGTAACATGATGAACACGGGCGGCGGCTGGAATCCCAACCTCCCCGGAGCTGCTGAGGTACGCAGAATACGCGGCCGCCTCAGCCTTGTCCTGGAAGATATGGAGTTCGGCAAGGTCTACGACCAGAGCGTCATACGACGCCTTTTTGCCTATGTGAGGCCACACTGGAAGCTTACGCTCATCAGCATGCTAGCTATGTTCCTTTACATAGGCACGCAGATTTCCGTGCCTCTGCTGGTTGGCATGGCCATCAACCAGTACATAGGGAGTGAAGATCTTTCGGTAGCTGAGAGGATCTCAGGGCTGAACAAAATCGCGATGCTCTTTGCAGTAGTTGTAGTGCTCAATCTAGCGGGAAACTTCTTCCATCTGAGGGGACTTGCCAAGGTGAACATGTCGGTCCTATACAAGCTGCGCACAGATATGCATGCTCACCTGCAACGGCTCTCCACCCTCTTCTACGACCACAACGAGGTAGGGCGACTCATGAGCCGGGTACAGAGCGACACCACGGCCTTACAAGAATTCATGACCATCTTCGTTGTGGGCTTCGCTGAGATACTCAGCCTGATTGTGATCATTGCGATAATGCTGGGCTGGAACCTCCAACTCGCTCTGGCATGTTTTACCGTCATTCCAGTCTTCATGATCATTATGGTCATGTGGCAAAAGCGCGCCCGCCAAGCTTTCATGAGTATCCGCTACGCCATTGCGGGGGTCAACGCCAGCCTGCAGGAGAACATCACCGGGGTAAGAGTCACCCAGAGCATGAGCAGAGAGGAAGTTAACCTCTCCCAGTTCGATGAGCTAAACGGCGAACACCTGAATGCCAACCTAAGGGCCATAAAACTGACCGCCAGCCTGATGCCGTCTGTGGAGGTACTCACCGCTGTCGGCTTTGGTCTCGTAATAGTAGTGGGCGGCAGAATGGTGCAGACAGACACCTTGGAGTTGGGAACACTCGTGGCCTTCACCCTGTTCGTGCAAAGGTTCTTTGAACCCATCCGCGCCCTTGTGATGCAGTACGCAATGATGCAGCGGGCAATGACTGCAGGCATGCGCATCTTCGAGTTGCTGGACGTGGAGCCTGACCTGGTAGACGCCTCTGAGGCCACCACCTTACCGCCCATAAAGGGCCGCGTTCAGTTTGACCATGTGTCTTTCCAATACCTCCCGAATGTGCCGGTACTCGACACTGTATCCCTGGACATACCTCCGGGGGAAACCCTGGCGATAGTCGGCCCCACAGGCGCAGGGAAGACTACGATAGTGGCCCTTGTTGCCCGTTTCTACGACGTCACCCAGGGAAGCATTACGGTGGACGGATATGACCTGCGGGATATCACCCGTTCCTCTCTGGCTGGCCAGATGAGTCTGGTGCTACAGGAACCTTTTCTCTACTCAAACTCCGTGGCTAACAACATACGCTTCGCGCGTCGGGAAGCAACCCAGGAGGAAATAGAAACAGCCACAAAAGCCCTTGGCGCCCACGACTTCATCATGCGGCTACCCCAAGGCTACGAAACTATCCTCCATGAGCGCGGCAACAACCTGAGCGTCGGCCAGCGACAGCTCATCGCGTTCGCGCGGGCACTGGTGGCAAACCCGCGCATTCTCATCCTAGACGAGGCCACAGCAAACGTGGACAGCTACACGGAGCGGCTGATACAGGATGCGTTGAAGGAATTGTTACGGGATCGCACGGCCATAATCATCGCACACCGCCTCTCCACCATACAAGACGCAGACCAGATTCTGGTGCTTGAGAAGGGACACGTAGCAGAGTTGGGGAAACACCGCGAACTCTTGGCAAAGAACGGGCTGTACTCACGGCTCTACGCCATGAATTTCCAGGACGAGGATCTTCCTGCTTCCGACTCCAGTGTCCAACCACCGGAAAAGACGACTAAGCGCTAAGCAGGGAATGCCCTGCTTACACGAGCATGTACTACGCGTTCCCCGCCGGGCCGCGTATACAGTCGTCAATGTGATCGTTAACCATGCCCGCAGCCTGCATGAACGCGTAGCAGATGGTGCTACCTACAAAGCGGAATCCACGCGCTTTCAAGTCCTTGGACATGGCATCTGACTCCTTTGTAAATGCTGGAATAGAGGACATGACAATGCTCTCCGGCCTCCCCAGAGTCTTGTTCCCTGTGAACTGCCAGATGTACCTATCAAAGCTGCCGAACTCTTTCTGTATCGCCAAAACCCCCTGGGCGTTGGCGATGGTGGTGGCGACCTTCAGCCGGTTTCTCACTATGCCCGCGTCACACAGTAGGCGTTGTTGGTCTTCATCGGTATAGCTAGCTATTTTGGACGCATCAAAGTTGTCAAAGGCATTGCGGAAGTTCTCCCGTTTGTGGAGAATGGTTCGCCATGAAAGCCCCGCCTGAAAGCCGTCCAGCACCAGGAACTCGAAGAGGCTCCGATCGTCGTGCAGAGGCACACCCCACTCCTCGTCATGGTAGCGGGCCATCAACGGGTCGGTGGAATCCCCAAAGCAGCGAATCGGTTCGTTAGTTGTCATGACGAGTTTTTGATCCTTCCCTTAATCGGCACAATTATAAATCATCCCGACGCCCCACGCTCCTCCCAGAGACGGTCCACCGTCTTACGAACGATGGACTGGCCGAATCCCCGCCGTTCAAGATAACCCCACAGGCGCCTGCGGAATGTTGTGTAATCACCACCGGCCATGGACTTGGCAGACCGTCGCCCGGCGTTGTAGGCGCTCTCCTCGTCGTCTATGGCTTCCACCGTAGTGTTGGCCGTCTCGCGGTCTATACCCTTGGCAAGCAGTTCTCTCCGAATCAGGCCCGCACTGCGGGGCTTGAAGGACAGCCTTCCCTGGCTCCAGGCAAAGGCAAAGGCTTTATCGTCCAGCAAGCCCAGCTCTTTCAAGCGCACTATTACCGACTCTACGACCGGTTCATCGTACCTGCGTCTAAGGCGGCCCCTGACCTCGAATTCGCTGCGGGGCCTGTAAGAAAGGTATCGAAGGGCAAGCGATGTGGCCCTTTCAAGTGTCTTCTCTTCGTCCATGTGTTTTATGAAAAGGGAAAATGAAAATCATCGATTATGAGTAATGATGCGCGCACAATTATAGCATCACTATTTTCCTGTTCTGTAAATCACCAGCCATCCGCTTACAACCATTGCAGCAAACAATTCCTTGGGGTACTCTTGCTCAGGCATTGAAAGCGTCTTTCTTCTGAATTGGCAAATATATTGAATCCACTCTTATATGGTCTGAACTTGCAGCGCGTGTATTACGGTTGGTGGATTGTTTTCGCCTCCATGATAGTATTAGCAGTTGGCGCGGGAATCTACTGGCTTGGATTCGGCGTGTTTTTCCTGCCTCTTGCGAACGAGTTTTCCACAAGCCGCACCGTCCTTTCGGGGGTAATAGCACTCACACAATTGGAGGGCGGACTGCTTGGACCCGTGGGCGGTTACCTAGTGGACCGATTCGGGCCGCGACGTATGATGTTCATTGGCGTAGGAATTATGGGGTTCGGATTCCTGTGGATGAGTGTTGTAGAGTCGCTGGTCATGTTCTACGTCGTCTACCTCCTTTTGATCTCTGTGGGGATGTCCATCGGCATCCGTGTCCCTGCTCTTGTGGCACCAACAAACTGGTTTGTTAAGAAGAGGGGCATTGCCCTTGGAATCGCCACCTCCGGAGTCGGCCTAGGAGGAGTGATTGTTCCTATACTGGGCTGGCTCATCATCATCATGGGATGGAGGCCCACGGCCGCGATAGCGGGGATAGTTATCTGGGCTGTGGGCATTCCGTTGGCGTCCGTGATGCGCCACCGCCCGGAACAATATGGCCTGCTGCCAGATGGTCGCATTGCAGTATCATCGATAGAACCTCAACAGGTATCTGCAGGGGGCGATGCTATCCACGCCGAGGAAGTCACTCCACCCGGCGAAAGCGATGTGGAGGCGACATACAGCATAGCAGAGGCGCTGAGAACCCCAGTGTTCTGGCTGCTCAGCGTTGTATTTGGGCTGCGTCAACTTATCATAGGGGCCATTGGACTTCATCAAGTCCCATTCCTTATTGGCATAGGCATTAACCCTCAAATGGCCGCCGCGGTGCTGGGAATGACTGCGCTAACCAGTATCCTGGGAAGACTGGGGTTTGGTTGGTTGGCAGACCGAATCCCAGCGAGGTTTGTCATGGCCATCACCATAGGACTGGCGGCCATGGGCCCGCTGATCCTGGCCTACGTGACGGAATGGTGGCACCTGATCTTCTTCGTGCTGATCTACGGAGTAGGGTGGGGAGGAGGAGCAACGACAATGTCCATTGTGCGGGCCGACTACTTTGGCAGGAGGGCGTTCGGCACTATATCCGGAATGATGGACTTTGTGCAAATGTTCGGTCTTGTACTGGGGCCGATTTTTGCGGGGTTTGTTTACGACATGACCGAAAGCTATTATATAGCGTTCATAGTCTTTGCGGTCTCTGGCACGCTAGGAGCCGCCATTATGGTGTTCCTTCGGCCTCCGAAGCAGTCGATAGCTTAGCATACAATTGCACACAACCTGTAGGGTAAATGCCCTTGTGCCCACTGGGAAACCAGGCGAGAACCTGAGGCTAGGCATTAGCTTCGTCTTCCACTTCCACCGCTACTGCAACTGCAACTGGAGCCGGATTTGCCGAAGAGGCCCTAATCCGCCCTTCCACCTCCGCAGATAGCTCCTGGTGCTGGGTGAGATACTCTTTGGCGGCTTCTCTTCCCTGGCCAAGTCTAGTACCTCCATAGGAGTAAAAAGAGCCGGCTTTTGTAATTGTGCCACCTATTGTACCAAGGTCCAGAATATCGCCTTCCTTACTGATTCCCCGGTTGAACATGATATCGAACTCGGCAACACGGAATGGAGGGGCCACCTTGTTCTTCACAATCCTAGCCTTGACTCTGGTTCCCATGACCTCTGTGCCATGCTTTATGGAGTCCACACGGCGAAGGTCAATGCGCACTGAGCTGTAGAACTTAAGAGCACGACCGCCAGGAGTGACCTCCGGGTTGCCGAAGACCACACCTATCTTCTCTCGAAGCTGATTTATGAAGATGACCGCAGCATGAGAGCGATTGATTGCCGCAGACAGCTTGCGCAAGGCCTGAGACATGAGACGAGCCTGCAACCCCATGTGGGAGTCGCCCATATCACCCTCAAGCTCTGCCCTTGGGACAAGAGCAGCCACACTATCGATGACGATCACGTCCACTGCGCCGCTTCTAACCAAGTACTCACAAATTTCCAGAGCCTGCTCTGCAGTGTCCGGCTGAGATACCAAGAGCTCATCCACGTTCACCCCAAGGTTACTGGCATAGACAGGGTCAAGGGCATTCTCGGCATCTATATAGGCCGCCGTCCCGCCCGCTTTTTGGGCTTCCGCCATGATGTGATGGGCCAGTGTAGACTTCCCTGCAGACTCGGCTCCAAAGATCTCGATGACTCTTCCACGAGGAACTCCACCTATACCCAACGCCATATCCAAGGAGAGTGATCCGGTTGGGATGGCCTCCACTGCGAGCCTCTTGCCCACCTCACCCAACTTCATAATGCTCCCCTTGCCCACCTCCCGTTCTATCTGGCTCAGAGCCAACTCCAGAGCTTTCGCCTTTTCCGTGGCCATAGGATCCTCCAGTGCACCAATTGGGACTTGGAAGCATGATAGCACGGGGTAAATGTATGGACAAGGGAACTTTTTCAGTCGATACTTAACCAGTATCAGGTACACTGACTCAATGCCATCAGGCATGTCCCAACGTTTATGAACAAGTTCTCAGTCATGATATTGGTGGTGGTGGCACTTTCCCTGGGTCCGAGCTGCAGAACCGCTCTGGAGCCAACGGCATCGCCCATCGCACCAATTCTCCCCGCCATAACTCCGGCCGCGATGCTTACTCCCACTCCACCTTCAGCACAGCCATACCTTACCGAAGCACCTGATAGGAATCCATACTCCCTGATTCAGCGACTGCGTCCTGACCTAGACCAGCCGATAGCTCGGGTAGTGAACCAGAACCCTGTCAGCTATGAAATGGGACGCCGAGACGTGTTCTGGGTGGCCGACCTAGTGGATGTGAAGATGTACGAGGTAGAAGCCGAGTTGCTCTTCGTCAGCGAGCACGCCTACTGGTATTTCCAGGTGGGATATGAGCCTCCTGAGGGAGCGCTTCCGACCGCTGCGCAGGTCTTTGAAGAAGCCATCTATCCCGCTGTAACAAAGGCTTTCGGCAATGAGTGGTCCCCCGGAGTGGACAACGATACCCACATGACCATCCTTCATTCTCCACTTCGAGGAGTCGAGGGTTACTACAGCGCTTCCGACGAATACCCAAAAGAGGTCTACCCCTTCAGCAATGAACGGGAGATTTTCTACATGAATACAAGCAGCTTTGTGGGCTCGCCCTCCTACCTGGGAACCCTAGCCCATGAACTTCAGCACGCAGTCCACTGGGCTGGCGATCCAACGGAAGAGACGTGGATCAACGAGGGACTCTCAGAGGTGGCCAAGGGACTGGCTGAATACGGACTCAGTTTCGTCGACTATTTCACTCAATCCCCAAACACCTCTCTGACCGACTGGCCATCAGGTAGCGCGTCAACACTGCCCCATTACGGAGCGGCCTCCCTTTTCATGGAATACCTGGCCCAGCATTATGGCGGTCACGATGGCCTTAACGAACTCGTGAGCCAGCAGGAAGACGGACTGGAGGGAATCACCTCCTATCTACGAACACAGGGCTACGAGGCCACGTTTCAAGAGGTTTTCCGTGACTGGCTGATAGCGAACTACCTCGACTCCCGGGATGTCGGTAGATACACCTACGAAGGGCTGGATGTAAGCGTCAGCCCTGTGAAAACAATAACCGAGTACGGCCAACACAACGGCATCGTGGCCCAGTACGCAGGAGAGTACATAGAGGTTCGCATGGGGAAAGATGACGCGCTGTTATCTTTTCAGGGACAGTTGGAGGCGCCCCTTTTACCAACCACAGCGTATAGCGGCAGCTACTGTTGGTGGGGAAACCGGGGAGACTCCATAGATGCAGTGCTGACCACGGCAATTGACCTCACTCAGACCGACCAGGCTACCCTGAATTTCCAGACGTGGTACAACATAGAAGAGTCGTGGGACTACGCCTACGTCGAAGTATCCACAGATGGCGGGAAGACCTGGAGCATCCTGGAGGGAAACCTGACCGCTCCACAAAACCAGATGGGCCTCAGCTTCGGCCCTGGCTACACGGGACAAAGCAACGGCTGGCAGGAAGCCTCATCGGACCTGACTCCCTATGCAGGGATGGAAGTCTTCCTTCGCTTTGAATACATAACCGACGGCGCCCTCAACGAGGACGGCATCTGCATAGACGACATATCTATACCAGAGATCGGCTATTTCGACGATGCCGAGAGCGACGGTCTGTGGGAGGCCTTAGGGTTTATTAGGACCGACAACCGCGTACCACAGGACTACCTAGTGCAGGTCATAGAGATAGGAAAGGAGATCACCATTCGGAACATGCCCCTGAATCAGGACGCAAGTGGGTCTCTGTTTCTTGAGGGATTCGGTGCTGGACTTGAACGGGCGATAGTGATAATCGCACCCGTCGCCCCAAAGACCACTCAGCCGTCACCCTATGTGCTATCCGTAGAACCAACACCCTAGTGAACGACTGAGGGTTCTGAGATAGTAGCTGGCGGCCCCATGGCTACTCATGCTGCCAGTTCCGCTGAGTAGCCATGCGCGTTGGGCTATCACTGCCTAGTCCGCCACGTTCAGGTGTTCTTTCAGGGCTTCCACGGCCTTGTGGCAGCCGAAGACGGTGGTAAGCCTGCCATTGACCCTCACGCGCCGTTTGGCAATGAGTCCTCTTTTGTGTAGAAGGTAGAGAGACCAGCTCAACGAAGAGCGCTTCAACCGTGGAAATATCTGGAGTAGCCCTTCGTCACTGTTATCGAAAACCTCGTCTGTACGCCGGTTCAATTCCTCTAGAAGCATAGACTGAAGGGGAGGAAGCCCTTCCTCTGTTGGCCCCTTGGAAGCCATGATCTGGGATATCTTCATGTTCCCCCTTCCATCCATAATAAGCGCTTGCAAGAGTTTATCAGGATTATCAAGCACTTCACAAGTATAATACAGCACGCTGTGGGTTTCAGCAGCCATTGATATAAAAATAGCCCAGAGACTCCATGGCCCCCCGGCTATTTGCAATCTGAAAGAATTGCTCGTCATCCCTGGTGGAACTTTCCTTACCCTCGCTCTATGCTCTCAGGCGGTTACCACCATATCTTGTTCTCCACGCTGCTTTTCAGTTCCGTGAAGTCGCTGGTCCATAGAGCGGTGCTCAGATACTTCCACCCACCATCGGCCAGTAAGCAAACAATATTCCCCTTATCCATTCGCTCCGCTAACTTGGTTGCACAGCACACCACAGACCCAGATGAGACGCCTGCGAATATCCCTTCCTTCTGCATAAGCTCACGGGTAACACGGAAGGCTTCCTTACTCTCAATCATTATGCGGCTATCCAGGATCGAGAGATCCAGGATGGGGGGGATAAACCCCTCCTCCAAACTGCGGAGGCCCTGGATTACGTCGTCGGGGTGGGGAACAACCGCAACCACCTTTATATCTGGGTTGTGCTCCTTGAGGCGCCTGCCCACCCCCATGAGAGTCCCGCCAGTCCCCAGTCCAGCCACAAACACATCTATCTCTGGAAGGTCTTCCAGGATTTCCTTCCCTGTGGTCTCGTAATGAGCCCTTGGATTAGCTTCATTCCCATACTGGTACGGCATGAAGTAGTTATCGTCATTGGCCGCCATTTCCTCAGCGACCACTATAGCCCCGTTGGTGCCCTTGGACCCGTCACTGTACACTATCTCCGCGCCATAGGCCTGCAACAGTTGTGCCCGCTCCACACTGACATTCTCGGGCATAATCACCCTTATCCTATATCCTTTTCGCCGCGCAAGGAAAGCCAGGGCTATTCCCGTGTTGCCGCTGGTAGGCTCCAGAATAATCTTGTCGTGGGTAAGGGTACCGTCGGCCTCGGCCCGCTCAATCATATACTTGGCGATGCGATCCTTGACGCTGCCGGTGGGATTGCTCCCCTCCAGTTTGGCATATATGTGGACGTCCTTCTTAGGACTCATCCGCTCTATCTCCACGATTGGAGTACCACCGACAGTATCCAGGATGTCTTTTTTCTTCATAAACGGTTGTCCGGCTACTTACTCGCTGCAGTCCCTCTCAGTCCTAACCGACGACTACAGGATCCTTGAGTCCGCAGAAGATTTCGTAGTCTATAAGCTCGTGGACTGTGGGGTTATCGCCACACAACGGGCACTGAGGATTACGCCGCAGCTTCACCGTACGAAAATCCATGCTCAGGGCATCGATGAGCAACAGCCGTCCCACTAGGGGCTCGCCTACTCCCAAGATCAGCTTCATGGTCTCAACTGCCTGAATGCTCCCCACCATACCGGGTAGCGCACCCAACACACCAGCTTCGGCGCAACTTGGCACTACTCCAGGTGGTGGAGGCGTGGGAAAGAGACAGCGATAGCATCCCTGGCCAGGGATGAACACGCTGGCCTGACCATCGAAGATCAAGATACTGCCGTCTACCAATGGCTTGCCTGACAGGTAGGCGGCATCATTCACCAGGTATCGTGCTGCGAAGTTGTCCGCCCCGTTGATTATGATGTCGTACTGGGAAATTATCTCCATAGCGTTTTCGGAGTTCAGGGGGGCCTCATGGCCCACCACTTTGACGTCGGAGTTATACTCAGCCAGGCTCTGCTGGGCCGACAAGACCTTGGATTTCCCAATGTCACCCTGGCGGTGAAGGATCTGGCGCTGTAGGTTGCTTATTTCCACAACGTCGAAGTCCACAATCCCTATGGTTCCTACACCTGCCAAAGCTAAGTACACGGCTACTGGGGAACCAAGTCCGCCAGCACCAACAATGAGGACCTTAGCATCAAGAAGATTGCGCTGCCCTTTACTACCCACCTGGGGCATTATGAGATGCCGACTGTACCGTTTTACCTGCTCTGGTGTTAGTACTGCTGTCTGAGTCATAATCTTGGCCCTCCTTTTTTGACGAGCAATTAAGTTAGATGCTCGCCCTGTACCGCAGATGCACTCTAATACGAAGACCTCGCGCTCCACGCTCAACTGAGGCCGAGGAGTAGATCCTAACGGGGCTGGGCTTCCACCAAGTTTGAATCGACCCTAGATCTGGTACATTCCCCGGCTTTGGAGTCGCTCCTGGCGATTTGCCAAGTCGGCAATGATAGTGACACTCAACACGCTATGAACTGCATCCTCTACAGACCTCCACACCTCACGTTGGGCGCAGACCATAGAAAGGGTACGCTCTGTTGGTTCTGTCATGCAATCCAGTGGCGCTACCGTGCCTTCCAACCTGCCATAACCATTCCCAAGCTTATCTCTCATGCGGAGCCTTGGCCAGAACATGGCCTCCCTGAGGTCCTCTGCGGCTCCGTATAAATCCGCATTCACCCAAGGTGGCAAGAAGCTGATCCAGGTAAGGCTCAGGGGTACCCTGGCGGTCG
>CAUZOU010000026.1:0-14428 GCA_963581795.1 Dehalococcoidia bacterium | reverse complement strand
TTCCGCTCTATCCGAACATGCCCCGAATACCGCGCGGCATTTTGCCTGAGGATATCTGCTTCATCATCTTCTGCATCTGTCGGAACTGGTTGAGCAGCTGGTTCACCTCCTGGGGCGTGGTGCCGCTGCCCCTTGCGATGCGACGCCTCCGGCTGCCGTTGAGGACATCCGGGTTCCGGCGCTCCCCCGGAGTCATGGAATAGACAATGGCCTCCAAAGACTTCATGTGGTCTCCGTCCAGCTCTTCCGGCGACATGCGTTTGGAGATGGAGGAGAAGCCCGGTATCATGTCCATCACTTGGCTAAGCGGCCCCATGCGTTTTACCTGGTGAAGCTGCTCCAAGAAGTCCTCAAGGTTGAATGTTGCGCTGCGTAGCTTGCGCTCCATCTCCTTGGCACGGTTCTGGTCCATGTTCTCCTGGGCTTTTTCTACCAGAGTTAGGATATCTCCCATGCCAAGAATACGGGATGCAAGGCGGTCAGGATGATAAGTCTCAAGGGCTTCAGCTCTTTCTCCCGTGCCGATGAATTTCACCGGCAGACCAGTCACATGGGTGATTGATAGAGCAGCCCCTCCGCGGGCATCACCATCCAGTTTGCTCATTATGAGTCCCGTGAGCCCTATTCGTTCATGGAAGCTCTGGGCAGAATTGACAGCGTCCTGACCAGTCATAGCATCCACAACTAAGAGAAGCTCTGATGGCGAAGTGGCCTTCTTTATCTCCGCAAGCTCCTCCATCATCTCGTCGTCTAAGTGCAGCCGTCCTCCGGTGTCCAGGATGACCCAAGCTGCCCCTATGTCCTTTGCCTTCTGTATACCATTGTGACACACCTGCAACGCGCTGGAATCCGACCCTTCGCTGTATACGGGCACATCCAGCTGCTTGCCGAGGGTCTCCAACTGCTCCACCGCTGCAAGACGGCGAAGGTCGCCAGCCACCAGCAGGACTCGGTGGCCGTCCCGCTTGAGATGGAGTGCCAGCTTGGCGGCGGTGGTGGTCTTCCCAGAACCCTGGAGACCTGCCAGCATCAAGACAGCCGGAGGCCGGTCGGAACCAACCAACCTTGAGGCCTCACCGCCCAGAATGGCAATGAGCTCCTCGTTGACTATCTTCACTATCTGCTGGCCAGGGCTGAGGCTTTCGAGTACCTGGCTGCCCACGGCACGCTCTCGTACCTTTTGCACGAAGTCACGCGCCACACGAAAGTTTACGTCAGCCTCCAGCAGGGCCAGACGAACCTCGCGGAGACCCGCCTCCACCTCTTTCTCCGTGAGACGACCCTTGCTGGAGAGCCGTGCAAAAACAGTGTTGAGCTTTTCTGAAAGTAATTCAAACATAGTACTTCTTAAGACTCATTGTAAGATAAAGTTGGGCTTTCTCCAAGGCAGAGACCGCTTTTCATCCGCATTTAAGTGCGGTTGCTATAGCCTTACCAGCCTTGCTTTAGCGTAAATCTTTCAGTCTACTTTTCAGGTAGTCCAATGGTGATACGGGAGAGGGATCCTCTCCGTTCAACAGGGCCAGATAGTAGCTTGTGTAGTCTCCAAACAGAACGGCGCTGAGCATCTGCGCCAGGGTACTTTTCCCAACTCCATCCACAGTACGGCACTCCACGCCAGCATCACCAAGAAGTTCCTCTATAACCTGGTATCGTAGCTTGATACGTGGGTGGAGACTCCAAGTATTCAACAGCACCCCGCATGCCTTTTTGCCTATCGGTTTCGGCCATTGAAGTCCAGCTATGGCATTATGCCCCGCTTCCGGCAGAAGCTCAACAAAGGCCCATGTCTTAGCGTTCTCGTTGAACTGGGTCTTCCAACGCCTGGCTACCCCGCTGAGCATTCCTCCACCATAAATCACAATGAGCTTTCCCTGGAGGGATATAGCCAGCTCCTTGGCAGGATTATCGCGTGTGAGTATTTGTGGCTCCAGTCGATGGCTGAGAGAGAGCAGTACCTCCGCGGCCTCCAATACATCCTCATCAATATCGTCAATTAGCCCCAGATGTTGCAGAATGGCCAGAGGGACCAAAAAGCTGTATCCCAGTGCCGCCCGCGGCTCTCCCACGTAGTCGATTAGAAACACCGGCACACCTTCTTTATCTGCCAATTCGAGCAATTTGCCTCCTGTGGTTACCGCAATAACCTTTGCTCCTCGCTGAATGGCATCATCAAACGCGGCTATTGTCTCTTCGGTGTTCCCTGAGTAGCTGGAAGCTATGACCAGTGAGTCAGTACTCAGATATGGTGGTAGGTGGTAGTCACGACACACGGTCACAAGCGGTGACCCGTCTTTGGAAATCAGGTCTCCCAGCAGTTCCCCTCCAATGGCAGAGCCTCCCACGCCAGTCACAATCACGTTACGTACATTGCGGTAGTCGTCGGGTAAGCTGAATTTCAGTCCCTGCTCCCAGGCACGAAGGCATTGATAAGGAAGGTCTCCTATCCTGTCCTGGAACCCGGTGATGTCCAGGCTTTTATATGTTTCCAAATTGTCCAGGAAAGACGCCTCGTCGTTGACCATCAAACTCCTACAAGGTCCCGAGTTTCGGCTATAAGAATATCCACTCTATCTGGGCTTTCTCCCTCGGCATAGACGCGAAGAAGGGGTTCAGTGCCAGAGAATCGAACAATGGCCCAGGAACCGTCCTCCAGGGTGAATCGTGTACCATCCACATTGTCCCTGCGAGTCACCCTTATACCGCCAATGGCATCTGGGCTGGCTTCCTGAAGTCGCTTCTGCATGGTATTGCGTTTTGCGGGATCAAAAGTAACGTCGTCTCTACGGTAGTGATGAGGACCAACCCGGCTGTACAGGTACTCCACAAGCTCCGATGGCCTTTTGCCTGTCTTGACCATCATATCCAGCAGAAAGAGAGCGCTGAGAACCCCATCGCGTTCTGGGATGTGTCCCCGAAATCCAAACCCACCGCTCTCCTCTCCACCTATGAGGGCGTTTTCCTGGGTCATAACGCTGCCAACGTATTTGAACCCTACTGGTGTCTCATGTACTGGAACGTTGAAAAGCTCCCCAAGCCTGAATATCATGCTGGTGGCCGTCAAGGACTTAACCAGAGCACCGCGCTCTCCCTTTGTCTCCAGCAGATACAGTGTCAGAAGTGCAAAGACCTGAAGGGGAGTGATGAAATTACCTTTCTCGTCCACCAGGCCAAAACGGTCGGCATCGGCGTCCAATGCCAGCCCCGCATCAGCATTTTGTTCAATGACTGCACTGGACAAGTCCAGCAGGTTATGCGCCACCGGCTCCGGCTGACCCATACCGGGAAAGACAGGATTCCTTTCTCCGTGTATCTCATGCACACCGATGTTGCCGTCGTTCAGCAACGACGGCAGGTATCCTGCTCCTGCACCGTACATTGGATCCACAACCACATTGAGACAGGCTGCTTTTATTCCTTGCATATCCACCATTCTTGCTATGTGCGCAAGGTAAGGCGGAGCCGGGTCTATGGACTTTCCAATGCCCAACTCCAAGGCATTAGCCCAAGAAGAGGTCTTGACCCCTTTGTCCCTCAGGACAGCCGCTATGTGTTTCTCTAGGGCGTCGACTATCTCAGGGGAAGCGCTACCTGCATATTCTGGCTTGTACTTGAATCCGTTCCACTTGGCAGGATTGTGGCTTGCGGTGATCATGGCTCCGCCTCCTGCCTGTTGGTGGAGCACGTTGAAGCTAAGCACTGGAGTTGGCGCAGGCCTGTCACAAAGGTAAGTTACAATTCCGTTCCCCGCGGCCACCTCTGCGACTGCCAGGGCGAAATCCTCCGACCCAAAACGTGTATCGTAGCCAATCACCAGTCCGCGGTGGGCCAGCCCCTGCTCCAGCAGGTAGCGGCTCACACCCTGTGCACAGTACCTCACGTTGTCGAAAGTGAAGTCATCGGCGATGATTCCACGCCAGCCGTCGGTGCCAAATTTAATGGTCATATGGTTAAAAACATATATTAAAGGCTTCTTGTCTAATGAAAGGAGACCGCTTCCGGCTCCAGAGACATACCCGGCCACATGACCATGCCGCGATCCATGTGATTACCCTTGCCCAAAACCACGTTGTCGCCTAGGATGCATCGTTCGCCCACCTTTGCAACCTCTCCGATATACGCACCACTACCTACGATACATTTTTCCAGGATAGCACCCCCTTCCACAACCACATTCTGCCATAGAATAGACTCAATTATAGTGGAATTAGAACCAACCTTGCATCCCGCTCCGAGTACCGAAGGCCCCTGAACAAGGGATCCAGGCCCTATGTAACAGTCCGCTCCAAGGAGCACAGGCCCCAATATCTTGGCCGATGGGTCTATTGAACTATGTTCATGACTAGCGCTGCTGACCTCTGCCCAGTTGCCCGATAAACCTACTTCCAGGAGGTCATGGTGCACACGCGAATAGCTGGCCGGAGTACCCAGGTCTATCCAGTAGGGGCTGGCCTGATATCCATACACTGGCACGCCCATCTCAAGGAGTTTCGGAAAGAGTCCGCGCTCGAACATGTAGAACTCGCCCGCCGGGGCGTGGGCCAGCACCTCAGGCTCCATGAGGTATATGCCCCCATTAATCCAGTGGCTTGTTGTCACTCCAGGGGCAGGTTTCTCCAGAAAACGCTGGACACGACCAGTGGAATCTGTCTCCACTACTCCGAATGCGGATGGGTCTTCCACAGGAGTAAGGAAAAGAGTGACCTTGGCCCCTTTCTCCTGGTGAAATCGTACCATGTCTCCCAGGTCAAGGTCCGTGAAGATATCGCCGTTGAGTACAAAGAAAGTCCCGTCAAGATCGTTCTCAACGTTCTTAATCGCTCCCGCGGTACCCAGAGGTGTCCCTTCCAACACGTAAGAGAGTTCCATGCCCGTCCGCTCTCCATCTCCAAAGTGGGCCTCTATTATGTCCGGAAGATAGCAGACGGTGAGAATAGTTGAGTCAATCCCGTAGCCATTGAGGTGGCCCAGCATGTGCTCCAGAAAAGGCCTGTTGAGAATGGGCACCATGGGCTTTGGTATGTTACAAGTCAGTGGCCTTAAGCGGGTGCCCTCTCCGCCGGCTAGGATAACCGCCTTCATCTTATAGGCCTAGCACTCAGGCCGTGGCCTCTCCCTGTTCTCTTATGACTTTCAGGCCGGCCTCTGCACGAAGGATATCCGCCTTGTCGATGAGCTCCCATGGGAATTCCACATCTTCCCTTCCAAAGTGTCCGTAGGCCGCTGACCGCTTGTATATGGGTTGACGCAGGTTCAGGTTGTTGATAATGGCTGCCGGACGGAAATCGAAGTGCTTGTGCAGAAGTTCGATGATGGTGTTGTCTTCCACCTGTCCGGTGCCGAATGTCTCCACTGAAATCGAGAGGGGGTGTGCCTTGCCTATGGCATAGGAGACCTGTATCTCAAGACGGTCTGCGAGACCAGCAGCGACTATATTCTTAGCAGCATAGCGTGCCATATAGGCAGCCGAGCGGTCAATCTTAGTTGGGTCTTTGCCAGAGAAAGCACCACCACCGTGACGTGCTACACCTCCGTAAGTGTCCACAAGTATCTTGCGACCCGTGAGTCCTGTATCGGCCACCGGACCACCGACGACGAACCTTCCAGTAGGATTGATGAATACCTTTGTGTTGCTGTCCCACAGCGCCTTGGGGATAACCTCATCTATGACAAGAGATATAATATCCCGTTCGATAACCTCTTGCGACACTTCCGGAGAGTGCTGAGTGCTCACAACAACCGCCTCTATCCGCTTTGGCACCCCATAGGCATACTCCACAGTTACCTGTGCTTTGCCGTCCGGTCGAAGATACGAAACCATACCTTCTTTGCGCACTTGGGCCAGACGCTGACACAGTTTGTGTGAAAGATCAATGGACAGCGGCATTAGCTCGGAGGTCTCGTTGCAGGCAAATCCAACCACCATACCCTGGTCGCCAGCACCGATCTTGTCAGGATCATCGTTAGTGTAACGTGAATCCTTCTCCTTGGCCTCCTGTGATGAGTCCACGCCTAGAGCTATGTCCTTTGACTGCTCCTGCAGAGACACAATCACACCACAACTCTTGGAGTCGAAGCCAAAGTCAGGGTTGTCGTATCCTGCACCGTGTATGGTCTCGCGGATGACGTTTGAAACGTCAACATAGCTGTTGGTGGTTATCTCACCCATGACCACTACCAGCCCATTGGTCACGCATGTCTCGCAGGCGACCCTAGACTCTGGATCCTTGGCTAAGAGAGCATCTAGGATCGAGTCCGATATTTGATCACACAGCTTGTCCGGATGGCCCTCTGTTACCGATTCAGATGTGTACAAATAGGATGGTGAGTCAGTGAATGCAAATCCCATTATTTTTTTCTCCTCAACAACTGGCCGAGATGAGTACCATTGGTACCCTCTTACGTGCCCTCTTCCCAGCTTGCCAGGTATTTTTTCTGCTCTTCCGTCAGGGAATCCACAGAAATACCCAGGGAATCTAGCTTGAGCCGAGCCACCGTAGTATCTATTTCAATTGGCACAATATGAACGTCGCGATTCAATTCACTCTTTAGACCAGCCAAATATTCTATACAGAGAGCCTGGTTGGCAAAACTCATGTCCATCACACTGGATGGATGTCCCTCGGCTGCGGCTAGGTTAATGAGCCGTCCCTCTGCCAATAGGTACAGCATCCGACCATCCTTGATGGTGTATTCCTCCACCGAGGAGCGAACCTCCCGCTTGCCAGTGGACATGGATTCTAGGTAAGGAATGTTTATCTCCGAGTTAAAGTGCCCACTGTTGGCCAAAATAGCGCCATCCTTCATACACTCCATACTGGGGCCGTCTATAACATTGATATCTCCAGTGGCAGTGATAAAGATGTCACCCAGTTGAGAGGCTTTCAAGATCGGCATGACCTGGTAGCCATCCATGACAGCTTCCAAGGCCCGTACCGCATCAACTTCGGTCACGATGACATGAGATCCCATACCTCGAGCCCTTGAAGCAATGCCACGGCCACACCAGCCGTACCCGCAAACCACCACGCTCTTCCCAGCCCAGAGCACGTTAGTGGCACGTGTGATGCCATCCAAGGTACTCTGCCCAGTCCCGTAGCGGTTGTCGAACAGGTGCTTGGTGTCCGCGTCGTTAATTGCAATGATGGGATACTGAAGCTTGCCCTCCCGGGCCATGCTCCTCAGACGTATGACGCCTGTAGTTGTCTCCTCTGTACCACCTCTAATGCCAGACAGGAGGTCTGTTCGCTCTTTGTGGAGAACCGTCACCAGGTCTGCACCATCGTCCATGGTGTAGTGAGGCGCATGGTCCAGGGTGGAATGAATATGCTGGTAGTAGGTAGAGTTGTCCTCTCCGTGGATAGCAAATGTCGGTATTCCATATTCGCTCACCAGAGCGGCTGCCGCGTCGTCCTGAGTGCTCAATGGGTTGCTGGCGCAGAGGGCTACACTGGCTCCGCCATCCCTGAGGGTTATGGCCAGATTGGCTGTCTCCGTGGTTACATGGAGACATGCAGACAGCTTTATGCCCTGAAGAGGCTTCTCTTTGAGGAAGCGTTCCCTTATGAGACTAAGAACCCGCATCTCCCTAGCAGCCCACTCAATACGCAGAACGCCCTGACTGGCCAAGCTTGGATCTTTCACGTCTCCTTCGGTTTTGGTCACCATCCTCTAACTATCCTCCTTAGCGTTCAAGGGCTTAAAAATCTGGGGTTGTTTCTTGTGCTTGGCAACGGATACCCACACATACTTATTCTCAGCTCATGCATCATAGTTGATTTAGAGTTGGCCTGTCCACTTTCCAAGGGCTGATTCTACAGCGTACGTAGCACCAACTCTTGCAGGTCTGCCTCTGATCTCGCTCCAACATGGCTGATTATCTCTCCAGCCGCTATGGCACCAATCCGTCCACTGGCCGCCACGCCGTAGCCGTGTGTAATGCCGAAAAGAAAACCCGCTGCGTAGAGGTCTCCGGCGCCCGTGGTATCTACAACACGCTCAACCGGCACAGCACTGATCTGGTGCACCATATCGCCAGTAGCGATAAGCGACCCATCTGCGCTTCTAGTGATTGCCACCAAATTACAATCGCCGCGCCCGAGTTCCAGGGCAGCATAGACATCCTCTGCCTGATACAAAGAGATAATCTCCTGCTCGTTGGCAAAGAGAATGTCGATGTGATTCAGAATGAGGTCTCTAAAGGAGTCGCGATAACGGTCAACGCAGAAGGGGTCTGAGAGAGTCAGTGCCACCTGACGCCCTGCGTCGTGTGCCAGCTCTGCCGCCTTTATCATCGCCTCTTTTGCCATGGGCGCATCCCACAGATAACCTTCCAAGTATGTCACCTTATGACTCTGTATGGTATCTGCGTCTATATCCTCCGGGCCCAGTTCAACACACGCGCCCAAGTATGTAGCCATTGATCGTTGTCCATCTGGAGTGACGATGACCAAGCATCGCGCGGTCGGTGAACTATCTAGAGCAGGAGCAGTGCCGAAGGTGATGCCCATGGACTCCATGTCATGATGGAAAATGCCGCCAAGCTGGTCGTTATGCACCTTGCCGATATATGACCCTGTGCCGCCCAGAGAAGCCAGTCCCGCCATGGTGTTACCAACCGAGCCTCCGGACATCTCAACTCCTGAGACCATTGCCTCGTATATTTTGGCTGCCTGTGCGGCTTCCACCAGCGTCATGGCCCCCTTTGGCAGGCCATGTTCAGCTAAAAAGGCCTCATCGGCAGGGGCAAGGATATCGACCATCGCATTGCCGATACCAACCACATCCTTGAGGGTTTTTTGTCCTTCATTCATCACGATGGTTTACCTGAACGACTTCTCTTGAGAGCATCCCCAATAAGTTCTACATGACACCCGGGAACATTCCAGGATGCTACATTGTCTAGGCAGATGTTCCCCCGCTTATCACACACGGCGGCAACCGATGGACAGGGTAAAAACGCCCCAAACGGATGACGTCTAACCATTCTCAGTGGGGTAGTTACCTTGTATCCAGGCTGGAGTGCCGGCCTCTATGTTGAAGAGGCGGTCCGTGACAAGGTTCATGGCCGCGGCCATCTCACATGCCAAACCACTTCGCACACCCATGGCGCATATGAAAAGCAGATCCTTGTCCGCGGGTAGCTCGTCTATGCGGGCAATGACATCGTCAACGGGGATATGTATTGCTCCGGCTACATGACCGGAAGCCCACTCATCGGGCTGACGCACATCAATAACCACGGCGTTTCCGGCATCAATCATCGTCTTGGCCTCTTCCAGGCTTACACGCCAGTATGGTTCTCCTGAATCCTGTCTTGGCATACCAATGATCCTCCAAGTGTCTCGATTATTCCATAGCATGCAATAAGTATATAGGCACGCTATTTTAAATACCTGTCTACCAACAGAGCGAGACGCTCCCGTGCTTCCGTTGGAATCGCTTCCTTGGCGGTTATGATGGTGTTCTCAAGGGCAGAACCGCAAGAACAATGCCGCTCCTCGGACAAGCTTGGAATCACGCCGCCAAGTATCGCTTTGGAGAGTGCGGTGTTCTTATGCAGGTTCGCCACCACCATCTCCACGGTCACCGGGGTCTCGCTCTCATGCCAACAGTCGTAGTCTGTCGAACACGCGAGTATAGAGTAGCATATCTCCGCTTCTCTGGCGAGTTTGGCCTCCGGCAGCGCGGTCATGCCGATGACATCAGCGCCCCATGAGCGGTACATATGTGACTCAGCTTTGGTGGAAAACTGTGGGCCCTCCATGACCACATATGTACCCGTGGGATGAACCGTAGCCCCCGTTTTCTCCGCTCCGCGGTGAAGTGCTTCTGTCATATATGGGCAGAACGGCTCAGCAAAGCCGACGTGGGCCACTATACCGTCGCCAAAGAAGCTGCTTACACGACCCTTTGTCCTATCAATAATCTGATCAGGTATAACCATGTCCAGTGGACTTATTTCTTCTCTGAGACTACCCACCGCGCTCACAGATACTATCCTCTGGACACCAATGGCCTTCAGGGCATATATGTTGGCCCTGGCTGGTATCTCCGATGGCGCAAAACAGTGCCCTCTGCCGTGACGTGGCAGAAAAGCGACACCTACGCCATGGAAGGTTCCGGTAACGATAGCGGCGCTTGGTTTGCCGAAGGGCGTATCGGGGTAGACTTCCTCCACGTCGTTCAAACCTTCCATTTGGTACAGGCCGGTGCCTCCTATTATTCCAATGCGGGTTTCAGCCACCGTTCGCCAGCTTTCGCAGAGCCTCTCCGTAGGACGCCTCTGCGACACCCCTATCGGTGATGATGGCCTTGATGTATTTGCTGGTGGTCACGTCAAATGCCAGGTTCAAGACAGGTGTGTTCTCTAGGGCTGTCTGTGACCCCCTGATTCGCGTTATCTCTTCCGCTGGGCGTTCCTCTATGGGTATTTCGTCTCCTGATGCAATGCTCATATCAACGGTACTAAATGGTGCCACCACGTAGAATGGTATGCCATGCGCATGGGCCAGTATTGCTAGGGAGCAGGTGCCTATCTTATTCGCCACATCGCCGTTGGCCGCAATCCTGTCCGCCCCAACCATGGCGCAATGGATTTTGCCCTGGCTCATCAGATATCCCGCCGCGGAATCCACTATGAGAGTCGCAGGAATGCCCATGTGCGCCAACTCCCAGGTGGTAAGCCGCGCGCCTTGAAGCCAGGGCCTAGTCTCGGTGGCCAGCACATCCTTCACTCGACCTTCCTGCCACGCACGATGAATAACACCAAGCGCCGTGCCGTAACCTCCGGTGGCCAGTGCGCCGGTGTTGCAGTGAGTCAATACGGTGGAACCCAGCGGAATAAGGGATGCGCCAAACGTGGCCATACTCAGATCCGACTCCTGGGTCTCTAGGTGGACTTGTTGGGCCTCCGCTAGAAGCGAAGTTTCCATATCGTCGTTCTGTGGTACTCTCTCTGCGAAGCCCATCATCCTGTCCAGCGCCCAGCGAAGGTTGACGGCCGTTGGCCTTGACTCTGCCAACTCCTGAAAGGCCGTCCGCAGGCCGTCCAGGGTGGATTTTCTGTCCGTTCCCCTCATGGCAATCGCGGCAAACACCATCCCATAGGCGGCCGTGACTCCTATGGCTGGAGCACCCCTAACCCGCATCTCGCGTATAGCGAGTGCAGTGTCTTTGGTGGTTTTGATATCCAGAAAAACCTCTTCCCAGGGCAGCTTGGTCTGGTCAAGGAGCGTGAGGCATCCTTGTACCCACTCTATGGGCTTCGGTGGGTTGTAGGATACTTGTTTTTCTGCGGACTTCAATTCTGACAAAGTGATCTCATTATACAAAACCTTGGGTTATTTTGTCCTAGACACCAAGCGCATTCAACACTGCTTCACTTGTAACCATCCAAGATGGAGTCTACCGAAACAATCTCTCCAGTACCTTGGGAAACTCGCCAAGAGTCAGGACTTGCAGGTGAGGGTCGGCCACCTTCTCTTGGCCTTCGGCTGTGCCCAAAAGCACGCTCGTCATACCAGCCCGGTTGGCCCCTAGAACATCGTTCTGGATGTGGTCTCCCAGGTGGACAGCCTTATCTGGCGTCGTTCCCAGTTCTTCCAACGTCATGTGAAACATCTCCGTAGAAGGCTTGCATAACCTCACCTCGTCGGAGAAGGTGAGCACGTGAAAAAAATCGAGGATGTCTTGCTGCGCCAGGTATCTCCTGAACAATCTGCCTGGGGTCATGCCAGTATTGGATATCAGAGCAACACTGTATCCCATTCCCCTCACCTCTTCCAGCACCTTGTATGCCTCAGGTGCTACGGGGGGTGGGAATTCAAAGAACGCCTCCGCGTACCAGTATGTGATCTGCTCCACTATCTGGCTGTCCAAACGCTGTGACAGTCCCTCATCTATGTTGTTTATGAACATCCCAACCTGCTCATCGAAGGTAAGGTCCTTCCCCTCGGAGTGAATGACGCGGCACGCCCTGAAACAGCTGCGATACGCCTCTTGTAACTGCTCAAATTGGAAGGCATATCCAGCGTCAGTGAGAGCTCCCAGTGACCCTTCCAGACGGCGACGCGTTCTAGCTCTTCCAAGCTCGCGGTCGTCCAGAATGAGGGTCTGCCACAGGTCGAATGTAACGGCTTCTATGACGCTCATGAGTACTAACCCACCTCCAGAAGCTTGGCCGCCATCACGTCCACCAGCCCCATGTCCGTCAGCTTCAGTTCAGGTATAACTGGCAGAGCCAAGAAGGAGAGAACTGAGAATGGCGATGGAACCTTACAACCCAGCTCCCTAGCCAAGCGCTCCAGTTCCTTTATCTTCGCAGCCACCACCTCAAGAGGTTCCTGCGAGAGGAGGCCGGCGATTGGCAGTGGTAGTGAAGCCAGAACTTTACCATCCGCGGCCACGGTCAGTCCTCCCTGATTGCCCTCCACCTCTTTGATAGCAACGTAGATGTCGTCATCGGATACCCCTGCAACGACGATGTTGTGGGAGTCGTGTGCAACAGAGGTGGCTATGGCCCCTTTCTTCAGGCCAAAGCCCTTGACCAGTCCTATACCTATGTTACCAGTGGCGTGGTGACGCTCCACCACTACCAGCTTGAGCATATCCTTGGCGGCATCGGCAATCACGGTGCCATTGCTTCGGCTGGGATGCTGATCCAGCCTGCGGGTCACAATCTGCCCGGGCACAATCTCAATCACAGGGAATGTCTCAGCGGCACCTGCGGCCAGACCCAAGTCTGCCTTGGTAAATTGCTTAACCCGCATGGTACGGGTTATAGTCTCATTTTTAGGTATATTGGGAGTGAATAGAGGTTTTCCATCCTCGGCCACTAGCCGTCCCCTGTAATACACCTGCTGCATATCCAGTTCCTTTAGGTCACCGACGACCATCATGTTGGCGTAGTAGCCGGGAGCTATACCGCCAAGGCCCTCCAGTCGAAAGTACTCTGCCACATTGAGTGATGCCATCTGAATAGCTCTGACAGGGTCGAGTCCCAGGCGGATGGCCTTACGCACCACGGCGTCCACGTCACCCTCTTCCAGAATGTCCAATGCGCTACGGTCATCCACAACCAGCATGCAACGGTGATAGTTGCCATCGTTGACCAATGGAAGCAGTTCCTCCAGGTTCTTCTCAGATGAACCTTCTCTTATCATAAGCCTCATACCGCGGCGCAACTTCTCAAGCCCCTCATCGTATTCTGTGGACTCGTGGTCGGAGCCGATGATGGGTGCCAAGTACGCATTGAGAGCCTTGCCTCTCACACGCGGAGCATGTCCGTCTTTGGGTCGTCCGCTGGCCGCCTTGATCTTCTCAAGGACGTGAGGGTTGGCATTGATCACTCCTGGAAAGTCCATTAGTTCACCTAGACCAATGACACGTTTCCATCGCAGTGCCTTGCGAATATCAGATGGCTCCAGTGTGAACCCGGATGTCTCCATTGACGTGGATGGCACGCAGGACGGGGCCACAAAAAAAAGGTCGACCGGCACCTTGCGAGCGCAGTCCATTATGTATCTCATGCCATCAAGGCCTGACACGTTGGTCACCTCATGAAGGTCGGTAACAGCCGCCAAAGTGCCTCTTGGCACCACCGCCCTGGCAAACTGGTCTACATGAAGATAGCTGCTCTCCAAATGAAAGTGTCCGTCTATGAATCCGGGCACCAGGTATTTACCGCCAAGGTCAATAACCCGTCGCGCATCTTTGTAATCGCCGATGCCCGCCACACGGCCCTGATACACGGCTACGTCGTTCTCTTCAATCTCACCGGTGAATGTGTTGACAATTCTGGCATTGGAAAATATCAGGTCGGCTCTGGCATCTCCGCGTGCCACTTCTATGAGGTCTTTAAGACTCATGAATACCACTTTCAAGGACATGGATGTCAGGAAGATGGCGGTACTGCTGGTCGAAGTCCAAACCATATCCCACTATGAATTCGTTGGGGACAGTGAAACCCAGGTAATCAGGGGTCACGGGCATCTGTCTGCGAGAGGGCTTATCCAACAGGGTGCAGAGCTTTACAGAGGAAGCGCCCTTTCGCCTCAGATACCCTGATGCATAGGCCGTTGTGAGTCCAGTGTCTACTATATCTTCCACAACCAGAATTTCTTTCCCCTTGACCAGACTTGAGACACCCATACGAAGCCTCACACTGCCGGACGATTTGACGTCGCTTCCATAACTAGAGAGACGAATGAAGTCAATTTCCACCGGACGCTGCATCTGCCGTACCAGGTCGGCCAGGAATATGAACGAACCTTTGAGAACCCCCACCAGAAGTGGCATATCCGCGGGATAGTCTTCCTGTATCTGGTTGGCCATACGTTTGATGGTCTCCGCTATCTGCTCTCTGGATATGAGCAGTTTCCTGGTTCTTTTTGCACTTGAAGAAGAGTTCATACGTACTCCCATCAGA
>CAUZOU010000025.1:0-14512 GCA_963581795.1 Dehalococcoidia bacterium | reverse complement strand
GCCATACCAATGTTCTGTAGCCAAGGATTTCTATCGTCATCAGTTAGAGGTCGTCCAGAAGACATCTTGGCTATATTTTCTTTGGGATGCATGTCATCCCCATCGATAAAAACAGCGCCGAGTTCGCGGGCCAAAGCCGAACCAACAGATGATTTGCCACTACCTGCAACTCCCATAATGATGAACTTAGTCATGTCATGATCTGGCATCATCGAATAATCTTTTATCTGCGTTGCTTTGGTTCTTACAAAGAAGCAGTGATACCACCATCCACGAATATTGTTTGCCCATTCACGAAACTGGAAGCAGCAGAAGATAAGAATATGCAGACACCAATCAGTTCTTCCACCTTGCCCCATCGACCGGCTGGAGTGCGCTTTTGCAGCCATGCTGAAAACTCTGGATCAGCAACTAAGTCAGCTGTTAACCGGGTGTCAAAATATCCCGGTGCTATTGCATTCACTTGGATTCCTTTACCGGCCCAATCCGTGGCCATCCCTTTTGTGATGTTTGCAACCGCACCTTTTGTTGCTGTATATGGGGCTGTACCTGGTCTAGCAAGCATTGATTGGACGGAGGCTATATTCACTATTTTCCCATTGCCTCGTTCTATCATGTGCCTGCCAACAGCCTGTCCAACATTGAAGATAGAAGAGACATTGGTCCGCATCAATTTTTCAAACATATCTGCAGGGAAGTCTTCTAGAGGCCCCCTATGTTGCATGCCAGCGTTGTTTACCAAGATATCTATTTGCCCACTGTTCTGGTGGTAATAATCGATGTTTTCTTGTACCTGTTCATAATCTGTTACATCGAAAGGGAGCTGATCAACTCGACTATGTTTCTCTCCAAGTATCTTGGCAGCGGAGGATAGTTTATCTGTGTCTCTCCCATTTATTATTATGCGTGCTCCGGCTTCAGCCAATCCGTTAGCGAGAACAAATCCAATCCCTTCAGATGATCCAGTTACAAGAGCAGTTTTACCTTCGATGCTGAATAACTCCATAAAGCTCCTTTTCAATAGCAAATGCAGATATGGGTTTCACAGTATAGAAATAATTTCCTTATAAATAAAACCCATGTCTCATATAGCAGGTTATGGTGGGCCATTCACTGCCATTCACTATAGCCCCCTGGGATACGAGGCTAATGGATTCAGGTATGGTGTTGCATATAATGTGGTGCCGAAGGCCAGAGTCGAACTGGCACGAGCCTTTCAGCTCAACGGTTTTTGAGACCGTCGCGTCTACCATTCCGCCACTTCGGCATAGGCCAGATTATATATCCAAGATAGGCTATATTGCCACAAGCACCACCAACCCAGGCTAAGGCGTTGGTTAGCTTTCAGAGACTGTCTTCAGTGCCGTCGCGGCACCGGCCCTGACCATGCCAACATCGCTGCCTAACTGACACATCTTGAAACCCTGTGCAAAGCGGCGCACCGCCTCATCCGGCCCCGACCCGTGATGACAGGGAACCAGTCCAGAGGCATTGGCTACGTCCACCACTCGCTGGCAGGCGGCGGCGTGCCGCGGGTCGGCGGCAGCGGTGGGTCCCGGCGGAATGCCCAATGAGACCGCCAGGTCTGAGGGACCAATGTAGAAGCCGTCTATGCCGGGAGCCTTGGCAATTTCTTCCAGATTGCTCACAGCCTGTACCGTCTCGATCATCACCAGCACGATAATCTCTTCGTTGGCATGCTGGAAATAATCGGCACCTGCGTAGAACGGCGCGCGGTTTGGGCCAAGACTTCGATATCCTAGTGGTGGATAGCGGGATGCCCCGGCCGCCTGTACAGCTTGGTCGTAGGTGTTGACCAGTGGAACAATAACTCCGTAAGCCCCAGCATCCAGAACGAATTGAATTTCCTTGGGATCGTTCCAGGCTACCCTGACAATGGGCACGGTATCAGTTGTGGATATAGCCTGAAGGCAGGCTATTGCCCTATCCGGTGTCACGCCCATACCGTGCTGCATATCTATGATGATTGAATCGTAGCCGGAGTTTGCCATGGCCTCGGCTATGTACGGGTTTCCAGATGAGAGCCACCCGGCGGTGGCAGGCTTACCCTCTTTCCACAAGGCCTTTATCTTATTTGCACGCATCTATTCCTCCTTCAGCGTAGAGACGCCCAACTCTGTCTCAGGGCAGTATATAGTCCTCAACCGCACACATCAACATGAACAAAATGGGGTCTGCGCCAGATGCAGACCCCATTTTGAGTATCATTTCCAAAACTGGACAGCACGCTTTCATCCAAAAGCTAGTACTGACGCACCTGGCGGGAGCGGCCTCCCATATCTCCGTAGGACACATTTTGGTCAATAACCACGTCCAGCAGAGCGGCGGTACCGGAGTTGAAGGCACGTTCAAGGGCTGGACGTATCTGGTCCGGGTCTGTCACCCGTTCTCCATAACCACCGAACCCCTGCATAATCAGGTCATAGCGGGTTTCCTGGGAGAGGTACGTCCCTATGGCGCGCCCGGTTCTCCGTATAACGCCTTGGGTGGTCTGGTTCCACGTACCGTTGTTACCGACTATAGCCACGACGGGCAACTTATGGCGTACCATGCTCTCCATATCCATGCCATTGAGGCCAAAAGCCCCATCGCCGAATACTATCGCCACTTGCTTTCCGGGCCGCGCCAACTGGGCCGCAATTGCAAATCCGGAGCCAGGACCAAGACAACCGAACATTCCGGGGTCCAACCAGTGGCCCGGCTCGTTAATACCCAGCACTCTGGCCGCAAAAGTGACAATGTCTCCCCCGTCACCAACGACGGTGGCGTCCCTATCCAGGAAGTCCCTCATCTCCTTCATAAGCCGCATGGGATGTATGGGCGTCTGATTGCTATTGAGCATAGCTTCGTCAGACTCTTTGAGCGCCTTATCCTCCGTCATAACCTCTTCAAGCCACTCGCTTCCAGGGGAGCGGTAGCCTGAGGCCCGAAGCTCATCCATCGTCAGTTGCAGGGTCGCCTTGATGTCACCCACAACCCCAATATCAATGTGACGATTTTTCCCAATTTCCTCGCCTTCCATCATCATCTGGATTACCTTGGCATCCTTGTTAAACAGGACTTCCCGTCCAAAGCTCAGACGGAAATCAATGGGAGTACCAACGAGCAAAATGGCATCGGAATTGACCAGTGCATAGCGCCTCCCGGTGCTACCGACATTGGGATGGTCCGATGGAAGTGCACCACGCCCCATGGAGTTCAGGAACACCGGCGCACCTATAACCTCAACAAATGCCCGAAGCTCGTCCCATGCCTTAGACCACCATATATCACTGCCCGCAACAACCACGGGATGCTTTGATTCCTTGAGCGCTGCCGCAACCTGGCGAATGTACTCCGGGTCAGGATATGCGCGCGCTTCCGTGCGATATCCGGTGGGGAGAACAAGCTCTTCCTCTTCTAATTTCCCATTCACTATGTCGGTGGGAATCTCAAGATATACAGGGCCAGGCCTTCCACTGGTGGCCTGTCGAAACGCAGTAGCCACAAAATCCGGTATCCGCTTCACATCCTGGACCTGTTGGGACCACTTGGTAATGGAACTCATCAGGGTCACACCGTCAAACTCCTGCAGCGCGCTCATGAGCCGCTCTCTGACAGACGAGTTGCCGCCAATGACGACCATCGGGCTGTTGGCCTGATAAGCGTTGGCAACAGCGGTCACGGTTCCTGTGACCCCTGGCCCTGCGGTGACGATGCACACCCCAGGTTTTCCTGTGACCTTGGCCCACCCCTCGGCGGCGTGGGCGGCAGCCTGCTCATGCCTAAAGTCAACAACTTTGATCCCATTGTCTTCGCACCCCTCATACAGGGTGTAAATGTGCCCACCGTTCAAGGAAAATACATATTCCACGCCCTCTTGTTTGAGCGCACGACCGAAGGCTTCTCCGCCACTAATCTGGGCCATTGATACCTCCTTCTTAGTCTTTTCCGTTTTTCAACCGACAGCCCTCAGACTACAAACCATGCCCTTTGGTGTCAAGTCTTTCGGCCTCCTGATTGGCCTCTTGTCTTGGCCTAGCTTGGCATCCATAATGCAACACGACCATACCAAAGCTAGGGAGGTTATCATGCGAGTAGCTCTAATTGGACAGGCGGCATTCGGAGAGGCGGTATACCGGCGTCTGTTGGAGCAGGGCGAAGATGTGGCCGTGGTATTCTACGAGCGTGAGGGGGACCCCCTGCACACACTCGCCCAGGAGCAGGGCGTCCCGGCATATCCAACACAAGAGCTGCGCCGCCGCGAGTTTTTCCAGACCTACGCTGACCTGGGCACAGAGCTTAACGTGATGGCCTTTGTCACCGTCATCATACCTGAGAGGGTTATCAGTCTCCCATCCCACGGCACCATCCAGTACCACCCGTCGTTGCTCCCTCTGCACCGCGGTCGCAGTGCAATCAACTGGGCAATCATCAACGGAGAGGCCGAGACGGGCATCACCATCTTCTGGCCGGATCAAGGCATAGACACCGGGCCTATCCTGTTGCAGAAGAAAGCTCCCATATCTCCAGCGGATACTCTCAGCTCCCTCTACCGCAACATCCTGTTCCCTCAAGGCGTGGACGGCCTTGTGGAAGCCATCGTCCTCATCAACGAAGGGCGTGCACCGGCGTTAGTACAGGACGAGACCCAGGCAACCTACGAACCTCCCTGCGAGGGGCAACTGGCCGATATCCAGTGGTTCCGTCCGGCGGAACAGGTATACAACCACATTCGCGGATGTGAGCCTCAACCAGGCGCATCCACCACCTTCCGTCAGGAAATCATACGCCTGGCAGATGTGGAACTGACCCAGCGCACCGGCCCTGGCCTGTACGGCGAGGTCCTGGCCGTTGACGAATCCGGCCTGCAGATTGGACTCAACGGCGGGGCTCTGCTGGTACGTCGCATACGACAAGAAGGGGCACGCGCCATAGCGGCATCGGAGTTTGCCGGTGCAGTTGGTCTGCAAGTGGGAGACCGGCTCGGAAGATAGCGGCGCACGCGCGCGGATTATAGAACGCCGATTAGCCCCTAAGAGTGCTCAATCACATTGTAGCAGGCCACGTAATGTCCCGGCTCTATCTCCCTCAATGGTGGCCTGACGTTGAGACGGCACTCGTTGGAGGCTTTGGGGCATCGAGGCATGTACGGGCACTGGTCAGGAAGGTCTATGGAGTTCGGCGGTGAGCCAGGGATGGGGCGAAGCGCGCGGTTAGGTTCGTCCAGCCTTGCAATGGACTGCAACAGACCCCACGTATAGGGATGACTTGGCTTCTCAAAAAGGGCCTGGGTACCTCCGTACTCCACCACTGACCCGGCGTACATAACCGCGGTCTCGTTAGCCATCTGTGCTATGACACCCATGTTGTGGGTAATGAGTATTATTGTGGAGCGCTTCTCACTCCGCATCCGCTCAAGCCTGGCCAGCACGTCCGCCTGAATGGTCGTATCCAGGTTGGAGGTAGGCTCATCTGCAATGATGACTTTCGGCTGCCAGGCCGTAGCCATGGCAATCATGGCACGCTGTGCCTGACCGCCGCTAAGCTCGAATGGATATCGCTTAAAGATATGCTCTGGTAAACTCAACTCCCTCATCAACTCCATCGTTCGATCCGCGGCCTCCCTGACGGACATGATGCTATGTGCAAGGAGTATCTCAGAAATCTGCTTACCGACGGTCTCAATAGGGTTGAGGGAACCTTTTGGATCCTGGAAGATCATAGCTATGGCTCTACCTCTTACCCTGAGCATCTCCTCCGTGCCTATCTCCATAAGATCCATACCTTCAAAATACACTCTTCCATGGATGATCTTGCCTGGATATGGCACCAGACGCAGCAACGAGAGCGCTGCCACGGATTTACCGGAGCCGCTCTCACCCACAATGCCCAGAATGGTGTGCGCCTTTATCGAAAGGTTGACGCCATTGACTGCCTTTACAACACCTTCTCTGGAGTAAAAGTAAGTGTGAAGATCCTCTATCCGGAGAACCTCCTCATTATCCTGCACATCTGCGTTCACGTTATTGTCTTGTCTTATTGCCATTTTCTGACACCAACGGCCACTGAGGGTGTGGGTTTGCACGGGGAGACAACCTCCCTAGAATACCACTAACCCATCAACCCTGTAGGAATGGAGCCGATACACCAATGCAAATGCTAGATACGGGAATACGGTGCTGGGTCACTGCAGGGAATACATTGGGTAGCCAAACCCACGGTGGAGCCCACTAAAAGGAGATGAAGCGGAAGATGGGATTCGAGGGATATCTTCCAATCTAGCTACATATGTAATGGTGCGAGCGAGTATACACCATCTGGAACCTTTTGTATCTGCAATAACGTCCGATTCCATCGAGCCATTCCCTATATGGGATGCCGGCAATTTGGTCAGCAATATAGCTCTCAATGTTCTTAGGTCTGCAGAGTAACCTGATAGAGGACAAACAGATCAAAGATTGGTGACTAGGCAAATAGGAGGCGAGTGTACACTCAGATGTCACGCCACAATCCCAAGAAATCTCGGGGAGGTTCCTTCATCCAGTTTGCACCAACTCGGAGCGATACTCCGGTGGATATGGTCGTGCAAACTCACTCATGGTGAACTCCTCCTAGAATCGATGCTATCAATTCTCCAGGTGCCCACAAACCCGGGTCAAGCCCACCTGGCCTATCAGCTCTAGGGAGTTCCTGATGTTATATCATCCCCGGTTTCGGAGGCTTGTGCTGTGTGGTATGGGTAAGTCTCGGGTATCAGGAGTCCCCCAATAAGCAGGGTAAGGGGGAACGCCACTATGCTCAAGAGTCCTATTTGAAGGGATCCAGAGAGTTGTTGAATGGCCCCTACTAGTGGCGCCCCCATGGCACCCACGATAGGCAGAATGGTCATGGATAGGCCCGTGGCAACAGCAGTTTCTCTGGGAGCCAGCCGAAGGTCGAAGGGGATGGTCCGGATGATGGGTACCCAGACCTGTGCGTTCCATCCGGCGACAAGGAGGAGAATGCCCGCCAGCGCAGGTAGGTGTGTCGTGAAGAGGGCCACGTAGATTGGAGGCAGCAGAATTCCTGCCAACCATAGGAAGGGCTTCCTCCGACGAAGGAGGTTGGAAAGAGGCCCGGCAAGGAAAGCGGCAGCTATGCCTCCCAGGGGGAAGAGGATCATAAGCGCGCCTACCTCTGTTAAAGAGAGGTGGAGGGTCTCCATAGCGTGGGTGGGCCAGAATGTCATGACCGAAGAAAAGGCTAGGGCAGCGCCTGAAGGGGCTACGGCCAGCACCCACAGGAACTTATACCGCCGCAAGACGCTTATGGGGGATCTGGCATCTGAGAGATCACTCTCCCTGGATGGAGACTGCACCACCTGCACCCTCACCCGCCCAACGACTACCCAGAGGAAGGATCCCACCAGCATGAGCACTCCCAAGGTGAAGTAAACGTTGCGCCATCCGGAGAGGAGATTCATGAGATGGGGAGTGAGGCCAACGGCCATCATCTGTCCACTGACCATCACCCCTACGGAGATACTGATTACCACGGCAATCTGCCTGGGAGTGAACCACTGGTGAATCAACAAGACCTCTGCTTGCATCCGACTCGTAGCGATTATGATGAACAGTAATCTGGCGGCCAAGAGGATCGTGAAGGTGGAGGCCCACCCCTGGAGAAACAGGGCGAAGCTCGACAGGAAAGTAGCCGCGAAGATTACCATCTTTGGGTTGAACCGCGATAGCCAGATACTAGCGGGAAGGGCTACCAATGCCGAGCCGAGAAACTGGGCGCCGCCCAGCATGCCTGCCTGTACGGGGGAGATGTCCAGATCTTCTGTCATGGTTGGCAGCATTACCCCTATGGAGATAGAGGCGATGGGTATCACAAGGTTCAGGCCCCAAAGGAGCGCCATTACTACCCAACCGTAATTATTAGAGCAGGCTTTCGCCTGCAGGGTTTCTTCGGAAGAGCGCTTCATTATTCTGCGGGTCTCTTTCCTTTTAGTTAGAGTAGCAGCGAGATGGATTTAAGGAGAGCACACACTAACTCTCGTTGACTATGTGACAAGACCAGCCCTTACATTGCGCCTAGCATCACATACATCTCTGCCCCAGCCATGAAACAGAGCTAGGAACAACAAATGTCGGCGAAACAGACCCTCGACGTGGTGGAGGTGATTACCGCAGACATGAAATGGGGGCAAAAACGAAGACGGAGCGGAAGATGGGATTCGAACCCACGACCTTCTCCTTGGCAAATGGATGCGCCCGTGGTTTAGGTTATACCGTGACGTCTAGCCTTGCAAGCCCCGGATTACTAAAATATCTCCTTTAGTAACCCAGTGTGTCTCACCGTTGGTACAAAACTGGCACAGTAGATCAGAGGCTGTTATCCAGCCAAATACCTTACGTACCACCACCGCTTCACTTTCTATTATGGTTCCCTGCTTAATCGCCTTGTAGTAGTTGAGCCAGCGGAGAATGAACGGCATGCGCTTATTCGACTAACAACAGGTTACCTAGTGTCCCTATCTCACCTGAGACACCGCTAGCTGCTTTAGACGCGGCGTCAGCCCTGTAGACATAAGTCTGGCCGGGCTCGATTTCTTCCATGTAGAGAACTTGTTCGTGTTCAGGGTATCTGATGATCAGTGAGCAAAAGTCGGGTCCTGGTAGAAGTAACTGGGCATACCCGCCTTGGTCAGTTCTGGAGCGACCGCTTCCTACAAGCACTACTTCAGCTTCGGAAACCGGGTTACCTTCATGGTCTATTACTCTGATTCTCAATGGTTGGCCAACAAATCCCGCATCAGGGATCTTTCCCACCACGTCGATCTCATACTCCCCCGCTTTCTTTGGTACCATCCATTCCTCACCATACTTCAGACGTAAGTAGTCTTCGGGTGGATTGGGCACAAGGAACTGCTCACCAAGGAATTCTATCTCTTTAGGTTGTGTGAACATACTGGCGGGAATCTTAAATCCTCCAGGAAACAGATATATGATGTCATCAACGGTGCGAACGCATTCCAGACTTATCCTCACATAGTTTTTCACAGTCGCGAAAGCCTTAGAGTTTGCCATTGCAAACTCGCGGATGAAATATCCTTTTCCCCTAAGTGCATCTGCAACGGCATCGACTTTTGCCTCAGTCAGACCATTGACGCCGAGTACAGATAGTAAGTCTATGTCGTCGTCCCATGGCATTAAAGCCTTGTCTCTAGTCGCACCAAGACACGTTCCAGAACCGAGAATGAACACTACGCCCAGTTGTTCCAAAACTTGTTTGATTTCCTTCAGATTAGTTTTTGCTACGGTAAGATCCATGGGCGGATTGTACTTGAGCGTGTACTCCATAGTAGCTTTGTCTGATCCGTTACCCAACATCATTCTCTCCTCCCTTATTCATATGGTGTCATGGTATCGTATCACTTTGAACTCCCCATTATAACCAGTGTGGGCAGATCGCAAAACAGTGGGATTTAGCCTACCCAGCTCCCTCCAACAGAACCGTCCTCTATATCCTCGACAATAGCCATCAGTTCGTCTATCTGCTAGTCGGTGAGCAGTTCCATACGGTCTAACTGGGCATGAACATTCAGATTCATTCTCTAAATGCGCTCTATGAAGCCACTCTAGGCTTTGCCAAGAAACCCTGAGTCACGCCTCCTGTCCCGCGTATCCTTACTGTCATCACAGATGATGTCTGACCAGAATTCTTGCCGTTGTATGGCATCAAGTAAGGCTGGCGCAACCACTGCTGCACGGATATGCGCGAGCCTTACTCTGACATTGCTATTAGCAACAAGGAGTGAGGGGTTGGGATAAAGCGTCCCAAGTCTCTGTCTGGCCTCGGCGTGGTAAACTAGCTTGTACGCGTCCGTTTGGCTGTAACCCTGGAAGAGGAGTTGGGTGGAATGCTCCATCTTGGCGGTGAGCTTGTTGTTGCCGATAACCATTTAGTATCTATGCCCCCTCCAGTTGAAACTAATCCCCCATGGGACTCCTAACCGTTAGGTTCAATCACTTCGCATGAGTTCGCCCTTCTGGGTGTTATAGCCTAGGTGGCGAGGAGGTCGGTGTGAGGCGATATCGCCTCATGGGTAGATATGATTCACGGGCGGGATAACCAATGGGTGACCATCATGAATACACCACGCCAGCTGACTAGTAACACCCCTTGAACAGCTATTGCGACAATAGCAAAAGTCAGTATAAAGTGACTGTCGGTTAGTAAGGCTCGTGCAAAAAGCGCGACTACACCGCACAGAAGCCAGATTAACGGTATTTTCCAAGCCGTCGTCCTAGGATTGTAGAGCGTAGAAGACCTATACGCACCTAACCCCGGAGAACTAGCGAACCACACGATTGCGAATGGCAGTGCGGTACCGAACAATGCTTGCACTAGAGTGATTCCGTGCTCAGCCTCACCAAGGATTACAAACGCCAAGAAAACAGACATGTCTCCAAGGACAACCGCAACTATGTAGCGTGGCCCATTTGTTTTATTGTGGGATTGTGGCAATCAAACCCCTTTGCTCCTCTCAATATACGTTCCATCTTTGATGCACAGGAGGCATAAGACCATCGCATTATTTGACAGCGCCCTGTTGGTGCCAGCGATAGTAGAATCGAACTGGTTTAAGGGCTAATTGGTACAAAAGCTGGTACAGTAACGGAAAACTAAAGGCCCTTGGTTTGACAGCAAAGGCCTTTTTGTACGTAAGGAATGGAGCGGAAGATGGGATTCGAACCCACGACCTTCTCCTTGGCAAGGAGATGCTCTACCACTGAGCCACTTCCGCTCGCTAAAGACGACGATGTGGATTTTAGTATGCCTTTGGCAAGTGCCGTGCCGAGGGCCAGAGTCGAACTGGCGACACCGGCATTTTCAGTGCCGTGCTCTACCACCTGAGCTACCTCGGCATCCGCACCCCATGTTAAGCGACCCCTGTATGGGTGTCAAGGTAAGATGCCAATTCTCAAATCGATTTTTGCAACTCCAACAGCTCGTTTCGACCATCTATAGATGCAGGATGAATTAGTTTCCCATCCCTCATCATGGCTGTCATCTCCTCCTGAAGAAATGACAGAACAGCAACATCCAGGTCATCCTTCGCCAAACGTTCTATTCTCTCCAGAAATGGGTATCTACTCACCTTCTTATGATCCAACTTGTCTGCCAGAAAGGCAATCTTGGCAACAGACCCCAACCCTCTATTGAAGGTGGAGTGCCACCGCACCGCCTCAAGCACATCACGGTCGTCTATACCGCACTCACGTTGCAGAATCTCCGCACCCACACGGCCGTGGAGCAGCACCATCACTCTCTCCTCCACTGGGTGCGGAGTCAGTCCGTACGACTTTGCCATCTTCAACAAATCTGGCCCTTTCATGTTTCTGGCTATGTCGTGTGATAGTGCTGCCAGTCCCGCTTTGAATGGGTCGGCGCCGTGCATTGCAGCCAGTTCCACGGCCTTATCTCGCGCCCGAGCCAAGTGTTCCCTCAAGCCCGCTGGCAGTCGAGCTAGAATCACATCGAGGGCCGGGGTACCGCTGGACAAAATGGTCATATACTGACTCCTTGCACATTTTGGATGCGTGCTCAATAGTTACGTATACAGTCCCGTGAATATTATAACGATTGCTTCAGGTGTAAAAGACCATTGAATCCCACCAGTAAGTGAAGCGCATCCGCGTTGACACCCTGAAATCCCTCTGCTAGTCTTCTTTGACTGGTATTCTTTCAAAAACCGTATGATTTTAGTCACTGGCGCCACAGGCTTCCTGGGAAGACATGTAGTCAAGGCCCTGCGTACACGCGGCAAAGAGGTGCGATGCCTTGTACGTACCGCTGCCAGAGCACGTGCAGTAGCCGATTACCAAGTAGAATTGGCCTACGGCGATGTGCTCGACCCCTCCGCCCTGAATAAAGCCATGAGTGGTGTCGACGCGGTAGTCCACTTGGTGGCCATAATCCGCGAGAAGAGAAATCAGAGCTTCGATCTCATCAACAGACATGGCACGGAGATGGCCGCCCGGGCGGCCAAAGAGGCGGGCGTCAATCGTTTCGTGCACGTCAGTGCTATTGGTGCACAGGACAACCCGGACTATCCATATCTGTACTCCAAGTGGCAGGGCGAACAGGCAGTAATAAATAGCGGACTGAACTATACCATCTTCAGGCCGTCAATTCAGTTCGGAGACGGGGATGAGTTCATCAACACGCTAGCTGGGCTGGTTAGCGCCTTCCCTATGATCCCGGTGGTAGGGTCCGGAAAGGTTAGACTACAACCCATATCCGTAGAAGAAGTGGGGGCTATGGTCTCGCTGGTGGTGGACAACCCGCACTTTGGCGGCAGGATAATAGAAATTGGAGGCCCCGATCACCTGACCTACGACGAAATCGTGGATATAATAAGAACCACGCTCAATGTCAGACGATTCAAGGTACATATGCCCCTGTCGATAATGAAGCGCCTCATCCGTATAATGGAAGCCGTAACACCAAATCCTCCGGCAACCACCAGTCAGCTTGAGATGCTGGCACTTGATAACATTACAGACATGGATTCTGTCGAGAAAACGTTTAAAATGAAACCCAGACACTTAGAGGGCAACATAGGATATATCTGCAGTATATCCCGGCTGGAAGCCTTGAAAATCACACTTGGGTTCATACCCAAACGCATAAGGGATCACTGAAAAAGCAATGAAGTATCTGACAGCCATAGATCAGATCATGGGCATGGTGGACTACGAACGTCCGAGCACCATCCCAGGAACAAGGGCGCGTTACGACCTGGAACGTATCGGTGCTCTATTGGCGGCTCTGGATGGCCCTCAACTGGGAACTCCAACAATCCACATCGCGGGGACAAAGGGCAAGGGGAGCACAGCGGCTATGGTCGCCTCGGTGCTAAATGCGGCAGATTACCGTACCGGCCTATTCACCTCCCCTCATCTGCATACCTTCCGTGAGAGAATACGAGTTGGTGGCCAACTTATCACTGAGGAGGACTTTGCCAGCCTAGTCGAGGAGTTGTGGCCTACCATGGAGGTCGTCAGCCAAACAGAGCATAGCCGTGTGACCCTGTTTGAATTTTTGACCGCAATGGCCTTCTACCACTTCAGAGAGCAGGAAACAGGGGCACAGGTGATAGAGGTAGGGATGGGAGGACGACTGGACTCCACCAATGTGGTGCAACCCATGGCATGCGGTATTACCTCCCTAGGACTGGACCATACCGAAGTGCTTGGAGACACCATTGAGGAAATAGCTGCGGAGAAGGCTGGTATCATCAAGCCCGGAGTCCCTGTGGTCTGCGCTCCACAGAGGCCGAATGCACTGACTGTGCTGCAGGGCGTTTGCCGTCAACAAGGTAGCCAATTGGTTTTGGCTGGAGAGGACATACGCTGGCATGAAGAAGAGTCCTCACTAGATGGCCAAACCTTCACGCTGGACACCGCCAGCAACCACTATCACATGCAAATTCCTCTTCTCGGAAAACACCAGATGGAAAATGCCGCTGTGGCGATTGGTATAATCGAAGCCCTTATCGAAGCCGGTATGAAGATCGATGACGGCTCAATAGAGGAGGGCTTTCGACACGTGGAATGGCCGTGCAGGCTGGAAGTCTTGAGTAAAAGACCACTGTTGATAGCCGATGGCGCACACAACCCTCACTCAGCAGCCCGTCTGGTTGAGTCGGTCAAAGCGCTGTTCCCGGGACGTCGAGTCCTGCTTATAGTCGGGGTCTCAGGAAATAAAGACCTTGAAGGGTTGGTGGGCGAGTTGAAACTTCTGCCTCCAGCCAAAGTAATCACCACTCATTCACGCCATCCGAGAGCAACACCCCCCCGTGGCGTGGCCAGTGAGTTTAGACGTTACACAGATAAGGTACGCATTACAGACACCATATCCCAGGCACTCGATATGGCACGTGACATGGCCGCAGAGGGAGACCTGATCCTTATAACCGGTTCTCTGTTTGTGGCCGCAGAGGCCAGGGAGCACATGAAAGGCATTACACCGGAAATCTATCCGGTTTTCGATGCGCAAGCTACGATAACTCCCCCCAATTCATGAATATATACTGTTAGAATATTCTAGGGCAGCGGGAACCATTCAGCAATTTGGAGCGCCATGCTTAGCAAGAAAGGGTTGCCATGAACAAAAATAGAATAAGAGTTGTAGTCACTGGCATGGGAGCAGTCACGCCACTAGGAACTTCTGTGGAGCTGTTCTGGGAAGGCCTCAAAGCGGGGCGTTCGGGAATAGGCCCCATAACCCTCTGCGACTCATCCCCGTTTCCGTGCCAGATAGCAGGGGAAATCCCAGACTTCGATCCCGCACGCTACATCAACCCAAGAGAGGCCCGCAGGATGGCGCGTTTCAGCCAGGTGTCCATAGCTGCAGCTTCCATGGCTGTCGAAGATTCAGGCCTCGACATGGATCGGGAAGACATGGAGAGAGTGGGAGTGCTGCTGGGCAACGGGGCCGGCGGTCTGCCAACCACCCA
>CAUZOU010000024.1:0-15040 GCA_963581795.1 Dehalococcoidia bacterium | reverse complement strand
CTATCACAGGTACGGAGGTTACATATCAAACGATCTGTGGGACCTGGTGTACGAGTATGCTCAGGTTGTATGCGAGAATTGGACGCGGCCAGACCATGGCATATGGGAGGTTAGGGGGCCCCTGCAACACTTCGTGTATTCCAAGGTCATGTGCTGGGTAGCCCTGGATAACGCAATCAGAATGGCGCGTGAACTTGAGCGTTCTGCCCCCATTGAGCACTGGCAGGAAACGGCAGATACCATCAAAGAAGAGGTCTTGGACAAGGGTTGGAGTGAACGAAGGCAGTCCTTTGTGCAGCGGTATGGTAGCGATACCCTAGATGCCAGCAATCTGCTGATTGCCTTTGTTGGTTTCTTGCCCCCGGACGACCACCGTATCCAGGGCACAATAAAGGCCACCACCGAAGAGCTGGCGCAGGGGTGCTTCGTGCGTCGCTACAAGACTGAGGAGACTCAGGATGGCCTGACGGGGGACGAGGGGGCCTTCACTATGCTCACATTCTGGCTCATCGGAGCTCTCCTGTTCAGCGGCCAGGTGAGAAAGGCCTTGGAACTGTTCCAGGATTTTCTGAAACGTGCCAACCACCTTGGTCTTTTTTCGGAGATGATGAATCCGGCCACAGGAGATTTCCTTGGCAACTTTCCGCAAGCCTTTAGTCACATCGGCCTCATCCACGCCGCCCGCAACCTTAGCCAGGCTATAAGGCAGGACAGCAGCCTCTCAGATTTGCTGACATCCCGGAAAGATGAGCCGCTTTGACGCGAAGAATCCAGTGAGCATACAATACGCGACATAATATCTCGATCAATGAACACAAAAGTTGGCTCGAAACACGAAGATGCACTTGAAAAACGCCTCGGCATGTCCTTTGCCGAAAGGGGACTCTTGTCCCTGAGCTTGACCCACCCCTCAGCCGTCAATGAGGACCCCTTATCCTTCTCTGCCTCAAATCAGAGGCTGGAATTTCTTGGAGACGCCTTCATAGACTTTGTGGTCGCACAGGAGCTGTACCACTGCCTTCCGAACATAGCTGAGGGAGAGCTTACGGAACTCCGTTCTGCCATCGTACGCGGAGCGACTCTGGCTAGATTGGCACGCGGACTTTCACTCGGTTCCTATATGTACATGGGCCAGGGAGAGGAGGGGAGTGGTGGACGTTATAGAGACTCCAACCTCGCAGCCGCCCTTGAGGCCGTGGTCGGCGCTGTACTGCTGGACAAAGGGGCCGATGCTGCCTATGGCATCACCCTTGGCCTTCTACAATCTGAATTGGAACACACGGTGCGTGAGGGCGTTGCCAAAGACCCCAAGTCCAGGTTGCAGCAGGTGACTCAAGGCATGGGCAAAGGCTCCCCAGTCTACCGCACCATAGACGAGTCCGGCCCGGAACACCTCAGAATCTTTACCATAGAAGTTGTCGTGGCGGATGAGGTCATGGGTACTGGCTCCGGACACCGAAAGGTGGACGGAGAGCGCACAGCGGCACAGCAAGCCCTGGAAGTTTTTGGGGTTGCTGACCTGGGGTAGACGTGAGAGCTTTAGGTCTGGTGGCTTTGGCTGCTTTCTTATCTATACTTTGCTGCATGTCAGATGCAAACCGGAATGCCATCACTGCCGTGACCCCCACGGTTCATCCTATCTCCGTGGCTGAGTAGTACGAGCCTAGTTTGATGGAATTCACCAGGGACAAATATCACATCATTGGTGAAAGCCATGCAAGTAGAGAGTTACCAGTATCCGCCGGCGTTGTTTATGGATTTTTCTGCCAAGGAGGGTGTCTGGAGGGCCTGGAAGGTCAAGGATATCCCTAGAGAGGAATCGACCAACATGATTGAATCCCAGTTTGCACCCATGCTTGAAGCTCCACATCTCATGCTGGGACAGTATCAGTGGATGCTGGATGCTGGATGCTGGACTCACGTATCCCAATTTGGCTTAGGCGTCCTTCTCCAGCGTCGGTGTCACCAGGATCAGCAGCGACGGCAGCACAAGGAGCGCCGCCGCTGCCGCCATCAATATCATCGCTGCGGTGATGAAACCAAAGGCTGAAAACATCGGCATGGGAGCAAGACCCATGATGGCAAATCCAACGATGCTGGAGGCAGCCGAACCGATCAGTGCCATCCCAGTGCCCCGTGCTGCCTGCCGTATAGCCTGGAACCGGTCTCTTTCCTTCGCCAGTTCCTCACGGAATCGCTGTGTCATGTGGGTCGAGTAGTCTATGCCAACACCGATGGACACGGCGGCAATGACGGCGGTTACGTAGTTCAGCGCAAATCCTGAAAGATACATGAAGGCGTACAGCCATGTCACCACCAGCCCGACCGGTACAATGGTCACTAGGGCGTACCTCAATGAGCGCACGAACATCAGTATGACGAGGAAGCAGAGCAAAACCGCGATCGGCAGGGCGACGCTCAGTGCCCTAGTGGTGGCGTTCAGCCCTGCCTCTCTGGTGAATGGTGATCCCGTCAATCCCACAAGAGAAATCGATGGAATCTCACTTAACATAGCGATGTCTCTTTCCAGGGCTTTCCTGGCACCCGTCAGCACGGACTGTTCCCTGGAGCCTGGAATTCCAAGCTCAAAGATGGTCGCGTCCTCTTCGCCACCGCTGATGTCGTGGAACAGGGTCTCGCGGATGCGAGCGTGGTTGTAAACAACTGTACTTTCATTCAGTGGGATGCCAAACCTTACGATGTATTCGTATGTTGCCTCAATCTGCGCCTTGGTATCCGGTACGCCATCCCAGTCCGCATCGGTGATGGCCACCCCTGTGACCTCCTCGACCTGTGTCCTAGCGTACTCGTTGTTCACCATACGGCCCAGGAAGGTGAAGATGTTGGGGCTAATGTTCAGCTCCCCGTCGGCAGTACGGGCCAGGTATGTGTTGTCCTTCATGCCATCCAGCATCTGTTGGAGAGCTTTAAGTGCCCGCGAGTCTGTCAGGTCTCCCTTGACGTATATCAGAGCAGGCTCTCCCGCGGTCTCGCCAACGTGCTCGTCCAGCTTGTCCAGGCTCACCACAAAGTCAGATTTGTTGTCGAAGAAATCCTTGACGTCGAAGGTTGCCTCCAGCTTCAGGGCGAAGGAGATGGAGGCAACAGTGATGATTGCCGCCATAGTCAGCGTGATGGCGTGTCTCCGCGCCAGTCCCACAACCGCGTTGGTGAGTGCTGCCTGCGTTGCCGATTCTTTTGCCTGCGGGATTCCAGCGTCGTGAGCGGCCACGGACACCAATTGTGCGGCCGCGATTACTGCTATGCGTTTTCTCATGCGGGTAGTAACAAAAAGTGGCAACAGTATGCCAAGTACTATAAAGGCGGCTATGAGACCTATTCCGGCTGTTGGCTCTAGTGCTATCAGAAATATGATGCTGACGCCTGTGAATATGGCCGCCAGGCCCATAGCCAGGGCCTGCCACAAACTTGCCATTCGCCCTCGTGAGGGCGCTCGTTCCCGTTCTGCAACGCCTCCCATTAGTATATCGACGCGCATCATGGCAAGGGGAACTACAACACCGAGTATGACGAAGGACGATGCCACTGCTATTCCCGCTCCCATGCCAAAACCGACGATTGACTCTATGCCAGACGTGATGTTGGAGAGAAAAGCTACCGTGTCGGTCAGCATGGCCAGTGTCAAGGCACCCAGGACACCAACGAATCCGGACCGCAATGCCAACCGCGGTTCATAACCCTTCTCCTTTTCCTCTCCATAGCGTCTCAGGGCATGGATGGCGGCATCCACCCCAAGGGAGATCATCGCTATCGGCACAATGAAATCTATGACTATGCCGGATTTGAGACCTACCAGGTTTGAGATGCCCTTTAGCCATATCATCATCAGCCCAATTCCTGCTCCAGTCAGAGCCACCGCCCAATAAGAACGCAGGCTCACGCCAACCACAATTAGCACGGCTATGAGGGTGAACATGATGAATGGGCCGGCGATTCCGGACTCGTCCTCTGTTTCCAGTCCAACGTCTATGGCTATGCCCCAGAGACGAAAGCTCTCCTGTTCTCCTCTGAGGACTTTCTGGACATTGCGGTTGAAATGCTCCTTCTGTTTTGTGACCTCACCCCCTCCAACACCAATCTGCATGGAACCTCCTCCAAGCTTCCCGTTGTCCGCCACAACGAATGCAAGCATGGCCGGAGAACGCCAGAAGGTTATTTCCTGACCGGCCACCAAGCGAGCCTCACTGACGGTCATAACGGAAAGGTTGTTCCTGAATTCCTCTCCGCGGGAGTCGGAGAACAACTGGTGCAGTGCCAGCTTCACTTGGTAGTCACTGGCATTCTCAAGAGTGGTGTTTAAACGAGGGTCCTGAGCCAGCACGTCCTGTACGGCGTCGGCCACCGTATAGATGCCAACCGCCGGGTGCTCTATTTCGGCATAGTAGAAGGGGAATAGATATGGCTGAGAATACAGGTCCGGTGGGGCCAACTCACCTGCCTGGTCGGAGGTACGCAGATGTTCGGTGTTCTTGTACAACTCCCAAAGTGCCTTCTGCGTTAGTATGTCGCCGTCGCGGGCTTCGACTATTACCCCAATGGCGTGAACCGATGGAGGGAATCGTTGGTCGATGTCCGCCTGTAGGTCGAACACAAGGCCTCCGGGGTCTCCCGAAGCATCCTCTTCCGGTACCATCGCCAGTAGAGGAATGACAAGGAGGGAAGTTATTACAATCACTCCCAGAATTACCCGACCGGAATGCTGCTCAAGAAAAGCGCTGATCTTCTCCCAAAACTTCATGTCTCTCATCCCAAGTCTCCTGGCCTTATGTGATTGTGCCTCGCCGATAGTATCAGAAATAGGGGAAAGTTAAAATCGATTGAACTCAGGTTGCGGCTTCAGAATGGGCCATGCTAATATGGAAACTCATGTTCAAGCTATTGAGAAGGCACGACAAAGTACAGGACGGCATGAAGCGGAGCAGGGAGTCGTGGTTTGCGCGTGTGACCCAGATTGTGCAACGCTCCCGCCTGGACGAGGCCCTGTGGGAAGACATGGAGGAGTTGCTCATCTCGTCGGACGTGGGAGTGGCCACCACCACTCAGATCATCGAAAAAGTCCGGGAGGAAGCGAAGTACCTGCGAATTACGGATGCATCCGAAGCCATCGATCTCCTGAAACAGGAGATGGTGTTCTTGATGTCTGTCGGTGGTTCAAACATTCATAGCGGTCAGCCACCGGCGTCAGGCGGCCCGATGGTTATCCTTGCAATGGGAGTCAACGGTGTTGGCAAGACCACCAGCGTTGCCAAGATGGCCCACTACTTCAAAGAGCAGGGAAGCCGTGTCATCTTGGCGGCATCCGATACTTTCCGTGCCGCGGCCATAGACCAGCTTCAGGCCTGGGGACAGCGGGTTGGTGTCGACGTAATCGCTCACAACCCTGGTGGAGACCCCGCTGCCATAGCCTACGATGCCCTTGAGGCCGCTAGGGCCAGGGATGCCAACGTTGTACTGGTGGATACTGCCGGCAGGCTTCATACAAAACTCAACCTCATGGAGGAGATGAAGAAGATCTCTCGTGTCCTCTCCCGCCTCGACCCGGAAGCGCCCCACGAGACACTTCTCATACTGGATGCCACCACCGGCCAGAACGGGCTGGCACAGGCGCGTTCTTTCACCGAAGCCATGGGGTGCACAGGCGTTTTCCTGTCCAAGCTGGACGGCACGGCCAGAGGCGGCATTGTCATAGCCATTGTGCAGGAACTGGGAGTGCCTGTACTCTTTATCGGCACGGGCGAGGCCGTAGAAGACATGGCGCCCTTCGACCCTGGAGAGTTCGTGGAGGAGTTGTTTTCTCCTGTTTCCTGACGGCCCATCTCCTGAAGGGAGATTAAGAGGGTATCTTCAGGCTAGTTCAAGAACTCTCAAAAGACATGTGTGAGAAACATTGGTAAGTGTCCTATACTGGCTCCTAGTCATAGAGTTGATTGGCTTCGTGGCCTTCCCCCTGGCCTTCGCCATACTGCCTCGCCTTGGCGATAGAGGGTACTCGGTCGCTAAGCCCCTCGGACTCCTGCTTCTGTCATGGTTCATGTGGGTCTTGGGCTCGCTTCATCTGGTTCCGACCAATCCCTACACGCTATGGGGTGCCCTGGTACTGTTTTCTGTAGTCTCCGGATGGTACGCGTATCTCCGCCGTGAAGAGATCATCGAGTTCATACGTCGGGAACGACAATCCATCCTCGTAGGCGAGGGCGTTTTTCTCCTGTTGTACCTGGTCTGTGTCATATATCGTTCTTACGACCCGTCCATAAACACCACTGAACAGCCAATGGACTTCGCCTTCCTCAACGCCTCCGTGTTAGCCAACTTCTTCCCTCCGGAGGACCCCTGGCTTAGGGGAGGCGATGCACCGTACTACTACTTCGGTTATCTGATGATGGCCAACCTCACGGAGTTGAGCTTCGTTCCAACACGCATATCCTACAACTTGGCTTTGTCGCTAATACCGGCTCTGGCTGCCACAGCAGCCTTTGGCCTTGTGTATAACCTCATACGTGCTCACGGGGCCTCTGCCATGCGTGCGGTTGGCTTCGCTCTCCTCGCTCCCGTGCTGTTGCTGCTGACGAGCAACCTGGAGGGCATTCTGGAGTTCGTGCGTTTGCGAGAGTTGGGAACGGCGTCGTTCTGGGGCTGGATCGGAATAAAAGACCTCGGACCTGTTGATGCCTCTTCATGGCGTCCCAATGACTACCTGTGGTGGTGGAGGGGCAGCCGTGTCATAGACAGCCTCGGCCCTCAAGGTGCCAGTCTGGACTACACCATAACGGAGTTTCCCTTCTTCAGCTTCCTTCTGGGAGACTTGCACCCACACTTCATGTCCATTCCCTTTATTCTTCTCTTTGTGACCTTTAGCCTCAACTTTTTCCTGATGCCGGTCTACATTGGAGCGCGATGGGTGAGGGACAACCCTGGAAGGGTCTTTGTGTCCGCGCTGCTCCTTGGAGCGCTGGCATTTATCAACGTTTGGGATATCGTCCCATTTGCAGTCCTGTGGGCTGCGCTGCTGATTTTCAAGGCCGTGCGGCAAGAAGAAGGTAGCTGGCCAAGGGTATTTTCACTGGTCTGGTGTCCAATAGCAGTCACGCTGTTTTTCGCAATACTCATGTACCTTCCTTACTATCTCAGCATGGACAGCCAGGCATCGGGTATGCTCCCCGTTGGCGAAATTGGCACACGCCCCATACACTTCCTCATCATCTGGGGCCTGTTCCTAGTGATACTCATACCCTTTCTTGTACGGCAGATACATAGCGTGCTGTCCGTGTTTTCGGATAACACGACAGTGTTGTGCCCAAACTGCGGCATAGAGAATGCGGCACAAAGCAACCTCTGCGCCGACTGCGGAACCGTCGTGGAATCTCTTAAAGAACAATTCTGGCCAAGGGCGGTTATTGTGCTTGGCCTTATATTCCTGCCATTTTTCATCTGGATGGCCTGGCAACTGGGGTGGAGCACACTGACCTGGTCAACCACTCCGCTGGTCGTGGTATTGGAACGGTTCCTGAACATAATGCCCCTTGTGTTCCTTCTCTTTATCGCGTTGTACAGCCTGATACGGTATGTGGAATCCGGCGCATCCCCCGCTCTGGTCTTCGCCCTAGCCCTTATATCCCTTGCCATGCTTCTGATATTGGGGCCGGAGTTTCTCCGTGTGGACGACCTGTTCCACAACCGGATGAACACCATATTCAAGGTGTACTATCAGGCATGGATTCTTCTTGCCATCGCTTCGGCCTTTGGCCTATACTTCCTCGGCTCAATGAAGACGCCGTCTCACCGGTTCCTTCGTCTGGGGATGAGGGGCTGGTGGGGCCTGATTGGTATCGTTTTCATAGCCAGCTTGTACTACCCGGTAGAGGCGGCCTTCACCAAAAGCGGGCAGTTCGGCGGCGATACAAACCTAGACGGCCTTGCTTATATCGCGCGCATCAGCCCGGGCGAGTACGCCGCCATCCGTTGGCTTCAGGACAACGGGAAGGAGGGCGAGGGTGTGCTGGAGGCGATTGGAAACAGCTGGAGTTCTTTTAGCAGAGTATCTAGCAGCACAGGACTCCCAACAGTCCTTGGTTGGCCCTGGCACGAACACCAGTGGCACGGTTCCCGCGAACCTTTCGAGGGTAGGGAAGAGGATGTGAGAACGATATATGAGACCCTGGATACCTCGGAAGCGTTGCGCTTGCTGGACAAATACGATATACAGTACGTGGTGATAGGCCTACGAGAGAGAGCTTCATATGGAATCCAGGGACTGCCCAAGTTTGCGCAGTTTTCAGACACGGCGTTTTCCCAGGATAATGTGACCATATACCGTGTACGAGAGTAATCTTCCAACAATGATGAACGACGAATCCTCATCCGGTTCACTTCAGGGCCAGCAGAATATGGGCCTGATTGCCGTGTTGTCACCTCACTGGGAAGTCATCGCCTATACAACCCTTATCCTGCTTGCTCTGTCTATGAGGTTATGGGACGTCGGCTCAAGGGCCGTTGGCTACGACGAGAGCCTGCACCTGTACTACAGCGCCCGCCTAGCCGATGGCTTCGGCTTTCAGCACTCGCCCCTAATGCACGGCCCTCTTCAGTTCCACGGAGTCGCAGTCTTGTTCTTCCTGTTTGGTGATAGCGACTACATCGCACGCGTACTGTACGCCATCTTCGGCACGGCCCTGGTGGGCGTTCCGTACTTACTGCGCCATCGTCTTGGTACGGCAGGCGCTTTGGTAACGTCCACACTGCTGGCCTTCTCACCAATGATGCTCTTCTACAGTCGTTATGCCCGCAATGACATAATCATGGCTGTGTGGACACTGGCCCTAGTTGTGCTTCTCTGGCGCTTCATGGACCAGGGAAAACCGCGCTATCTCTACTGGGCTGCGATCATCCTCGCCCTTGCCTTTGCCACCAAGGAGACCACCTTCATGGTCGTGGCAGTCCTTGGCAGTTACCTGATTGTAGTCTCATCTACGGATTGGATTCCCTGGCTGCTGCGTAGACCTAACCGCCTTCGAGGGCAGTCTCTTACAGACCAGGGTGAATACCGGTACTGGCCTGGCTACGGTTTTGCGCTAGGCAGGCCAAGCGGTCCTCATAGATTATCCGAGTTCTCACGCGCTGGGGCGTTCATGGTTCTCCTGGCTACTCTGACAGCCCCCCAGGCTTCGGCGGTCGTCAGCTTCTTCCAGGACCGATTGACAGGTGCAAGAATAGTCTTGGCCAACTCTGAGAAATTGCCCTGGCCTGGCCCAATAGGTGCTCCTTCCGGGGAACTGCTTTTCACCATACAGGACGTGGCCGTGACCAAAGGGATGGTCATCGCCTTTCTGGTGGTTATAGGGGTTGTGTGGTTCGCAGCCATGATAGGCACCAACTGGAACAGGCGTGTGTGGTTGCGCTATGCAGCCGTCTTCTACGGAGTGTGGATGATTCTATACACCACCTTCTTCACCAACATAGTGGGAATCGGCAGTGGCATGTGGCAGTCCCTTGGATACTGGCTGGTGCAGCAGGATGTGAACCGCGGCGACCAGCCCTGGTACTACTACTTGGTCATTATCCCCATATACGAACTACTGCCGTTTCTCTTCTCACTTGTGGCCATCGTTTACTATGCCGTCAGGGGCAATAGCTTCACCCGATTCCTTGTGTACTGGACTGTTCTGACATTCGTGCTTTACTCCGTCGCGGGAGAGAAAATGCCCTGGCTTGTGGTGAACATTGCACTTCCAATGATCGTCCTCTCAGGAAGGCTCATCGGAGATATGATACAAGCCGTACCGTGGCGGAGTGTATGGCGAGCCGGCGGCCTGTATCTGGTTCCAATGACGGCCCTACTGCTGTACCTGTTGCTGAGGCTTCTTCTGTATCGTATAGAGCGTGAAAACTTCATGAACTTCCTGGAGTTTTGGGCACTGCTTGCCATTGCTCTCACCGTGATAGGCCTTGGCATTCATCTGCTTTTGCGATCCGGCGTGTCCAGCGGTCTGAGGGTAGTGGCGCTCTCCTTCGCATTGGTGCTGCTGGTCTTTGCTGTCAGGGCAGGATGGCAGGCCAGCTATATCAATGGAGATGTTCCCACGGAGATGCTGGTGTACGCTCAGGACTCCGGCGATGTGCCTAGAATTATGGATGAACTCATGGCTGTGGCTCAGAGAACTGGCGAAGGAGAAGACCTGCATCTGACGGTGGACAAGGACATATACTGGGGCATGGTGTGGTACTTAAGGAACTTCAAGACCGTGGACTATGCCGACATGAGCAGTGTGACCGAAGCTCCCGAAGGCTCCGTGTTGCTCATCAGCGATGGCAATAAGCAGAGAGTTGCTCAGTACGCGCGTAACTATGCACCAGCGGAAGAGTTCCTGTACTTGTGGTGGCCTGCCGAAGGGTACAAGCCCTGCCGCGAAACGCCCACGGAGCCCTGCTTCAGTGTAGGAGACGTGTTCACAAACCTCTTTAGCAGGGACAAGTGGCGTGAGGGACTCGACTACTTCATCTACCGCAAGACCGACATCGACTTCCTCTATCACAGGGCCTTAGCCTATTTCCCAAAGGCGGAGTAGGGGTTTGCACTTCAATCAATGATCCTTCTGTTCTGCGTTTATTGGCGCGGACGTGCCATGCCTCCTTGTCCCACCTCATCCCTTGAAGCTATACTGGTTACCTGACCAGTGGTCATAAAGCTTTCAACACGGAGTCTAGTTCTTGCTTAAATCCTACCGCGTCTGGCTGGCCATTGGAGTAAGTCTCCTTTTCCTGGGCCTGTTTTTCTCCCGCATCGACATTGGAGAGACCTGGGAGAAGCTGGGAGAGGCCGACTACTTTCTGCTCATTCCCGCCATCCTTGTCTACTTCGTAGCCGTATATTTCCGCACCCTGCGCTGGCAGTATCTTCTGTCGCCAGTGAGGACACTTGCAGTAGCGCGTCTATATCCTGTGGTTGTGGTTGGCTACATGGCAAACAATCTGCTTCCAGTGCGTCTGGGAGAGGTTGTGCGCGCCTACTACCTGGGAGAGAGAGAAAAGGTCAGCAAGGTCTCAGCACTTGCCACCATCGCCGTTGAGCGTGTCTTCGATGGCCTCACGCTTTTGTTCTTAGCAGTGTTCGTGTCCATGTTCCTTCCCCTGGCCGGCCTGCTTCAGGGTCTTGGGGAAAGGGCTGGCATACCGTGGGTGATTCTTGCTCTCGCCATGTCCATGCCTTTTGTGCTGATAGCCGCATTCATGGTCGTCGCTTCATCCTCGCCGCGATGGCTCCTGGCATTGGTAGACCGTATAACAGCCATGCTGCCTGAACAGGTCGGGTCGCGGGTCAACGGGCTGGCGCACCTGTTTATCGATGGCCTGGCTGTCCTGCAAAGCCCCCGTCGTCTTCTGGACGTCTTCCTTCTCTCCTTCCCCGTGTGGCTGCTGGAAGCATTGATGTACTATCTTCTCGCCTTCTCCTTCAACCTTGATCAGGTATTCAGCTTGGCCGAGATGGCTGGGGTCGTTCTGCTGGTCACATCCGTATCCAATTTGGCAACATCAGTGCCAGCGGCCGGAGGTGGCATCGGCACTTTCGAAGTTGCAGCCGCCGCCACGCTGACCTTGCTTGGTGCTGAGGCGAGTACCGCCGGAGCGTACACCATCGTGGTTCACATGGCCCTGCTGGTGCCGGTGACGTTGCTTGGCCTTGCATTCCTGTGGATGGATAAGATGTCGCTCGGACAGCTCACCAGGGAGAGTCGTGCGCAGTCCGGACCATCCTCATATAACTCTCCAGGAACTCCCTTGAAAGCTGAGGACCCTCCATGAAAATAGGAGTAATCGGGGCAGGCGCCGCGGGGATGGCTGCGGCCTACAACCTAGGCAAGGCCGGACACCAGGCAACGGTATACGAAGGCGCTCCCTTCCTTGGGGGCCAGGCCTCAACATTCGATGTCGGTGGCGGCCGACTGGAACGTGGCTACCACCACCTCTTCACCAGCGACACCGATATTGTTGACCTCATCCATGAACTGGGCCTCGGCCACAAGATGGCATGGATTGAGTCGACGGTTGGCATTTTCTACGACGGTAAAATATACAACTTCGTGACGCCAACCGACCTGTTGCGCTTTACGCCCCTCAGCCTCATCGACCGTTTTCGGCTCGGTCTCGTGACCCTCTACATACGCCGTTATAAGGACTGGCGTAAGCTGGAGCCTTTCGTTGCCTCAGAGTGGATACGGAAGTACGCGGGTAAGGGAGTGTACGACGTCGTGTGGGGGCCGTTGCTGAGGGGTAAGTTTGGAGCGCATTATGACAAGGTTGGCATGCCCTGGTTCTGGGGGAAGATTCAAACCCGCTTCGCCTCCCGCGGCAAGGGGCTCAAGGGTATGCAGCGGGAACGCCTTGGCTATCCGCTCGGCAGCTTCGCTGAGGTCTTCGAGGTGCTGGCTGAGCGCATCAAAGAGCTTGATTGTGAGATACACCTCTCCACGCCGGTCAAGTCAATCGTAGTCGAGGATGGCAGGGCCACTGGGTTGGAGGTTCAGGACGCTGGGGGCAATTCGGTTATCCACTCCTATGATGCCGTGCTCGCTACAACACCGTCCTATGTGTTTCCGCGCCTTGTCCCTTCGCTTCCCCAGGACTACGTAGATAAGCTTCAGCGTGTCGACTATCTAGCAGCCGTCCTTGTGATCCTGGAACTCAAAGAACCCCTGACAGACATCTACTGGCTGAACATTGCAGACCGCTCAATCCCGTTCGTTGGCCTCATTGAGCAGACCAACTTCGTCGACCCGTCTATGTACGGAGGCAAGCACATTCTGTACATCTCCAACTACCTTGACGAGACCAGCCCTCTCTTCAACATGAAGGACAGTGACCTGTTGGAGGAGTACATCCCCCATCTGAAGAAAATAAACCCCCGGTTCGACCGTTCCTGGATAGAACAGTGGCACTACCACAAAGTGGCCGCGGCACAGCCCATAATAGGCACCAACTATTCTGAGCAGCTACCCGACCACAGGACGCCAATTAAAAGCTTGTACCTGGCCAATACCACCCAGGTCTATCCTGAGGATCGCGGCACCAATTACAGCGTTCGTATGGGCAAGCACGTTGCAGATTTGATGATGCAGGATTTTGTTTAACATGGAACTTCTCTATGACAAAGAATTCAAAATATTCTGGAAGCTCTGTGGCCACGAGGGTAACAATGCCTACCTCATAGTATGCCCAGAGACCAACGAAAGCATCATCATAGACGCCCCGTTTGGTACTGAGGACGTATTGGAACAGGCAAAGGAAACTCAAGTCGAAGCCGTCCTCATAACCCATCGACATAGCGACCACGTTGAGGGTCTGAAGGACATAGCCGATGCCACAGGCGCTCACATCGCCGCCCACCCGGAGGACGCCGACGATATGCCGGTATCACCAGACGTCCTAGTCATTGATGGTGATACCATCAATGTTGGAACCGTTGACGTTCATGTCATACACACGCCCGGCCACACTCCAGGGTCGGTGTGCTATCTAGTGGGAAACCACCTCTTCACGGGAGATACCCTGTATGCGCAAGCGCCGGGGGAGAGCAAAGGCATGGAGGCTACTCAACAGATTTTGAGAAGCATCACCGAGAAGCTATTTTCGCTTCCAGACGATACCCTCATTCTACCAGGCCACGGCAGTGGCAGCACAATAGGGATATCCAAAGAGCTGTACCGAGAGTTTGCCGTCCAGTATCCTGACCTGCTTCCTCCCATCCCAGACGCGCCTCCTGCTACCAGCGAGTGAGTTGATCTGCTCAGGGGGATGTGAAAGGTAGTCAGAGTGAAGAGGATGTACAACTGATCAAGGATGAGATTCTAAGTTAATGGGATATGTGCAGTCGTCACTGCATGTCCTTGCAGAGTGGTATGTATTTCAATCCCCAGCCTAGTCATTGGATTATTCTCATGTCCAGGCGCTAGGATGCTCCATATGTCGATGCATTGAGCCAGGACGGAACGGTATTGCTTTAGGATAGGCATGATGTTCGTAGAGATAAAGACACTCCAGACCCAAAGATTTTAGATCAGCCACGGTTTGAATCCAATAGTAGGCCTACTCAGAACGGACTATGTGCTGCATGGGTAGATGACTCCAAGCAAGGAACAGTTCCATCTGCAATCTTTCGCGTTTATGAAAAGATGCGCCCTGGTGTCTGGACGGATAGGGGATTGTACATTCTGAAAGATCATGAATTTCTGGCAGATTGTCAACGTATGGTTTTCAGTTTCCAACTTGAATAGGTTGACATAGATTCAAGCGTACCAAGTGCATCTGAGAGTATTTACCTCACAACCAGCCGTCAGATTGGTTCATGGATCAAACAGGATGTTTACAAGCAAGACAAAGGTCGGTGTGTTATCTGTGGTGCGACATATCAACTCCATTTTGACCATGAGTTTCCTTTCTTCAAAGGTGGCACAAGTATTCTCGTTGAGAATGTCAGAATACTGTGTGCTAGGCATAACCTCGCTAAGTCGGCAAATATAGAGTGATATTCAACGCGTGGCTCGAATAAATCGTATTGTTACCTTCTCGGCCGCGACTCCTCGTACATCTCAACAAAATCATCCACCGATGTCCGCGCTATGGCTTTTCCAACCAGGTCAAGCGGCAGGTAGTCCAGCTTCTTGCCGCTTGACCCGTACTCATTCACAAACTACCGTTCGGTCCCTGGGTCGCCACAGACGTTCATAAGGTACAGCGAAAATAGTTCTTTTGGAACGCGCTCGGCCAACTGTAACGCCTGTTTGTTGTAGGTCACGGGATACCTCTACAATGGAACCACATACCCTATCATGCCGGACTGCATGGACTCCTCATAACCCTCTGGTAGATTCTCCAGGATTACCTTGCGGACCGCTTCAAGTGCTGCACGCCTGTCCGCGGGCTGTTTGGCCCTGTACTCTTCCACAGTGTCTGCCTTGTTCTGCGTTATATCGCTCTCACGCTCCCGTGTCAGTTTGTGTTCCAATTATACTATCTCGAAGACGCTGGA
>CAUZOU010000023.1:0-15090 GCA_963581795.1 Dehalococcoidia bacterium | reverse complement strand
GCCGCACTCTCCCCGAAGCTGGCGAACGGCCTCAATGACAAGGAAAATGCCGTACGCGCCTGGGTGAGTGTACGATAGGCCGCCACCAGAGGTGTTCATGGGGAAGTCTCCACGGGGGCGGTGCGCTGACCGCGCAGGAAATCGGCTGCTTCGCCTCTGGCGCAGAACCCCAGGCTCTCTAGTGTCAGCATGACGGTATATGTGAAGGAATCGTATATCATGGCTAGGTCAAAGTCGTCATGGGTCACCCCAGCCATTTGGAAGGCCTTTGGGCCTGTCTCACGTGCGATGAGGGATGTGAGACTTGGCATCTGGCTAATCATGCCGTGGTCGTGGCCTTCACCAGCGCCCAGAATCCATACGGGGGGTTTCTTCAGGTCACGTGCCCTCTCCGGCGTTGTGACGATGTAGGCACCCCCGCGTCGGTCACCACACAGCAGTCTAGCAGGTGAAGGGGCCAGCTAATCCAGCGGGAGTTGTGGTAGTCATCAAAGGACATGGTCAGCGGTATCTCCGCCTTTGGGTCGTGGATGAGTGCTCTGGGGTTGAGGCCTGCCCACTTGCGCGGTGGAGATGGCGACCTCGGCCATCGCCTCACGACTGCGGTCTTCACCGAACTCGTGCATATACCTTGCGCAGGCCATAGAGTAGTTTATGGGAGCGCCGATAAAGCCGTAGGGACTCTCGAACTGGGCACCTGGGGAGTTGGCCGCGCCACTCTCTCGGCTTCCTTCGAAGAACCTGCGCGAGTGGCCCGCCATGCCGTGCGTAACGAGGGCGACCTCACAGTAACCGGCGCGGCGATGGCGGCAAGGGCGTGCCCTGCGTGTATGACAAAGGATGAGCCTCCCACGGAGGTGCTGTCTGTGAACTTGGGGTGTATGCCCATGTGTTCGGCGAGGCCGAGAGTGTTGCCAGCGGCGAAGAGCCCATCGACGTCGCTCTTATTAAGGCCGGCGTCCTCAATGGCGTTGTAGCATGCTTCCTCGTTGAGCTGAAGGTCGGACTTTCTGTTCTCCAGGTATCCTATCTCGTCAGCCTCTGCCACACCGACGATGGCCGCTGCTCTGCTGATATTCTGCACGCTTGGTACCTCCTTGGAGTTTCATTGCAAAGGGGTTATTAAGTTCACGTGGGAATCGGCGACTCTTAGTGGGTGCAAGCATAGCGTTTCGTTTCTGGACTGGCAACTATGCACATTTGCACGTTATGACTTCTATATGCACGAGTGCTATAATGCCTTCGCTTTACAGCACATAGCATCGGGTACTAAGGAAGTGTGACGTTAGTGGAGGTACTGCTCAGGGGGATTAAGCGACTGGGACTCGATATCGAAGAGGAGCAGATAGCTCTATTTCAGCGGTACTTCAACGAGCTGACGGACTGGAATGGAAGGACTAACCTTACGGCTATAACGGACTACAGCGAGGTTCAGGCTAAGCACTTCCTTGACTCTCTAACGGTGTCGCTGGTTATTCCCAAAGACGTGGTGGCAAACGGTACGCTAATGGATGTGGGTAGTGGGGCGGGTTTTCCCGGTTTGCCTCTGAAGCTTCTGTATCCCGGCCTTCGAGTGACGTTGGTGGAATCTGTGGGTAAGAAGGCGGCCTTTTTGAATCATATGACGGACACTCTGGGGCTTGAAGGAGTAGAAGTGTGTGCTCAACGCGCAGAATCCCTGGCCCATGACCCGCGTATGAGGGGTAACTTCGATGTCGTGGTGTCACGGGCCGTGGCTGACATGAGCGTACTGGCTGAGCTTACCCTTCCGCTCTGTAAACCGGGAGGCAGGGTAGTGGCACAGAAGAAATTTGGAGTAGATGACGAGCTCAAGAGGGCGGAGAGGGCCATATCCCTTTTGGGAGGGACGTTGGAAAGCATAGAAACAGTGGACCTGGAGGAAATAGGTGAGCAGCGATGGCTTGTAGTCCTCTCGAAAAACTCCGAATCACCATCCAGCTATCCACGCAGGCCTGGGATTCCAGCCAAGCGTCCGCTATGAACTTCCCGAATATTTCAATGGAGGCACAGTAATTTCTTCTCTGAACGCGCCCTCTTCTAACGGAGGTCAGCCCATATCTCTGAAGCGGCGGGTGTTTTCCATCCCTACCCTAGTGTCCTTTGTTGTGGCGGCGATGTTTCTTGTCTTCCTGGTGACCCGCTTCGATATAGACTGGGAAGCTACATGGGATATGCTTAAGGACAGTAATCTCTATCTCTATGGTGTTGCATTTGCCTCGTACTACGTGGGTTTTATTTTCAGGGGTATGCGTTGGCAGATCATGTTGAGGAGCGCAAGCAATGCCGAGGACTCTCCCCTTGAAGTGCCCTCTGTCCTGGCTTGCTCCCGATATATCTTCCTTGGATGGTTTGCCAATGCCATCACCTGGTTTCGTTTGGGAGACGCTTACAGGGCGTATGTGTTCACCGATGCTACGGGATACAGTTTCTCGCGCACAATTGGTACGGTGCTGGCGGAACGAGTGCTGGACGTTGTGATGATATTCATCCTCCTTGTGGTGGCTGCTCTGGCCTTGTATGGAGCCAGCGACCTTGGTGGTACGATACTGTTCTTGGTGATTGCATTCCTTTTGGTGCTCGCGTCGGTGGCAGGTCTGTTTGTCATGAAGCAATTTGGTATGCGACTAGCCCGTTTTCTTCCTGCACGCCTCAGAAGTTCTTATGATCGATTCCATCAGGGCGCTCTGGGGAGCTTTGAGCAGCTACCTCTCCTGCTTTTTATTAGCTTTCTGATCTGGTTTACGGAGGTGGGGCGGCTGTTGTTTGTTATTCAGGCCTTGGACCTTTCGGTGACGGTTAGCTTATCTCTGATCCTTTTTGTGACTCTGGCTAATGCTATCTTGACCACAGTGCCGATAACGCCAGGGGGATTGGGAATAGTAGAGCCTGGTATTATTGGTCTTCTGACCCTCAGCCTAACTAGAAGCGAGGCTGTCTCTGTGGCCTTGCTGGACCGCTCAATAAGTTATCTGAGCATTGTGATGTTGGGTGGAGTGGTTTTCTTTTTGTATCAGGCGAGCAGGCGCCGGCAGAGGGAGGCACTTACCCTGCCTGCTGACGGCACACCGAGAAGTAATTTGTAGCCGCGTGTGGGGCTTGTGGTTTATGCGAATCAATATCTTGAGATAACCATAGAATAAGATAGTGTTGAAAAGAGAAGGACCACTCCTTAATGGAGTGGCCCTTCTCTTTTGCCAGGTTTCTTAGAAGCGTTCTAAGTGTGTGTGTGTGTGTGTGTATTTAGTCGTTCTTAGTAGTCCATTGGAGGCATGGCGGGTGCGGCTGGGTTCTTGTCAGGGATATCGCTCACCAGTGACTCGGTGGTGAGGATCATGGTTGCGACGCTGGCGCCATTCTCAACTGCCGCTCTGGTCACCTTAGCCGGGTCCATGATACCGTGCTCCAAGAGGTTATTGAACTCTTCCTTGTCAGCATCGAAGCCATAGTCGCCTTTGCCTTCGCGTACCTTGTTAAGGATCACAGATCCTTCAAAGCCGGAGTTTTCAGCGATGAGCCTGATGGGAGCCTCAAGGGCCTTCTGCAAAATGCGTACCCCAGTTGCCTCATCTCCACTGAGCTCAAGGGCATCGAGGGAATCCAGCGCCCGTATTATGGCCACTCCGCCACCAGGTACAATACCTTCTTCCACTGCTGCTCTGGTAGCAGACAGGGCGTCTTCCACCCTGGCCTTCTTCTCTTTCAACTCAATCTCTGTGGCGGCTCCCACTTTGATTATGGCCACACCGCCGGCCAGCTTCGCCATTCGCTCTTGAAGCTTCTCTCGGTCGTAGTCCGAGGTGGATTCTTCTATCTGACTCTTGATTGAGTTGATGCGGGATTGTATGTCGTCGTCTGAGCCTGCGCCTCCTACAATGGTGGTCTCTTCCTTGTTGGCTACCACACGGCGGGCCCGCCCAAGGTCTTCAACGGTTACGGAGTCGAACTTGCGTCCTGTTTCCTCGCTGATGATGTTGGCTCCAGTGAGGATGGCCATGTCTTCTAGCATAGACTTGCGGCGGTCGCCAAACCCGGGTGCCTTGACGGCAATGGGGCTAAGTGTACCTCTCAGCTTGTTCACAACCAGAGTCGCCAGTGCCTCTCCCTCCACGTCCTCGGCTATGATGATCACGTTCTTGGTCACCTTAAGGGCGTTTTCCAGGGCCGGGAGCATATCCGATACAGCTGTTATCTTCTTGTCGGTGATGAGAATGTAGGGGTCTTCTATTACAGCTTCCATGCGCTCTGTGTTGGTGATGAAGTAAGGGCTGATGTAGCCGCGATCGAACTGCATTCCCTCCACGTACTCCTTTTCGTACTGGAGCCCCCTTGACTCCTCAACAGTGATGACTCCGTCCTTTCCAACCTTCTCCATCACTTCGGCAATCAGTTCTCCTATTGCCTCTTCATGGGCAGAAAGGGACGCCACCTGGGAAATCTGTTCTTTGCCCTCGACCGGGCGGGCCATCTTCCTTATTTCAACTGTTATTGCCGCCACGGCCTTATCGATTCCCCGCTTGATGGACATGGGGTCGGCTCCGGCTGTGACGTTCTTGAATCCTTCGTGGATTATGGCCTGGGCTATCACCGTAGCGGTGGTTGTGCCGTCTCCTGCCACGTCATTGGTTTTGCTGGACGCCTCTTTGATGAGCTGTGCGCCCATGTTCTCGAACGGGTCTTCAAGGACAATTTCCTTGGCGATTGTGACGCCGTCACTGCACACTAGGGGAGCGCCGAAGGCTTTGTCTAGGATGACGCTGCGGCCACGCGGCCCCAGGGTTACCTTTACTGTCTCGGCCAGCTTGTCTGCGCCGGCCTTAAGGGCTTTCCGAGCGTCCTCAGAGTAATTAATCTGTTTTGCCATGTTATTCCTTCCTTATCAACTTCAACAAACTTTGACTAAGATATCTTTGCGAGGATATCGGTTTCCCTCAGGATCAGATAATCCTCTCCCTCTTCTTTAACTTCGTTTCCTGCGTACTTGGAATAGACCACAAGGTCGCCCACCTTGGACTCCATTGCTATGCGCTTTCCGTCGTCGGCGGTACGGCCAGGTCCCACGGCCACTACTTTGCCTTCCTGAGGCTTTTCCTGAACGGTGTCCGGGAGAAGGATTCCTCCAGCGGATACCTCTTCTCGATCAGCGGGTTTGATTATCACCCGGTCTCCATATGGTTGATATGTACGTGCCACTACTTCCTCCTTTTATGAATGCTGTTATTAGAGCGCGAAGATTTAGCAGACTAGCCCATAGAGTGCTAAAGCAGATACTAGTATAGGAAAGGGGTATATGGTTGTCAATATGATTTATGTGTGGCGGGCAGGGTGAGATATTTCTTTAGACGTTACCACCACGATCTTCTATAAGAGAGCTAGGTATTTTCTGCCTTATCTACGATGGTAGGAGGGCTGTCTGAGCCTGTATGTCTAGGCCGAGGCCGCAACCGTGGTTGTCGAAGGCCAGTATTAGGGTCTCGATTTTAGAGCGTTTATCCTTTGTGAGATGCATGTTCGGTGACACAGCAGCCTCCTTTTGTGAGGAACAAAAAAGCAGGAGCCAGGCAACTTGCCTGACTCCTGCTTTTTGCTTTATCAGTGAGAGTTCCCTCTATGTGCCGGCCTAGCTGAACTGAGCCGACTCTGTTGAGCCAGTCAGGGCAGCGGTGGCGGCAAGGTCAGGGCTGACGCTGAGCAGGACTTCGTCGTAGTAGCCTGCGCCAACCTCTGCCTGATGCTTGGTGGCCGTGTAGCCATCCTTTTCCCTGGCAAACTCCTGCTCCTGCACCTTCACATAAGCAGTCATGCCTTCGGTCCGGTACTCATGAGCTAACTCAAAGGCGTTCAGGTTGACCATGTGCCAGCCGGCAAGTGTTATGAACTGGAATTTGTAGCCTGCCTTGCCCAATTCGTCCTGGAACTTGGCTATGGTCTTGTCATCCAGCGCGCCCTTCCAGTTGAAGGAAGGCGAGCAGTTGTATGCCAGCATCATGTCGGGATACTGGGCGTGAATTGCCTCAGCGAAAGCAATTGCTTCGTCAAGGTCGGGGTCGGAGGTCTCACACCACAGCAGGTCTGCATATGGCGCGTACGATAGTCCTCTGGCGACCGCGGCATCGAATCCGTCTCTTATCACGTAGTAGCCTTCAGGCGTCCGTTCACCGGTGACGAACTCTTTGTCCCTGTCGTCTATGTCGCTGGTGAGCAGTGTGGCAGCTCGTGCATCTGTTCTAGCGCACAATATGGTTGGTACATCAAGGACGTCCGCTGCGAGCCTCGCCGCATTCAGGGTATGGATGAACATGTTGGTGGGTATCAGTACCTTGCCGCCCATGTGCCCACATTTTTTGGCCGCAGCAAGCTGGTCTTCGTAGTGAACTCCAGCAGCTCCGGCTTCTATCATGCCTCTCATCAACTCAAAAGCGTGGATGGCTCCTCCGAAGCCGGCTTCCGCGTCTGCTAGGATTGGGGCGAACCAGTCTATGTCGGTGTCGCCATCAAGTGCCTGGAGCTGATCGGCGCGCATCAGGGCGTTGTTGAGTCTCTTGACCACTGCAGGGACGCTATTTGACGGGTACAGACTCTGGTCAGGGAAGGTCTGAGATGCCAGGTTGGCATCGGCAGCAACTTGCCAGCCACTCAGATAGAGGGCCTGTAGGCCAGCCTTGACCATGTTGACGGCCTGTGCTCCTGTCAATGCTCCGAAGGTTCTTATGTAGCCTTCTTCATTCAGTTGGCGCCACAGGCGCTCTGAACCACGCCGTGCCAAGGTATGCTCAATCATTACGCTGCCTCGCAGCTTTATAACATCCTGTGCGGTATAGTCACGCTTGACGTCTTTCCAGCGTGGTTCTGTAGCCCAGCGTTCCTCAAGTTCCTTTGCCTGCTGAGCGGTGTCTTGGTGGTTATTCATATGCTACCTCCTTAATATTCATCTCTGTACGTTTGTTTGGGAGTAAATACGAAAATACGAAAAGCGCAACAAGAATGTGCGTTATCTAGTTTACTGAATATGAGATATAATGCAAGAGTAGTATTTCCTATTGGAGTGATAGTTTTAACCTATCACTGGCCGGAGCAAGGTACATGGATAGTGCCTGAGAAACAAGCAGGGGAAATGGCCCTCCCCATGCTTAGGAGGGAATCTGATGGAACTGGCACAACTGGAAGCCTTTTTGGCGGCTGCGGAGCGGGGGAGTTTTCGGCGAGCTGCGGAGACACTGTTTTTATCGCAGCCCTCTCTGAGTGCAAGAGTGCATGCATTGGAGCAGGAGTTGGGGGTTCCTCTGTTTCATCGTATGGGCCGTGGCGTGCGTCTGACGGAGATGGGCAAGGCTTTCCGTCCATATACTGAGCGTGCGATTGAAGCCCTGCGGCAGGGACGCGACCTCATAGACACCACGCGGGATGCTTCCGGCGGCATTCTGCACATTGCTTCGGCACGGGCTATAGGCACATATACCCTTCCTTCCATTCTGGAGAGGTTTCGCCAAGACTATCCAAGCATCAAGGTGCATATAAACATAGGACGTTCATCAAATGTGCTTCAGATGGTGGCGGATGAGGAAGTGCAGGTTGGGATGTCGCGTATGCTGACTCACCCGGACGTGGTGACAATACACCTCTACGATGAAGATATTTGTCTGGCCACTAGTCCACAGCATCCATTTGCTATAAGAGGTGAGGCTAGCATTTACGAGGTCGCGCGTGAACCCCTGATCCTATATGACAGGGACTCCTCCTACTTTGTGCTCATTGGTCAAGTGTGCAGGGAGGCCGGCATATCGCCAAGGGTGGAAATGACCCTTGACAGCATCGAGGCGACCAAGCACCTGATTGAGCTTGGCATGGGAATTTCGTTCCTGCCACGCAGCAGCGTGAGGCATGAGTTGGAGCGCGGCAGTCTGTGCCTCATACCGTTGAAGGAGGGACACTTGGTGTCGCTCCCTACCTCGGTTATGGTGCGGCGCGCACAGCATTACAGCACCGGGTTGGTTGCCTTTCTGCAAGTCCTGAAAGACATGTATGGGGCCGATATCTCCATGCTAGATGGATGAGAACTTGCAAGGAATGCTGAAGTTGATCCCTCAGCGGTGGAAGTTATAGAGGAAGGCGAGGTATAATGGGGAACGTCGGGGTGTAGCGCAGTTGGTAGCGCGCTACGTTCGGGGCGTAGAGGTCGTCGGTTCGAATCCGACCACCCCGACCAAAATCACCTAAGCTTGTCGTGTATATGGATTCTAATTCAGTGAATCTAGACGCGGGAATTCTCATCTGGATTAAGGGCAATGAGGCAGTCGTGATTGCCTCATTCATTGCTTAAGTAGAACAACCTTACTATGTTGAATAAACGTCCCGACCCTAGCGATGAGTATGAGGACTGGGAGTTTCCTGACCCACGTGATGTAGAGGATTTGGCGGGTAGGCGTTTCGATGATGAGGCTTCGTCGCCGAAGAAGTCTGGCATACCGATTCTGAAGCTCGGCGGAGCGCTCATGGTTCTGGCCTTCATTGTTTCCACGTTGTTACCCCTGCTGGGCTTATTAGACGGCAGTGGAGATCCTGGCGAGACTAATACCGTTCTTGAAGACCAGGCTTACCAGCAATGGATAGCTAACAGCGTGAATGCTTCCCTGAGCAAGTACGGAGGAGCTGGTCAGGTTCAGTATATGGGTACACAGTTTGGCGACTCCGTTGAAGACCCAATTGTCGGCATAGAGTCGGATGGAATTGATCTACAGAACGAGTCTGGCATGGGGATATTGCAGAGTTACAGCAAGGCCGTACTGGAGGATCTGTTTGCAGACAACCGTGCACAAAGGGTGACTGTGGTGTGGTTTGAAACTGCTTTCGATAACGCAAGTGGTGAGTTAACTCAGGAGGTTGTTCTGATGGTCGGTATACTGAGACAAACGGCCCAGAGTATCGACTGGGCCGGTATTGGCCCGGCTGACCTTCGATATATTGCGGATTACTACCAGGAACGGCCATCGAAAGGTCAAGAGCAACTCTAAGGAACGGGGCTATTATTGTGCCGCACGTTGGCACTTCGCCAAGGTCTTAAGATGAGTACCGGACTAAGAAGGAGGGTACAGTGATACGGAGCTTTGGAGACAAGACCCCAAGGATTCATCCAACTGCCTTTGTCAGTGAAGCAGCCTATGTTGTTGGCGACGTGGAGATAGGGGAAGGCTCAAGCATCTGGCCCGGCACCGTTATCAGAGCCAACCGATACAAGATAAAGATAGGCAAGTTCGTCAACATTCAGGACAACAGCGTGATCCATGCTGACGAGGACTGCACCTATGGCGATTACGTGACCGTGGGGCATAGCGTTATGTGTCATGCCACGATCGTGGAAGACCACTGCCTGATTGGTAACGGAGCTACGGTCAATGGGTACGCCAATATTCGTCACCACTCACTAGTCGCCTCCGGATCCGTGGTACTTGAGCGGGTGGAAATCCCACCGAATTCCCTTGTTGTGGGGGCCCCTGCTGAGGTTAAGCGTACGGTCATGGAGCGTCATCTACAGGTTATGGAGAAGTACTCGACGGACTACCAACGATACAGCCAGGAGTTCAAAGAGGCCGGGTTGCAGGATCCGGATCAAGAGAAGTTCACAGACCATAACATGTAGCAAGGCACGGCATTGTGCCAGTCATGTGCCTTTTACACGGTGGCGTTACGGGGCTTAGTCAGCCGTGCTATCTGCTACGGTTGGGGTGAATGGGTGGACGGATGCGAGGAGTGCGCTGCCGATGTCTATGACAGATACCACCACTAGGGACAGACGTAGGTCTGTCTCACCAGCTGCTCCTGCCAGTAATGCTCCCATAGCACCTACTACCTCGCCCGTACCCATGATGAGACCAATCATTACCATCTGACGCCCACCAACGATGCTCAGGACAGTCGCGATAAGGGTAGGTAACAGGCCCATAATGGCCAGTCCAGCCAGCATTAGGGCAGCAATGAGCACCGGTAGGGTGGGGGCCCATAGGATTAGAAGCGGCGAGGTCGCACCAACCACGAGGACTGCCACTGTCATAATCTTGCGGTCTCGCCTGTCAGACAGACGGCCAAGGATCACAGCGCCCAGGCTCCCGGCAAGGACCATGATGGAGAATAGCACCCCCGCCATGCCGGATGAGAGTCCACGCTCTTCAATCAGGTATAACGGTGTCATGCTCCACAGGCCTACCATTGCCATGCTGTGAAGTCCCAGGATACCCAGGCCTGCCATGCTGGCTGGTTTCCAGACCAATCCGACCTGGGCCCGCATGTCTTTCAGCGACACGGAACCCATTGTTGGCGGGCGTATCCAGCGGTGCAGTCGTAGGAAGAGCACCCCCATAATCAGAGCCGGTATTACCGTGATTTGAATTACACTGCGCCAGTCCATAATGGCGAGAAGTAGCCCTGCGACAATTGGTGCCAGTATCTCCATGATTGACCCGCCAACATAGTGAACTGCCAGAGCGACACCGCGTCGTCCCGGCATATGTTCTACCAGTGTGCCCATGGCAACTGGGTGCCACGACGCGGCTCCCGATGACGCCATTGCAACGAAGACTAGGAGTGCCAAATAGCCCGGCGCTAGGGACGCTGCAAGATATGCCACTGCCACCCACCAGAAGGTGCTGAGCAGAAAAACTCCACGGAACCTTGTCTCTCCAACCAGACTGGCCGGGATGTGGGAGATTCCTGCGGAGACAGCGATGACGGTGAATATAAGCCCAACCTGGGTTGAGGTGAGCCCCATGCTTGCGGCGATGGCGGGCGCAATTATCCAGAGAGCGGCGGTTCCAGCGTCCACTGCGCCGTGGCCTGCCGGAATTCCTATTAAATAAAGAGCGCGCTCTCTTTTACTTTTATTGTTCACACGTTTAATCCAAGTCCGTGGCCCTGATTCCAGGCCAATTTTGAATGAGAAGTCTCTTTGTACGGGCGCTGATGGGAAGTGCAGTCGATACTCCCGGACGCAGTGTGCAGGGCACAGGTCTCAGCTTATGACCGGCAGTATATCAGTTACGGTATTTACCATGCCAGTTCGTGCAGGTCGTACACAGACGGATACGTTGGGTTGCCTGGCACATGGAAAGGTATGCTGTTAAAATGACTCTCATTAGAGGAGGAGGCTTATGAGCCAGATTGACCTGCGCAGTGACACTGTTACACATCCTACACCAGCTATGCGTCAGGCTATGGCCAACGCCGAGGTTGGCGATGACGGCTGGGGCGACGACCCAACGGTGAACCGTTTGCAGGAGGTTGTGGCCGAGATGCTTGGCAAGGAAGCCGCCCTCTTTGTGCCGAGTGGCACCATGGCCAATCTGGCCTCTGTGTTGAGCCACTGTCAGCGTGGAGATGAGATTATTGTGGGAGACCAGTCCCACGTCTACCTCTACGAGTATAGCGGTGCATCTGCCTTTGGAGGAGTGGCATACCGTCAGTTACCCAATGCTGAGGATGGTACACTTGACCCAGATATGGTGGAGTCGGCCATTCGTCCCTTGTCGTCAAGGTTTCCCAACACCGCTCTGGTGTGCCTTGAAAATACTCATAACAGGTGCAGCGGCGTTGTCATCACTCCCGAGTACACCGACAAAATTGTAGGGATTGCACACAAGTGGGATGCAGCTGTGCACTTGGACGGAGCCCGCATGTTCAATGCCGCTGTGAGCCTGGGAATACCTCCCAGGGAATTGGTGCGATCCGTGGACTCGCTGATGTTCTGCTTCTCCAAGGGACTTGGTTGTCCTGTGGGGTCCATCATCTGTGGGACCAAGGACTTTGTTCAGCGGGCGCGTCGTGTTCGCAACAGCCTTGGAGGAGGAATGCGGCAAGTTGGTGTCCTTGCGGCGGCGGCTCTTGTGGCTCTAGAGGAGATGGTGGAACGGCTTGCAGGCGACCACCATAACGCTCGGCGTTTGGCGGAAGGGCTGAGCCGTATTCCAGGCATCATTCTGGACCCTGCTAGGGTTCAGACCAACATTGTCATGTTTGAAATGGCCGACGGGGATGCTCTGGGCTTCCTGCGTCGCATTGAAGAGCGTGGAGTACAGGGGCATCACCCTTATGGGCCCAAGGTGCGGATGGTGACCCACTATGGCATAGATGAGGCCGACATAGACGCGGCTCTGGATGTTGTGGAGTTGGTGATGAGGGAACAATATCCTGCCAAAAAATCATGATGGTCTAACGGTCGCGCAATGCAGATGAGAAAGGCGGAATAAAATGAAGGCAATACAGATTACACAGTTCGGTGGTCCGGAGGTTCTCAAATATACCGATGTTGCGTACCCCAGTCCCGGGCCGGGACAGGCGTTGGTGGATATTAAGGCTTCCGGTGTTAACTATATGGATGTTTATGCCCGGTCCGGCCTGAATGCTCCATCTCTTCCCACGATCCCCGGAGGTGAGGGGGCGGGTGTGGTTGCTCAGGTCGGAGAAGGCGTTACAGAGGTTCAGGTTGGCGACCTAGTGGCTTATACGGGAGCCGGGGCGTCGTATGCGGAGAAGGTGGTTGTGCCGTCGTGGCGCTTGGTGAAGCTGCCGGAAGGCCTAGACGCCGATTCGGCCGCGGCCGTGATGCTCCAGGGTATGACTGCTCACTACCTCTGTTACTCTACCTATCCCCTGAAGCCAGGAGACACCTGCCTTGTCCACGCGGCCGCTGGAGGTGTCGGTCTGTTGCTGACTCAGATGGCAAAATCTCTGGGTGCTAGGGTGATTGCAACTGTCTCCACAGATGAGAAGGCGAAACTGGCGGCCGCTGCCGGTGCCGACCACGTTATCAACTATGTTGAACAGGACTTTGCCGAGGTGGTTGACAAGATATCAGTTGGAGAAGGTGTCCAGGTTGTATACGATGCCGTTGGCCTCACCACGTTCGACAAGAGCATTGCGTCTCTTGCTCCTCGTGGCTACATGGCCCTGTACGGCCAGGCCAGCGGCCCTGTACCTGACATTTCACCGTCCATGCTTGGTAGGAAATCACTTTTCTTGACTCGTCCGTCGTTGGGTGTATACACGTCTACGCGGGAGGAGTTGCTTCAACGTGCTGGCGATGTGCTGGGATGGGTCCAGTCCGGTAAGCTTGACCTCCGCATCCACGGCAAGTTCTCGTTGAGTGACGCCGCTGAGGCACATCGGCAACTCGAAGGGCGTTTGACCACAGGGAAGCTGCTCCTGATACCGTAGAGTTTTTGTCAGGTATGTGGAAGCGAGCAACGGATGGTGGGCAACTATGACAAAAGAGGATATTCGCGGTCGTATAGATGGGATTTACGAAAGAATCGCCAGGGCTGCTCAGCGATCTGGGCGCGACGCGAGCCTAGTGACTGTGCTCGGTGCGTGCAAACAAGTGGAGAGGGAGAGGATTTTGCAGGCCATTGCTCTGGGTATTGGTCATGTGGGTGAGAATTGGATACAGGAGGCTGAGACCAAGTTCAAGGGGCTAGAGAGGCCTGATGAATTGGTCAGCCTCCATCTAATTGGGCATCTTCAGACCAACAAGGTGAGACCTGCAGTTGCACTGTTCGACGTTATTCAGTCGGTTGACACCGTCCGGCTGGCCTCCAGGATTGATAGTATTGCTGGTGAATTTAATAAGCGCGTAGCAATCTACATTCAGGTAAATGTAGGCTCTGAGTCGACTAAAGAAGGTGTGACTATGGAGCAGGTGGCGGAGATGGCTGAGTTTGTAGCCACGTGTGAGAATCTTGAACTGATGGGACTTATGGCTGTTCCTCCACACCTAGAGGATATTGAGGCGGTGAGACCCTACTTCAGGATGCTCAGGGATCTGCGAGACGGAGTGTGTCGGCTTGAGCATTATCGTGATGCGATTCTTGAACTCTCAATGGGTATGACAGAGGATTTTGAGGTTGCCGTTGAAGAAGGCGCAACCATGATTAGGCTGGGGTCTGCCATTTGGGGATCCAGAGCCATATAGTGGTTTTCAGATTAATCACACACGCTTGGACACCAGTTTGAGAGAGAGTGATTGCTTGCTATAGATGTGATTGTTTACATCTTGTGGTATACTGTACATCGGTGGCAGTGTTTTGAGTCCCAAACCCCGATTCATCATAACGTCCCCTGTGCCCTCCTCGGCCCCTGAATGGTGTCCTTGGCGCCCACCGGAACGTCTTGAGCATCTTCGGTATCGGTGACCAGTCTCTAGCCAACTAATAGTAGAAAGGAGATCACTGATGGAATACGAAGATAAAACCCTTACATGTCAGGACTGTGGACAGCCGTTCACCTTCAGTGCGGACGATCAATCGTTTCATGCAATGAAGGGGTTTACAAACGAGCCAAAGCGCTGTGCCTCCTGCCGTCAGATGCGGCGTAGCGAGCGAAACGGTGGATATGACCAGGGCCCGCGTGAGGCGCACCCAGTAACGTGTGCCGAGTGTGGCAAGGAAACCACCGTACCGTTCGTACCACGTGGCGATCGGCCAGTCTATTGCAGCGATTGCTTTAGTCAAAGACGCCCCGCCGCACGATCTGGCTGGTAAGAAGTCTTATTTGGATGGGGGGGTTATTATCCACCTAACCAGGATGATCAACACGCAGGTGTGTGTTGTGCAGTTTAATTATAGGAGATAGTATTGAGGATATACGTAGGCAATCTTGGATACGAGACAACCGAACAGGAATTGCGTGAGGCCTTTGAGGCCCACGGCGAAGTGCAGGAAGTCTCTGTTGTACGTGACCGCGAAACCGGTCGCTCCCGTGGATTTGCGTTTGTGGAAATGCCAACCGCTGATGAAGCCAATGCTGCGATCTCAGGGATAAACAGCAAGGAAATGGGCGGTCGTACTCTAACCGTCAACGAGGCGCGAGCTCGTCAGGAGCGCGGGTCCGGTGGTGGAGGATACGGTGGCGGCGGCGGTGGTGGAGGATACGGTGGTGGCGGCGGCGGTGGACGCAGTGGTGGTGGTGGTGGTGGTGGTGGTGGTGGACGCAGTGGCGGTGGCCCCCGCTGGTAGTGCGGGCTTCCGAAATGTTGTAACCCAACAATTGGTGGTTGCGCCCTTTCCTGTGCGGTAGTCTTCCATTACC
>CAUZOU010000022.1:0-15160 GCA_963581795.1 Dehalococcoidia bacterium | reverse complement strand
AGGTGCACCCACATGGGGCGCAGGTGAAGGAGATGGCCAGCGAAGAGGTACTGGTTGTGCCTGTAGAGGTTGAGAGACCTGTGGTGGCAGATGTTAAGGTAAGCGAACAGCCTGTCGAGGCTGTGGTAGAGGAAACCACTGAGGCTGAGGTAACTGAACAGCCTGTCGACGAGGTTGTAGAAGAAACCGCTGAGGCTGAAGTAAGCGAGCAACCTGTCGAGGAATTGGCTGAAGAGTCCGCTCAGGCCAAGGTTGAGGAGTCGACCGAGGAATCCGCCGAAAATAAGGTAGAGAATTAACATGACAGAACAACACTACTATTACGGAACTGGGAAAAGGAAGACTGCCGTGGCCCAGGTCAGGTTGTATCCTGGTCGCGGGGAGTTCTCAATAGATGGCAAGTCATTAGAGGACGCCTTCCCATGGCCTGCATGGCAATCCACAATTCTGGAGCCGATGAAGGTTACCGATAATGAAGGTAAGTTCAGTGTTGTTGCCAAACTCCACGGTGGTGGTGTGACCAGCCAGGCTGGTGCGCTGCGACACGGTATTACCCGCGCTCTTCTCCTTGCTGATGGAGAACTCAGACCAGTCCTCAAGAAGCACGGTTTCATTACAAGGGACTCCCGCATTAAAGAGAGCAAGAAGTACGGTCTCAAGCGTGCTCGCAGGGCTCCTCAGTACACCAAGAGGTAGTCTTTTCCGTACCATAGGAATGTTCGGGTAGCTTCTGATATTTTGCCTCGCTTTGTACGTTATTTTCGGTGAAGTTTCGCGTATACATCGCTGTGAGTGGTGATGGGTACGTGGCGAATGCCGACGGCAATGCTGGATGGCTTGATTCCTTTCAGGCTGAGCACTATGGTTGCGATGCTTCACGCAAGAGATTAACGCCATTGTCATTGGGCGTACGACATTTGATTAGACATCTCGGATGTGGCGATGGGTCATATCACGGGAAGACCACGTTCGTGCTCACGTCGCGCTTGATAGGGACTCCCCATCCGCAGACCATCCCGTGGCATGAGCGCGCTGCGAAGCTTGTTGACCACCTTCTAGGGCCTGTCCCTGACCGTGATGTATGGCTTTTAGGCGGGCCGGAGAGCATTCCTGCCTTCCGCGAACTAGGGCTATGAGCTCTACTTGATGCGGGTGCTTTTGGGAAGCGGCGCCCCTTTGTTCGTTGGTGGTGGTGCCGTGAACATGCGGAAACTTACTGACTCTCTCGTGATTCCGGAAGGGGTGGTGAATCTCGTGTACAAACCTGAATGACGCTCTAGATGTAAGGTTGACAGTGAGCATGCGGGCGAGGATGATGGATTTTTGGAGGACGGTCTGGAAATGGGGATTTGTTTGACATCGTCCAAAGCGTTGTTGCGCCGTCTTATACTGGGACTATCAGTCCTGGCATTTGCGGGAGGCTTGTCTGGGAGTACCTTCGGCCAGTACCATCACGCGGTTCTCATAGACATCAACGGCGACATAAATCCCGTCACAGCGGGTTTTCTGGATGGGGCTGTTGACAAGGCGGAGGAGGATGGAGCCGAGCTTATTATAGTGCGTCTTGACACCTCGGGTGGGCTACTGTCGTCGACTAGGGACATGGTGACTAAGCTCCTGAGAGACAATATACCCTCCGTTGTATATGTAGCACCTGGTGGTGCTCATGCTGCTTCTGCCGGTACCTTCATAACCGCCGCTGCCAATATTGCCGTCATGGCACCTGGAACCAACATCGGCGCAGCCAGTCCCGTCGGAACAGGCGGTGAGGAACTGCCGGAGACTATCAAGAGCAAAATAATGGAGGACGTGGCCGCGCTCATGCGGGAGATCGCCTCCACCCGTGGGAGGAACGTTGAAAAGCTAGAGGCAACGGTGCTCCATGCCATTGCCTACTCCTCCCAGGAAGCCGACAACCTCAATATTGTGGATCTCATTGCGATTGACCTGGACGAACTTTTGCAGAAGTTGGACGGCATGATCGTGGAAACCCAGGATGGCTCTCGTATTCTCAGAACAGATGGAATAGAGGTGCTCAGTCTGAATATGAGTTTCGTTGAGCGGTTGCTGATGGTGTTGTCTGACCCCAACATCTCTTTTATTCTGCTTTCCACAGGCGGCCTGGGCATCATCGTTGAGTTGTTCAACCCTGGTCTGGTAGTGCCTGGGGTTGTGGGGGTCATCTGCCTTCTTCTGGCCTTCCTTGTCTTGGGTAACCTGCCTGTGAACTGGGCCGGAGTCGCCTTCATTCTTCTCGCTATGGCCTTACTGTTCCTGGAGGTACAGGTAGCAGGTTTTGGCATTTTGGGTGGAGTCGCTATAATCAGCTTTGTAATAGGTGGTCTTCTGCTTTTCGACCGCTTTGGCGCTCCATCTCCTACAGCGCCATCTGTTTCAGTGAGTCTGTGGGTGTTGTTGCCGACGGTAGGTCTGTTGCTTAGCGGAGGCGGTTGGTTTGTGGCGACTATGGTCAGATCTAGGCAGATAGTCAGCGACCCAATCCCTGAGACTGTGATAGGCCAGATTGGGATCGTAACCTACGACCTATTGCCTAGGGGTACTGTGCAATTAACAAGCGAGCTTTGGAGCGCCGTTGGCGATTGTGATGAGGTGATCAAGGCAGGAGAGAGTGTGGAGGTAATCGGCCTGGAGGGACTTACCCTCCGGGTGGTGAAAGCAAGAGAATAAAGGAGGCAACATGGTATTCTGGAGAGTAGTCAACCAGTACGAGCGTATGGTCATCCTGCGCTTTGGCAACCTCATAGGTGTGCGAGGGCCTGGTATCAGATTGGTGATTCCATTCATTGATAGGCCAATCAAGGTAGATGTACGTGAACAGGTTGACCGTGTGCCCACCCAGAAGTACATCACTTCCGACAACGTGGTGGTGGACATGGACTTTGTGATCTACTACCGTGTCCTGGAAGACCAGGTGGATAAGGCGATCCTGGAAATCGAAAATTTCAGGGTTGCCACCATAAACCTTTCCTTTGCCACCTTGAGGGCTGTCATCGGCTCCACCACACTGTCGGAGGCTCTGACGGAACGGGAGAAGATCAGGGACCAGGTTCAGCTGCGGATGGACGAGGTCACAGGACGTTGGGGTATCAAGGTGAGCCAGTTGGAAATCAACGAGATAGACCCACCACCCGGAGTGAAGGCTGCTATGGAACGTGAGAAGTCTGCCGCTGCCATAAAGACAGCGGAGATTACCGAGTCTGAGGGCGCCCGCCAAGCCGCGATTAACCGTGCGGAAGGTGAGAAGCAGGGGGCGATTCTGAGGGCAGAGGGATCAAGACAGGCCGAAATCCTGACCGCCGAGGGAGACCAGCAGGCGGCTATCCTGCGAGCCGAGGGTTTCAGCACGGCCCTGGCTAGGATCAACTCCGTTGCTCAGAGTGCTGACGCCAGGACGATGAGCCTTCAGTACTTTGAGACTCTGAAGGATCTGGGAAGCGGCCCGGCCACCAAATTCATATTCCCCATGGAGTTTACCAGCATGATCCAGTCCTTTGTGAGTTCTGCCACACAGTCTCCGACCAACGACGCTGAGTAAACACAGTCTGAAGTGCTAGCTTATCTCTCCCTGTGGAGAGGATGCAAAGTTTGACAGGTTCTGTGCCAGTGCTTTGTGCTGTGGCCATTCCAGGTTGGGATCCTCTTTCAAAAGGGCCGATGCTTCCTGGCGGGCTAGGGCTAGGAGGTCTTGGTCGGAGAGGCGAGCCATCCGCAGATCTGGCAGGCCGCTTTGCCGTGTGCCGAAGTAGTCTCCAGGTCCTCTGAACCGCAGGTCTTCTTCGGCTACGGCAAAGCCGTCGCTTACACGTTCCATGACCTCAAGGCGTTCCTGTGCTTCTGACGACGGATTATCGGACAGCAGAAGGCAACGGCTTTGGTGCTCACCTCTACCCACGCGGCCACGGAACTGGTGCAACTGTGCAAGGCCAAAGCGGTCAGCTCCCTCTATTAGGATGATGGTGGCATTGGGGTTATCGATTCCTACCTCTATTACCGGAGTAGATACAAGTATATCCATGTCACCGCGCTGGAAACGGGCCATTATGTCTTCTTTTTCCTTGAACGGCATACGGCCGTGGAGCAGTCCCAGGGACAACTCTGGGAACACATCAGTTGAAAGATGGTTGAATTCCGTGGTAGCCGCACGGGTCTGAAGCACCTCAGACTCCTCAATGAGCGGGCAGACAACAAAAGCCTGACGTCCTTGCCTTACTTCACTGGCAATGAATTCGTAGGCACTGCGACGTTGTTTAGGAGCGACCCACTTGGTTTGAATCACCTGGCGGCCAGGTGGTAACTCATCCAAGACGGACAGATCCAGGTCACCATAGAGTGTGAGAGCCAGTGATCGTGGTATTGGTGTGGCTGACATGACCAGCAGGTGAGGTGTGCCTCCCTTCTGACGTAAAGAGGCACGCTGCATGACTCCAAAGCGGTGCTGCTCGTCCACCACGGCAAGGGCCAGACGTGGAATCTCCACACCTTTTTGCACAAGGGCGTGAGTGCCCACCACCATATCCAGAGTGCCCTGACCCATCATCTCCTGAATCTCCCTCTTCTGCTTGGCGCTGTGGCTGCCTATGAGGATGCCAACGGAAAATGGGCGTGGAAAGCCATCGAGTTGGAATGAGAACCAGTTCTTATGGCTTTCAGGACTGGGTAAGCCGTTGAGAAGCAGAGATATATTGTTGAAGTGCTGCTGTGCTAGAATTTCAGTGGGAGCCATGAACGCGCCTTGATAGCCGTTGGCTACGGTGGAGAGGAGAGCTGCCAAAGCTACCGCGGTTTTGCCGCTGCCGACATCTCCCTGAAGCAGACGGCTCATTGGTCGCTCTTGTTCCATGTCCCCGAGTATTTCGCCTATGGCTTTCTCTTGTGCACCGGTCAAGGTAAAAGATAGTCTGGAGAAGAAGGCATTGAGCATTCCCTGGTTTCTAGGTAATGGGAGGGCACCCATGGTATCCCGCCACTGCTTGCGCCTTGAGAACACGTAGAGTTGTATCATGAACAACTCGTCGAAAGCCAGCCGCCGCCTGGCAGCGTCCCTGCTTTCTTCGTCCTGCGGGTAGTGGGCCTGATATATGGCTTTCGGTAGTTTCAGCAAGCCGGCCCGGTTACGGGTGGACTCAGTTAAAGAGTCCTCAATGCTGGGTGCCCAGGTATCCAGTGTATCCTTGATTAGACGGCGCACGGTTCGTGGCGTGAGGCCTTCGGTAAGGGGGTACAGTGGGACCAGCCGCCCGGTGTGTATAAGCTCTTCACCCTCATGAAGGACCTCGTACTCAGGGGATTCCATTACGCGGTCATTCCTGAAGATGGTTAGTTTACCGCTGAGCACTAAGCGGGAGCCGGGTTTGAACTGTTTGGCAAGATAGGGCTGGTTGAACCATACCACCCGTATATTCCCTGTATCGTCGCCAACAACTGCCTGCGTAGCTTTGAGTCTGCCACCCATTAGCACTTCTCTGGCTTCCCATACATTGACCATCACAGTTTGCTCCACATCCATCTCAAGCTGGGATACTTTGCAGAGCTTGCCAAAGTCATTGTGGCGGCGTGGGAAGAGGTAGAGGAGGTCTCCTACAGTGTTCACTCCCAGGCGTTTTAATCGGGCGGCCTGAGTGTAGGTAACCCGCGGGAGCACTGTTACGTGAGAAGACAGTGACTTACCCGTGTCTGGCCCCTGCTTCTTGCTACGGGATGACCTGGATGGCATCGCTCTCTGTTTGTGGTCAGCAATTGTTTTGACAGGAGATTTGGGGGCTGCGTCCAGCAATTTTAACGTTCCCTCAATCCATCTCTTTCGCTGTGCGCCAGTCATATCGGCATAGGCCCTTGAAGGTATATCTATGACTGGGACAACCGATGGCTTCTCAAGCCGGCGCGTCAGGAAACGGTCGAGGCCACCGAACACCGTGGTATCGTTGAACCCCTTCTGTTTCTCTAGGGAGAGTATCTTCTTCAGAATGTCTAGGTCTGAGTGTTGCATATCAGAATGTACGGATGTGGTCTAGGGAGTGTTGGCTTCTTGCCACTGCCTGGAGTTTTCAGCCCGTGAGTCCCTCTGCTCTTGCGTCCACCATGTTTTGATATAGCTCAGGATTGCAAGCACCTCTTCCCGGGTGAGGTGCACACTGAAAGGAGGTATTGCAAGTTCGCTTGGAGGAAGCCCCCTGCTCTCCCACAGCACATCCGTGCCGTCCAGAATTATCTCAAGGAGTTGTCCATCCGGGTGATGCCACGTATGACCATTGGGGTTGTGTGGAGGGTAAGGGCCAGTCTGCCGATACCCTGCTGGTCTCCGTGGCAAGTTTGACAGCTGGCGGCGTAGAGAACACGGCCGCTTTCCAGGACGGCTTTACCCGCAGTGGTATCGTTTGAAGTACCCGGAGCCGGTGCAGGCATTGAGAAGAAAAAGGGCCAACAATAGGGCCACACACCAGTCTCTGGTAGACCTCATCGTGAAGGATTCCCACACCATCACTGTATACCTCGGTGCTAAATTTGACGTTGAGTGAAATCACGCTTATCCCAAGCTCCTTCGCCAGAGCGGGAGGTAGGTTGGCAGTACTGTCGGTTACTATCTTGACGGCCATGGGTTGTTGCTGCTTACTCCACGGATACGATGTAAGTATAGTTGGGCTGTCCTCCAAAGACCACCTCTACCTCTGCGCTTGTGAAACGGGAGCGGATTGTATCGGCTGTCTCATTGGCTTCGTTTTCCTGGGTATCGGCACCCCAGTAGAGGGTTATAAGAGACTCATCTTTGGGAGCGGCTTTGGCCAACAGGTCCAGCAGCACGGTGGTGCGATCATCTCCTGCCACCACCATCTGACGTTCCAGAAGACCTATTGTCTGGCCTTTGGCTATCTTTACGCCTCCCATCTCCGAGTCCCGCTGCGCAATGCATACTGCCCCGGAAATCACGTCGAAGGTGGACTGTGTCATGGCTGTCACGTTGGCCTCGAATTTTTGTTGAGAGTTGAATGATAGAAGGGCCGCGATGCCTTGAGGGATTGTTTTGGACGGGATTACAGTGATTTGCTTGGTGGAGAAAGATGAGGCCTGTTCTGCCGCAGGCACTATATTGGAGTTGTTGGGAAGGATGATAATACGCTCGGCGGTGATGGCCTCCGCAGCGGTGAGGATTTCCTGAGTGCTTGGGTTCATGGTGTCCCCACCCAGCAACACTGAGGAAGCTCCAGAATCCAGGAATAAGTCCATGATGCCTTGGCCGGAAGCCACTGCCAGCACTCCCACGTCCTGAACCTTCTTCTCTCGCCTGCGGGCTGCAACGAACTCCTTGTGTTGTTCATCCATGTTGACAATGCTCACCTCGGAGAGAGTGCCTCTGGTCACGGCGTAGCTGAGCACTGGGCCAGGGTCCTTGGCGTGGACATGTACCCGTATCATGGTATTTTCTCCGACTACAACGGTTGAGGTGGCAATGGACTGCATGCTGTCTCTCACCGCATTGGCGTCCAATGCCTCTCCCTGTATCAGGAACTGTGTGCAGTATCCATAGAGGTCCTCTTCTGTGGCTTCTATGAATGGCTCTAGGACACCAGGCACTTCTGAATCCAACTCAGGGGCCGTCAGTTCGATTCCTTCCGGCTCTTCTCCTCTGAGGCCTTTGAGGGCACCCTCTAACAGGATTGACAGTCCCTGGCCTCCGGCATCCACCACGCCAGCCTCCCGCAATACTGATAGGAGAGATGGAGTCCTAGCCACAGCTTTCCTGGCTGCCTGGCACATGGTTTCCCATAGGTCCAGGATGTTGTTGGCTCCGGTCTGTGCCTGTGTGGCCTCGGAAATCTCTCGAATAACAGTGAGCATGGTGCCTTCCACGGGTGTGCCAACTGCCTTGTAAGCCGCTGTAGTAGCCTCTGCCAGCCCAAGTGTCAGTGCCTGGCAGTCGAAATTGTCCTTACCATCCAGACCTTTGTACAGCCCTTGGAAGAACTGGGCCAGAATCACTCCGCTGTTTCCCCGTGCTCCCATGAGCGCACCGCGGGCCATGGTAGCCATAAGTCGTGAAGCAGGAATGTCTGTGGTCTTGGTGGTCGCGGCTTCCATGGCCATCATAGTTAACAGCATGTTAGTGCCCGTGTCCCCATCGGGAACTGGGAAGACGTTGAGGGCGTTGATAGCTTCAACGTTGGCCTCAAGTGCCCTGCGACCCTGGAAAAGAATGCGCAGTAACTCTGGGGCGTCCAGAGAAGGTATTACCGGTCCCGAATCTTTTGCCATATGCAGTTACTCAGCCCGCTGGTATGATAGCTTTGGGCATTGCCAAAGTCATCTTCATCTGATAGTGTGAGTGACTGGATTCTACTTAATTCGCAGACATTCGTCAAAGCAATAAATATACCGCATTTCACTGGTTGACTGTACTCGCAGTACAAGATCAACTGGAACGAAGAGGAAATAATATGGCTAAGTGTCAGTTGTGTGGTAAGGCAGGGCAAGCAGGAAACAACGTGAGTCACTCCAAGCGGAGGACCAAGACTAGGTTTATGCCCAACATCCAACGGGCTACTCTCACAATAGATGGCAGCTTACGTAGGGTAGCCCTGTGTACACGTTGCCTCCGTACCAGTAACAAAGTGCCCAAAGCGTCTGTTGCTTAGATAGCTGGTTCTGAGTCTAGCCGCCGAAACCCTCTGAAGTATGCGGTTCTGACTGTCAGTTAACTTCTGAGTCGTTCTCATCCACAGGTGGTATCTGCTTTGGAGAGCATTTTCTAGCAGTGGTGATGAACCCGGTGTGGGCTACCATGCGATGTACCGGCCTCACGCTGCGATGCGTGACCGACCACGGTCTGACAAGTACCTCAATTGTCTCCATTAGTTCAAAGTGAGGGCTTTCTATGAGAGTCTCTTGAAGCTGATGTACCTGGAGGATAGTTGGCAGGTAGCTTAGAAAAATCCCTCCTGGCACCAATGCGATTGCGGCATCCTGGACTACGTGCCAGGGTTCAGGAACGTCCAATATGATTCGGTCCAGATCTGTCTGGTCCACGTCCTGGTAGACATCTTTGATATGTATCTCTAGGTTTGTCGCATTCGGCAGCATGGTTCTTATGTTAGCCTTGGCCTTTTCCACCAGTTCTGGTCTTATCTCGAATGTGATCACTTTCCCGTTATCTCCAACTGCTCGCAGAAGTGCCATGGTGAGTGCGCCAGATCCCAAGCCTGACTCCAGGACTGTAGCACCGGGGAATATGTCCCCGTACATTAGTATGGCGCCCAGGTCTTTGGCGTATATAACTTGTGTAGAATGGGGCATCTCCTCGACGTAATCTCCCAAGGTCGGCAAAAAGGCCAGTAGCATTTGGCCGGTGGTCGTATACAGACGTGTGCCGACGTCCTGACCAATTATGTCGTCATGATAGATTATGCCCATGTGGGTATGGAAGGATCCAGAAGGCGACAGTGTAAGCAGATACCGACGCTCGCGTCTGTCCACTAGTAGGGCCGCATCACCTTCTGCAAACTGGTGTTGTCCCGTTGACGTGTTTGTGTGAATCTCTGTTGACATGGGGGTATTGTATGGCGAAGGACGTTGCAGCGCAAACTGGCTCAGAATAAAATAAGTGAGCGTTTGAAATAAGGAAACAGCCCCATCTCTCTATCTGAGATGGGGCTGTTTCTCAACGCTTAGTACTGATCACCGTCTCTAAAGCTTATCCAGTTCCTCCAGGATTTCCTTGGGTTCAGGAAGGCCTTCGGTGAATATCTTTTTGAACCTTATCACGCCTTCTTTGTCTATGATTATTACGGCTCGTCTAGTGGTGCCTCGTTCTTCGTTGTAGATCCCAAAGAGTTCTGATACCTGCCCCTTGGGGTGGAAGTCCGACAATAGCGGGTAAGGAATATTCCCCAACCCGGTCGCGAAAGCCCTCTGAGTAGCGACGTTGTCAACGCTCATGCCCAGAACCTGGGCACCCTTCTCCTCGTACCGGCGGTTCTCCTGCCGGAATCCGGAGCACTGGTGCGTTCAACCGCCTGTGAAGGATGCTACGTGGGTCTGTAGGACTACGGTCTTCTCTCCCAGGTACTGGCTGAGTGTCACGTCTTCCCCGGTATGAGAACGTAGTGTGAAGTCAGGTGCCTTATCTCCTACCTCTGCTGGCATATATACCTCCTAAAATTCCATGCTCTATTATAGCCCAAAATGGGCATATCTGAATCGTGTCTATCTTAGGCGCACGTGCTATATGTTAAGAACTCCGCTTGCTGCGAGGGTCTTTTGCAAGTCCCTGCGATGTTCTGTCTATGATTATGGCGAGGACGACGATGCCGATACCGCCCAGGAGTCCTCTACCGAACTCCAATTGAGCGATGCCCGCAAGCACGTCTGCTCCAAGGCCCTTTGCTCCTACCATAGAGGCTACAACCACCATTGCAAGAGACATCATTATGGTCTGGTTCACTCCGGCCATTATGGTTGGCCTGGCCAGCGGCAGTTCTATTTTTACGAGCAGCTGCCAAGGAGTTGTGCCGAAGGCTTTGGCTGCCTCAATCAACTCTGGAGATACAAGTCGTATGCCAAGATTGGTAAGACGCATGGCCGGGGGAACGGCGTAGATCATGGTGGCCATCACCGCAGGCACCTTTCCAAGGCCAAGGAAATAGATGGCGGGGATAAGATAGACAAAGGCGGGCATGACCTGCATCAGGTCAAGAATGGGCCGCATGGTGCTCTGTAGGCGGTCGCTCTTAGACATTAATATGCCTACAGGGATGGCCAATCCAACTGACATGGCTGTGGCAGTTCCCACCACGGCCATGGTGCGCATGGCATTATCCCATAGCCCGAACAATCCGATGGAAGTCAGTCCTATTAGAGCAATAAGCGCTATTTTGTAGCCGCTCAGTCTCCATGATATCAGGGTTGTTGACCCTATGAAGAGCCACCATGGCATGCTTATTAGGCCCTTCTCCAAGGGGACCAGTGCCTTGAGCAAGGAGTTTCTTAGGGTCTGGAAGTGGCCTCGCCATTCTGCTACCATCCATGCTACCTTGGCATCTATCCAATTGTCCAAGGAAGCAGGACGTATCTCAAGCCCCAACACATTGGCGGATATGGGCTTCAGCGGTTTCGTTCGTTCGTTCACGGTCACATCCTGGCCAGGAGCGCGGAACGGAAACGAGTCTGTGGGGCCTACTAATATAATTGTGGTCCCTAGAGCCACTAGCAGTACAAAAGCCAGCTTCCATCTCAAATCGTGCAGAGCCTTGAACGTGCTCCAGACCAGTATTCCCATGCATCCAATGAATAGCCACAGGAAGAGTCTTGGGAAGAAGAATGTTATTGTTGGGCCGTCCATGAATCTCATGACTAGGTCCCATATTATAAAAGCAGCCATCACAGCAATAATGCCACGCCACACCCATTGCCGTAGGCTACTGGAACTGGTCCATGTTCGAACTGCGCTCACGCTATGAGTAATATCCACTGTATCCTCCTAGGTAGCTAGCCAACTAGTCTTAATTGCATGTGGGTTTGGCTAGCTACGATGCTGTGCATTCCTGCATGCTCTGTTGCTATGATTTGAATAGTCCTAATTCTGTGCCTCATGGTTCTCGGCGAGGCAGGCTAGGAGTGCTGTTCTGGGAATCACCCCCAAAAGCCTACCTCCATCGCCTATCACAGATATGGGGCACTCGGTCTCGGCGGCCAGGGTTATAAGGTTATCTATTGTGGTGTCTGTGGAGACTTTCGGACAGAGAGAGGATTCAGGATAGTCCAGGTCTTGAAGGGATGTGACACCGCTTTGCACAGCCGATGCCGCTTGCTCCGCTGTAACGACCCCAATAAGGTTGCTGGCTGAGTCCAGCACAAAGGCGTATCTTTCGTCCTTGCTCTGCATAACTTGTAGGGCAGTGTCCGGCCCCTGTGAACTAGATACCGTGGTTGCCGATTCTTGCATTATGCTTCCTGCTCCCAGGATCTTGGTCTTTGAAACATCACGGATGAACTCCCGAACGTATTCATCAACCGGATGCTCAACAATATCTTCGGGAACGCCCATCTGAATAATTTTACCGTCTCGCATGATGGCGATGCGGTTGCCCAGTTTGAGGGCTTCGGACAAGTCATGTGTGATAAATATTATGGTCTTTTGTATCCGTTGTTGCAGGTTCAGCAACTCGTCCTGCATCTCGCGGCGTATCAAGGGGTCAAGCGCGCTGAATGGTTCGTCCATTAGGAGTATCTCAGGGTCCACGGTCAGGGCCCGCGCCAGTCCTGCTCGCTGTTGCATACCTCCACTTAGCTCCGTGGTGTAGGCATTTTCCCACCCCTTCAGCCCCACCAGTTCAAGGGACTCTCTTGCCTTGTCCTGGCGCTCCTTCTTATTTATTCCCTGTACCTCTAGTCCCCAAGCAGCGTTTTCAAGGATTGTCCGGTGTGGGAGCAGTCCAAAGTGCTGGAACACCATTGCAGATTTGTGCCTTCGGAACTCTGTGAGTTCGCTGTCGCTATAGTCCAAGACGTTTTTGCCGTCGATCTTTATTTCACCTGCACTGGGCTCAATGAGGCGAATTAGGCATCGTATCAGTGTGGACTTACCGCTTCCAGAGAGTCCCATAACGACGAAAATCTCACCGTGTGACACATCGAAACTTACATCATGCAAAGCTACTACGCTGCCCAGTTCCTCTTGAATCTGCGTCTTTGTTCTACCGGCGTAGGCCGGGCTCATGACCAGTTCCGGGTCGCTTCCGAACACCTTCCACAAGGAATTGACGGAAATACTGATTCCGCTCGTATCACCTACGGGAGCCATGTCTCCATTGTTCCCGTTGAGTGACTGCTCATTGGCCATGCTCATGAATTACCTCCTTGTCCGATCCTTTGGGTTCTGCACTTATTGCAATCACGTGTTCTCATTACGTGGCGTTCGTTGCCGAATCTCCTTTTAGAGTACGTGAACCAGGTAAATCCATGCTCTATCAGTGTGGATTTCATGGGTGTGACCCAGTGACATCCACAGAGGCATTATTGAAGTTTGTGTCAAACGGTAGACGTGACGCCCTTTTTATAAATCCTCCACATCTGGTCTCGCCGTTCTGCCAGCGGAGTCGAGTAGCTGTTGAGTGCCCACAGGGTGGCTGTGCTCTGTATCAGACCCAGGAAAGCTGTTGCAGCTGCGTCCACGCCCACGTCAGACCTTATGCTGCCATCCTGGATGCCATTCTTAATGACTCCACGGATGAATTCCAGATAGTGAGTGAGCATTAAGGCTACGCGTGGGCTGAGGCCGATACCGTCGAAACCCATTGCCTCAGTAATCACTATGAATGAGGCCGCCTTGCGCCCTTCCACGTCATTGAGGTGTGCCTCAAGTATGCATTCCAGATTACTAAGTGCAGAAGCGCCTTCCTCGGTGGCATCACGTATGGTGCTCAGTAGGTTCTCCTCAATATCATCTATGAGGAGAGACAGGATTTGGTGTTTGCTGGTGAAGTGACGATAGATGGCCCCTTCCGTCAGTCCCACCTCTTCGGCAATGGCGTCTATGGTTACGCTCTCCATGCCCCTGGTAGTAATGAGGATTCTGGCGGCCTCTATTATCTGATGCTGTCTTACAAGTGTGCTTTGTCTTGCCATTTCCGTGCTCGCAGAGCGTTGTAAGTAAACGTACGCTTACATAATACCTGCTCCTTGAAACTAAAGTCAACCTTTTTCCTCATGCTTTTTGATAAAATAGCTTGCACGGAAAAGCCAGGCTAAGCTTTAGCATAGGAGGATTGTTGAGGAAAACATCACGTTATGTGCTATAATTGACGTTACTATATGTGTGTAGCCTAGTCATAGGGAGCAATCATGGAAGAAGTTTTTAAAGAAGCGTTAAATCTGCTTAACAAAGGTGAGCCCTTTGTAATAGCCACAGTGATTGGTACCAAGGGCTCCACTCCTCAGAAACCAGGAGCCAAACTCTTGGTGCGTGAGGATGGTACCGGTGTTGGTACTCTGGGTGGCGGTTGTGTGGAAGGTGACATATGGTTTGCTGCTAGCAGGCTTTTGAAAGACGGCGGCGAGCCTACTCTCACGGACTACGAATTAAACGAGGATATTGCTGCAAGGGAAGGGCTGGTATGTGGCGGTACCATGTATTTCTTGATTGACCCCGTCTTTGATTCAGCGCCCGCTCTGCAGCCGGTAAGTAACATTGTTGGTGCTTACGATGGGAGCCGCAGCGTTGGTCAGGTTACTCTCCTGAAACCCTCCCTGGGTAAAGGGAAGATAGGTGACAAACTCTATATCGGAGAAGATGGACAGGTCAAAGGGTCTGTGGGAGACACACAGCGGGATAAAGAGGTAACCGAGGTTCTTAGAGAGCTTACCGACTACGGTAGGGTCAAGGCTATGGTTACACAGGATGGGGCCGAGGTCTTCATGGAAGGCTACGCTAAGCCAGCCGCTGTCATAATTGCTGGGGGTGGTCATATAGGCAAGTCGCTGGCTCCCATAGTCAAGATGCTTGGTCTGCGCCTGCATATCATCGACGACCGACCGGAGTTCGCAAACAAGGAGCGGTTCCCCGAAGCCGATAGTATTATTGTTGCGGATTATGCCGATGGCGTGACTCAACTGGATATTAGACCCAATAGCGCGGTGATTGTGGCCACCAGAGGGCATCGTGAGGATGACCGAGCTTTGGAGGCTGCTGTTCGTAGTCCCGCTGGCTATGTGGGGCTGGTGGGCAGCAGACGTAAGACCATCTTGATTTATGAGGAACTCCTTCAGCATGGCATCCCTCTGGAGAGGCTCCAAGCTATTCATGCGCCGATAGGTCTGGACATTGGGGCCAAGACCCCGGAGGAGATTGCCCTGAGCATTGTTGCAGAGATTGTGGCCTTCCGTGAGGGACGTCCCGGCAAGACAATGACCATGGAGGGTAGGTATCTTCAGAAGATAGCGCGAAAAGTCGGGATCCCAGCATAATACACTGGTAATGGACGGTATATCCACTATTCTGCTAGCCGCGGGAGAGTCCACCCGTATGGGTCGACTCAAGGCGCTTTTGCCCTGGCAGGGCTCGACCTTGGTTGAGTATCAGGTGAGGTCTCTTCAAATGGCTGGTGTGGCTGAGGTGGTTATGGTGGTAGGCCATCGTGGAGAAGAAGTGGAA
>CAUZOU010000021.1:0-16411 GCA_963581795.1 Dehalococcoidia bacterium | reverse complement strand
CTGCGCCAGAGGCGAAGCAGCCGATTTCCTGCGCGGTCAGCGCACCACCCCCGGTGGAGACTTCCCCATGAACACCTCTGGTGGCGGCCTATCGTACACTCACCCAGGCGCGTACGGCATTTTCCTAGTTATTGAGGCCGTTCGCCAGCTTCGGGGAGAGTGCGGCGATCGCCAGATACACGACTGCAAGCTGACATTCTGCCACGGCACCGGCGGCTCCCTCTCATCCGGAGGCACTGCGGTTCTGGCCCGCGATTGATTTTCAATAACATTAGTCATAGTACTAAAGCACCCAAGCCAAGTGCTCGCACATATACCTAGACAAGGCTCACCAAGGGCAGAAAACTGTAACGGCCGATTCAGACATACACAATATACAGGATATACAAAATTCAGGAGAGAAAATGGCTCAGCAACAACGCACAGTGGCAAAGACCATCCCTGTACCAACACCGGACACCGATTTCTACTGGTAGAAATGCCTGCAGCACGAACTGTGGGTGCGTAAGTGCAACGACTGCACCCAGGCCTACTTCTATCCCAGGAACATCTGCCCCAACTGCTTCTCACGCAACACGGCCTGGATACAGTGCTCGGGCAAGGGGACATTGCACACCGTTGGCATAGTGGTCAGGCCTCCACATCGCGGCTGGATGGAGGACGTGCCATTTGTGGTCGCAATCGTAGACATGGAAGAAGGATGCCGTATGCCAACGAACCTGGTTCAGGTGACGATGGACTTAGACAACCCTCATGAGCACATAAAGATTGGCATGCCGGTAGAGGTGACTTGGGAGGACAGGACCGATAAGATTAGCCTGCCTATGTTCAAACCAGCTTAGAGGAAGACAATTAACGGTTGAGGAAAAGGGAAGAAATCCGTCTCTGCTAATTTTAGAGCTGTACACTAGGCAAGCTGGATTGACCCATGAGGTACTTATCCACGCTGTGGGCCGCTTGCCGACCTTCCGCAATGGCCCAGACCACCAGTGAAGCTCCCCTTACCGAGTCGCCAGCGGCAAATATGCCGGGTACGCTAGTAGCCCTCTCGGCGTCTGTCTTGATGTTGCCACGACCATCCAACTCCACACCTAGGTCAGCAACCAATCCCTCATGCTCCGCATGTACGAACCCCATTGCCAAAAGCACCAAATCCACTCCTATGGAAAACTCGCTGCCGGGCACTTCCTTCATCACCGGTCGCCCAGACTCGTCGGGCGCTCCCCACTCGACTCGAACAGCGTTGAGTTCCTCAACCTTTCCGTCCTTACCAGAGAAACCCTTGGTGAGGACGTTATAGTCCCGCATACCACCTTCCTCATGGGCTGGCGATATCCGGAGCACCTGTGGCCACTGCGGCCAGGGATTATTAGGCGGCCGTTTATCCGGCGCCTGAGTCAACAACTCCAACTGGTAGACAATCTCCGAGCCTTGGCGATGTGCCGTTCCAAGGCAGTCGGCCCCTGTGTCGCCGCCTCCCAGGATAACAACCCGTTTTCCCTCGGCTGTGATAGCATCCGCAGGGCTAACGTTATGTCCGGCAATGCGGCGATTCTGTTGTGTCAGGTACTCCATCGCCAAGTGAATACCATTAAGCTCACGACCCTGAACGGGAATCTCCCTGGCCTGGGATGCACCTATTGTCAGACACACCGCGTCGAAGTCTTTCTTTAGATCATCAATGGAGATATCTCTCCCCACGCTGACACCTGTCCTAAAGATGACTCCCTCTTCAGCCATAATGTCCACACGCCGCTGTACCACATGCTTCTCCAGCTTGAAGTCAGGAATACCGAGGCGCAACAGACCGCCAATATATTCGTCCCGTTCAAAGAGCGTCACCAAATGACCCGCTCTGTTCAACTGCTGAGACGCAGCCAGGCCAGCCGGACCGGAGCCGATAACAGCCACCCGTTTGCCGGTGCGGCTCGCCGGAGGCTCAGGCTTTATCCACCCTTCCTGGAAACCTCGGTCAACAATTGCCTTCTCCATGTACTCAATGGTAACCGGGTCTTCGTTAATGGAGAGGACACATGCAGGCTCGCATGGCGCTGGGCAGATACGTCCGGTGAATTCAGGAAAGTTGTTTGTGGCATGCAACCTCTCCAACGCCCGTTGCCATTGCCCCAAATATACAAGATGGTTCCACTCTGGAATGAGGTTGCCCAGAGGACAACCGGTGTGACAGAAGGGCACTGCGCAGTTCATACAGCGAGCGCCTTGGTCACGGGCGTCCTGCTCCGACCACTCCAAATAGAACTCTTTGGAGTCCTTGACGCGTTCCTGAGCAGGCCGACGCTCGGGTGGCCGTCTATGGAACTCAAGGAACCCTGTTGGTTTACCCAATTGACACCGATTCCGTAGTGAGCCCAGACTCTTTTCGTTCTTCCAGTACCCTTTTGTAATCGTGCGGCATAACCTTCACAAACCTTGGCAATACATCTTCCCACGTCTCCAGCACCCTGCGGGCGCTTTCGCTCTTGGTATAGTGCAAATGCTCTTCTATTAAGTGACGGAGCACAGTCCTGTCGTCTTCCTCAACAACAGGCTCCAGGCCGACCATATCCACGTTGCACAGACTCGAAAAACTTCCATCTTCGTCAAGGACATATGCTACGCCGCCGCTCATTCCCGCGGCAAAGTTCCGGCCGATGGCACCAAGAACAATCACCGTACCCCCAGTCATGTACTCACAACCGTGGTCTCCCACACCCTCTACCACCACCTGAGCACCGCTGTTGCGTACGGCAAACCTCTCACCGGCCAGTCCTCTTATGAACACTTTGCCGCCTGTGGCACCATACAGGACCACGTTGCCGACTATGGTCGTCTTCTCAGGAACAAATGTCGACCCTTCCAGGGGATAAACAACACTGCGGCCTCCGGACATTCCCTTGCAAAAATGGTCGTTTGCGTCTCCTTCTAGGGTCAAAGAAATACCACCGGCGAGGAATGCTCCATAGCTTTGACCCGCGGAACCCCAGAAGAGGCAGTTGATGGTGTCCTCCGGCAGACCCTCTTCCCCATAACGTTTGGCAACCTCACCGCTGAGCATAGTCCCCACCACACGGTTGGAATTGCGAATGGGGAGTTGAATATCCACCCTTTCGCCGTTCTCCAACGCCGCCTTTGACAACTCAATGAGCTGATGGTCAAGGGCTTGGTCTAGACCGTGGTCCTGAGCCACTTGGCAATATGTGGCAACATTGTCAGACACTTCAGGTAGTTGAAGCATGGGCGTCAGGTCAAGCCCCCTAGCCTTCCAGTGCTCAACGGCGTTGTGTGGTTCCAGTCTGTCCATTCTGCCGACCATCTCGTTGACCGTGCGGAACCCCATCTGGGCCATTATCCGCCGCAGATGCTCCGCAATAAAGAAGAAATAGTTGATGAGGGACTCCGGCTTGCCAGCAAACCTCTTGCGCAACTCCGGATCCTGAGTGGCTATGCCCACTGAGCACGTGTTGAGATGACACTTACGCAGCATTATACATCCCATCGTGATCAGAGGCGCTGTAGAGAAGCCAAACTCCTCGGCTCCCAACAGACACGCAACGGCAACGTCACGGCCTGTCTTTAACTGGCCGTCAGTCTGAACGACTATGCGGCCCCGCAAATCGTTCATTAACAATACCTGATGCGTCTCCGCCAACCCAAGTTCCCAGGGAAGGCCAGCGTGTTTTATGGAAGATTCAGGAGAAGCACCAGTGCCGCCGCTATCGCCGCTTATGAGCACCACGTCCCCGTGGCCCTTGGCAACCCCGGCGGCGATGATACCAACGCCAATCTCCGATACCAGCTTCACGTGTATCCTGGCCTGGGGATTAACGTTCTTCAAGTCGTGAATAAGCTGTGCCAAATCCTCAATGGAGTAAATATCGTGGTGCGGAGGAGGTGAAATCAGCTCTACTCCGGGCGTTGTATGTCTAATCCATCCTATGTACTCGTCAACCTTAAGGCCCGGAAGCTGACCACCCTCGCCTGGTTTGGAACCCTGGGCCATCTTAATCTGCAGATCGGTGGCATTAACAAGATAGTTGGTCGTTACACCAAAGCGCCCTGAGGCCACCTGTTTTACGGCGCTCTTGCGGGAATCGCCATTTGGGTCGGGAATGAATCGGCGATAGTCCTCACCACCTTCGCCCGTGTTGCTCTTGGCACCAATACGGTTGGTTGCAATGGCAAGGGTCTCGTGCGCCTCCCGACTAATTGCACCCAACGATATGGCCCCTGTGGCAAACCGTTTGACGATTTCGGAAGCAGGTTCAACCTCATCTATCAAGAGCGGAGTGTCAGAACTTTTGAAGTCCATCAGTCCACGTAGCGTGGAGAGCTGTCTGTCACGCCTATCTATCGATTCAGCAAATTTCTCATAGGTCTCATAACTGTTATTCCCGGTGGACTGCTGGAGCAGACTGATGGTCTCAGGGTTGTACATATGGTACTCCCCGTCACGTCTCCACTGGTAATACCCACCCTGGTCCAATTCCATATTGGCCCATACCCGCCCATTGGCGTAGCTGGAGGAGTGGCGCCTTCTGGTCTCTTCCTCTATGGTATCAATGCCTATCCCTTGGATGCGAGAAGACGTCCAGGTGAAGTAGCGATCAACCAGTTCCTCGTTAAGGCCAACAGCCTCAAATATCTGGGCACCACGATAGCTCTGAACCGTGGAAATACCCATCTTGGACATAATCTTCAACACGCCCTTACCGACAGCCTTAACAAAGTTCTTCTCCGCGATATAGCCATCAACCTGCCCGCCCAAAACATCCCTGCCCGCAAGGTCATGGAGAATTTCGAATGCCAGATACGGGTTGATTGCTCCCGCACCGTATCCAATGAGCAGGGCAAAATGCATTACCTCACGCGGTTCACCCGACTCCACCACCAGCCCCACCTTGGTCCTTGTGCCCTCACGAATCAGGTGATGATGCACAGCGGCCGTTGCCAGAAGACTGGGAATTGGAGCGTGGCGGGCATCCACCCCACGGTCGGACAGGATGATGATGGTGCTGCCAGCCTCAACTGCGGCAGAGACCTGACGGCAAAGCTTGTCTACAGCCAGTTCCAGGGAACCCTCATATTCCTGTATATCGAACAACGTGGAACAGGTAGATGCCATCATCTTGCCTACAGAGATGTTACGCACTTTCTCAAGCTCGGCGTTGCTAAGAATGGGCTGTTTCAGCTTCAACTGATGACTGTGTTCCGGCGTTTCGCTGAACAGATTCTGCTCAGAGCCTATAAAGGCTTCGAGTGAAGTTACCAATTCCTCCCTTATGGCATCCAGAGGAGGATTGGAGACCTGTGCAAAGAGTTGTTTGAAATAACTGAACAACAACTGTGGTCCTCCAGAAAGCACCGCCAGAGGCGTATCGTTCCCCATAGAACCGATGGCTTCCGTACCGCCAACCGCCATAGGTTCCATCAGAATCTGCAAGTCCTCAATGGTGTAACCAAAGGTTCGCTGCAGTTTGTCGAGAGTTTCCGGTACCAATTTTTTCACATCTTTAGGCTCTGGAAGTTCATCCAGAGTAATCTTGTTATCCGCAAGCCAACGTCCGTATGGCTGCCGCCTAGAGAGATCAGCCTTAAGCTCCTGGTCATCTATGATACGGGCCTCGTTGGTATCTAGCAGGAACATACGACCGGGATGTATCCGCTCCTTAATTCTTATCTCTTCAGGAGGAATGTCCAAGACTCCCACTTCCGAGGCCATCACCAACAGGTCACTCTTGGTCACCACGTATCGAAACGGCCTCAACCCATTGCGGTCCAAAACCACGCCTATGCGAGTGCCATCTGTGGCCGCAATGAGGGCAGGACCGTCCCACGGTTCCATCATTGAGGAGTGGTATTCGTAAAAATCACGTTTGTCCTGAGATACCTCTACCTGTTCGCCTGTGGCCTCCGGAATCATCATCATCAAGGCGTGTGGTAGAGAACGGCCTGTGGCCAGCAATAACTCCAAAGTATTGTCAAAAGCCGCCGTATCGCTGGCTCCCGGGGTGATAATTGGAAACAGCTTCTCCATGTCATCGCCAAACTGATCGGAGGAAAACATGGCCTGTCGAGCAGTCATCCAGTTTATGTTGCCACGCACCGTATTAATTTCACCGTTGTGACACACAAGCCGGTATGGATGCGCCAGTTTCCAAGAACCCAGTGTGTTGGTGCTAAACCTGGCATGTACCATGGCAAAGGCGCTGGACATGGCAGGGTCAGATAAATCAGGGTAGAAGCCCTTGATTTGAGTCCCAAGCAGCAGCCCCTTATAGACCACGCGATTGCAGGACAGGCTGGCAATGTAGAAATGTTCGCCTAGATCATCGTTCCTCTGCCCAAGAGCACGCTCAATTACCTTCCTGATAACGTAAAGCTTCCGCTCAAAATGGGCCTCGTCATGCACCTGTGAACCTCTGGCTATGAAGACCTGGCGGATGGATGGCTGTGAATCCCTGGCAATGTACCCGATCTCAGCATTGTTACCTGGGACATCACGCCAACCCAGGAAGCCTTGTCCTTCATCTTCTATCACCTGCTGTACCAGAGCCTCGCAGGTCTGCCGCTGGCCTAGGTCGGATGGGAGGAAGACCATACCGACTCCATACTCGCCCTGCCCTGGAAGGTTGATGCCAATGTCAGCACACTGCTGTTTGAGGAACTGATGTGGAATCTGGATCAGTATTCCTGCCCCGTCCCCAGTCAGAGGATCACAACCGCATGCTCCTCTATGGGACAGATTGACCAGGATTTCCATCCCCTTTTCCAGGATATCATGCGATTTCTTGCCGCTTATATTGGCAACAAGACCGACACCACAGGCATCACGCTCATACCTGGGGTCATATAAACCATGCTTACACTGTGACAACGGTAGCTTCTCCACTGAGTAAACTCCTAATACCTACAGAATTGGTAGGTATCTCTTAAGTTCGTAGTTGGTAACCTGGGCCTTGTACTGGTTCCACTCAATTTTCTTGTTCTGTATGAAGCTGTTGAAGACATGCTCGCCAAGAGCTTCACGTACTAGATCGCTTTTCTCTGCCATGAGAATCGCCTCCCAAAGGCTTCCGGGCAGGGTTTCTATACCCCTGCGCGCTCGCTCCTGGTCCGTCATCCCGTAGACATTGTCTTCTACAGGATCTGGAACGGGCATTTCTTTTTCTACTCCATCGAGTCCAGCGGCCAGCATTACCGCAAAGGCCAAATACGGGTTACAGGCCGGGTCTGGCGCACGATACTCTATGCGCACTGATTCCTCACGTCCCTTATAAGCGGGCACTCGAATAAGATCGGAGCGGTTTACGCTTGCCCATGATATATATACCGGGGCTTCGTAACCGGCAATGAGCCGCTTGTAGGAGTTGACCCATTGATTGGTCACAGCTGTTATTACCGGAGCATGATGCATAAGGCCAGCAACGAATGACCTAGCCACTGGAGACAGGTGCTGCGGGTTATCGGCATCGAAAAAGGCGTTGGTTGCTCCCTTGAAAAGGGACTGATGAACATGCATGCCGCTACCGTTTACGTCGGCAATAGGCTTTGGCATGAAGGTAGCATATAGACCGTTACGTATTGCAACCTCTTTGATCACGAGGCGTTGTGTCATCACGCTATCGGCCATGGTCAGAGCGTCAGAGTAGCGTAGGTCTATCTCGTGCTGGCTTGTAGCAGCCTCATGATGACTGAGTTCCACGGCTATTCCCATCTCCTCCAGCGTCAACACTGTCTCCCGTCTCAGCTCTGTGGCCAGGTCCAATGGGGTTTGCTCAAAATAACCTCCATGGTCAAGCACGTCCGTCCCATCAGAACTCTTGAAGTAGAAGTACTCCAGTTCAGGCCCTACGTAATATGTGTAACCCAGGCTTGTGGCCCGCTCCAGGTTCCGCTTCAGCACATAACGCGGGTCGCCCTCAAAGGGCTGGAACTCAGGAGTGAGGATGTCACAGAACATTCTGGCCACGGCGTTCTGCTTCGGACGCCAGGGAAGTATGCGGAATGTGGTCGGGTCTGGCATAGCCACCATGTCGCTCTCGTCTATGCGCGCAAACCCCTCAATGGAGGAACCGTCGAAACCAACACCCTGGTCCATAGCCTCTTCCAATTCCTGGGCAGTGATAGCAAATCCTTTTAGCGCGCCCAGAATATCAGTAAACCACAGGCGGATGAACTTGACGTCGTTCTCCCGCACCATGCTCAACACGTACTCTTTAGCTTCGCTGCTGCCTGTAACCATTTTATATACCTTGTGGACGTGGTGGTTTTGAAGTGTGAAATATAGAAGATTGTGAAGTTTGTGTCAATCTTTAGCTATGGGCTTAATTGTACTTTTCAACCTTACCCTTGTAAAGGTATTTCTGAACTGTAAGTAAATGGTCGTTCACAATGCAATATTATGCATAATCTACCCGAAATCATACTTAAACTGTTGCCTCTACCCCAAATGCAAGGATAGTTCTGCTTGATGCGGTTCCAAACATCACTCAATAATATGTGATGTCCAGGGTCTGTCATAGTCACGTTTATGGTTAACAATGCGTCGGTAATAGCCTATATACCAGCCACCTTTATAGTAGCCCTGGCCTTGTAGTAACGGTTGATGTTGAGCAGCAGAGCCGTGATGCCATCCACGTAGCGGGAATTCTCCAGACCGCCTCCGTCAATCGCCCTCAGAGAAGGAATATGTTCCGCCAAGCCCATGACCAGCGTCTTGGCCTCATCATCGTCACCGCAGGTCACCACATCCCCTTCAACAGACGTGGCAATGTCCAGCAGATTATGGGCGCTTATGGTCTGAAAGGCAGCCACAATCCTAGAGCCTGGCAGAAGAACCTGCGCTTGGAGAGCCGCCGAACCCTCATCCACCACCGCCATATCAAACCGCCCCCCGGAATAGGTCACAGGAACCACCGTATCCACTACCACCTTACCCTCAAGCTGTCCCTTCAGAGATTCCAATAGGGGACGTTGCGCAGGAAATGGCACAACCACAAAGATCACGTCCGCAATACTGGCCGCCTCTTCATTGAGACCGCCACGAACATCCGATAGGTGTCCAATGGCCTTCAATTTTAGGGCAACCTCCGCGGCTCTGACCGCGTCACGAGAGCCGATGAATACCTTCTCTCCGGCCAAACCCAACCTTAAAGCCAGCCCTCTTCCCTCTGGCCCCGTGCCGCCCAAGAAACCGATCATTCGTTGCATTCCCCAATATGGTAGATTTGAGTGAAACTATATCATCCAGCAATTGATCGGACAAACCCGCGAGCAGTTGTTTGGTCTCGTTCACTGATATATGCTTGCATGAATATACCTCAGCCATACTGGAAATTGAGGCCATCACATACATGGAGACCTCGTGAGCATCTACACCAACCTGATACGACCCCTGCTATTTACGTTACCGCCGGAGAGGGCGCAGAAACTCGCCGAGGTAGCCTTGAGGGTAAACCCTATATGGAAGTCCTTGAGCCCCTTCTTCCAGATTAATGACGAGAGGTTGCACACCGACATGGGCGGCATTCCTCTCACAAACCCAATCGGCCTAGCCGGCGGGTACGACAAGGACTGCCGCCTGCTCGACTCGCTTTCAACCCTGGGATTCGGATACATAGTGGCAGGCACTGTGGTAGCCGAGCCACGCTACGGAAACCCCAAGCCCAGAATCGCACGAAATCCGTCAGAGCACGCCCTGGTGAACTCCCTGGGATTCCCCAGTCACGGCCTAGAGGCCGCGACCGATAGGCTCAGACACAGCTCCAGCCGGAACGTGCCTCTAGTAACCAGCATCTCCGGCCTTTCCATAGAGGCATTTGCACAGTGCTATCAGACGATTCAACCACTGGCATCCGGAGTGGAACTGAACATAAGCTCACCGAATACGGAGGGCATAAGGATATTCCAAGAACCTCAGCAGCTTGAAGACCTGCTCTCCGCCCTCAAACCACTGAAAGAGAAGCCGCTGTTTCTGAAGCTCCCGCCCTACTTCGATGATGACCAGATGGCCCGCACAATGGAACTCGTGGACATATGTCTTAAGTACGGCGTCAATGGGGTCACCGCGGTGAACACGCGTCCAGTCGAAGACGACCGGCTTGCCGTTGGCAGGGGAGGTCTGAGCGGAAAGCCTCTATATACTCACATGCTGCGAATCGTCGCTGAGATACGTAGCCATGCAGGAGACCGGCTAATCATAAACGCATGCGGCGGCATCTCCTCCGGTGAGGATGCCCTCAGCGCCCTGCAAGCCGGGGCCGACACAGTCCAACTGTACACAGGCTTCATATATCAGGGGCCAGGGCTGATGAAGCAAATCAACCGCCACTTACTCCGCTTCATAAAGAATGAGGGACTTCTTTCTTTAAATCAAATCCCTAGGAAACAAGAAAACTAGCAAACTGAAAATGGGGTGTGAAGAGGGGCGAAGCCCCTTTGCAGGGAAACTGAGGACCTCCCTCAGAATGTGGGTGCAGGACACGTGCTAGTAGCCCCTCATATCTCTTAATCTGCTGATGCGTTTCTGCATGGGAGAATGTGTAGAGAACATTGTGGCAGAGAAGCCGCTCAGGGGATTTACTACGAACAGATGAGATCCAGCCTCGTTTACCTTCATGTGTTTACTATGCACTTCCGCATCCAACTTCTCTAGGGCATCGGCCTGAGCCCAGGGATTCCTGCAGTTCTTGGCCCGGTGGAATCGGCCTGATACTCCATGGCCCGTGAGATGGCCGATCTTACCAGGATTGCCACTACCAGAAGACCTACCATTGCCCCATTGTCCCCGCTCCTTCTACCTCCGCCGAGACCGCCGAAGATCATCGCTAGAAATGTGATAGCCCCGGCCATTGCCGCGGCCACCGTCATTATAAGTGTGTCCCTGTTGCCGACGGGTGCCATCTCATGAGCCAGCACCGCAGATAGCTCGTCCCGGCTCAAAACGCGCATGATACCAGTTGTCGCAGCAACGGCAGTATGGCTGGGGTTCCTACCTGTGGCGAAGGCATTTGAGGAGTCGTTCAAGATCACATAGACCTTCGGCTTGGGAAGATTGCTCAGCCTTGCCTGCTCCTCCACAATGAAATGCATCTGGGGCCTCTTCAACGGAGCCCCCCTTGACACATGCCATCCTCAGGGCAAGCTTATCAATGTACCAGTAGGCAAAGAATTCATCCCCAAAGAGAAAAACAAAGCAAGGATCATTCCTCCGGTGCCGCCCATGAAGTACCCTGCTAACACCAGAAGCACTGAAAGCACAATTATTAGAAAACCTGTTTCCAGGGTGTTCATTTGGTCGTAACTTGCCGGAGTCAGTCACTACCCACGCACATAACGATCGTTAACAAGCAATTGTATCATTTCGGCTGGCAAAACGATGCAAAATGAAATGCCCGTAGCCAGAATATCCCAGGCTGGAACAAGCAGAACCATTAATGAGGATAGATGACCCTGACGAACTCCACTGTGTCCCAGACTATGTTTGCAAACTCCGTGCCCTTGGGTACTTCAAAGAAGAGCCACCCGCTCATCTCAAAGCCTTTATTGAGCTTTAACGTGCCCCATATGTGTGACGAGTAGGGATTGCCCTCGGGTGCATCTTCCTTCGTTTCCACCTCTATCGTATCCGGTTCCAGTGGCTTGAACTCTACCCCGTCCTTAGAGTTCAGTGTGATGACGGTTTCATCCACGGATAGGATTATCTGGGTCGACGTCAGGTTAACGGCCCTGGCCCTTAACGCCGCAATCTTATTCCCCTCTCCCTGGGCAGCGATTACGTAGTTCTGTTCCTTAATGGAGTAGATGACCTCATCCATCAATTTTGGCTCGTGCGCTCCTATGTGGAGAATCTCCCCTTTACCTCCATACTCTTTGTCCTGGCTTCGGATGCACCCAGTCGCGATCCCCACTGCTAGTATCAGCACAAGAGCAAAATATCCTATGGGAATATTGATCTTCATAATATTGTTTAGGAGGAAATGTGAGACAGACTAGACATAGACCTCAGCCTGCCTACCAAATCAGGCAATACCTTGACCACGTAGTCCACATCTTCTTCAGTATTGTCTCTGCCCAAGGTCAAACGAAGACTCCCGTGGGACAGATCAGCAGACATTCCCAGAGCCAGAAGCACATGTGATGGCTCCAATGAACCAGAAGTGCAGGCGCTACCGCTCGAAGCCGCTACCCCGGCAAAATCAAGGCCCAGAAGAATCGGCTCCCCTTCAACTCCTTCAAAGCAAAAGTTCACGTTGTTGGGAAGACGGAGCGATGGGTGGCCGTTGAGGCGTACCCCCTCAATACGCTCTTGAATACCATTGATTAGCCTGTCCCTTAAAGCAGTGCAATGCCCGCTGGTCGACACCCTCTCTTCGTCGGCAAGCTTAAGGGCCACAGCAGTACCTATAATCCCGGGCATATTCTCGGTGCCGGCGCGCCTCTGTCTCTCCTGCGCGCCACCCAATTGTTGAGGCGTAAATGGTGTTCCACGCCTCACATATAGGATACCAGCACCCTTCGGCCCGTGAAACTTGTGGGCGGACAGGCTGAGCATATCCACGCCAAGAACATTCACATCCAAATCCAGGTATCCGGCCGCCTGTACGGCGTCCGTGTGAAATACAATGGTCTGGTGTTTGTCCTTGGACACCTCTTTTACCATTCGAGTTATCTCGGCAACCGGTTGTATGGTGCCTATCTCGTTATTGGCAAGCATTACGCTTATGAGGACGGTCTTATCGGTAATGGCCCCAATCACGGCCTCAGGGTCAACCAGTCCATTCTTATCGGTTGGCAGATAAGTTATCTCGAAGCCGAAATCCTCCAGAAAATCGCACGTGTGAAGAATCGCATGATGCTCAATGCTAGTGGTAATAATGTGGTTTCCACTACCCCTCTGGGCAAACGCGGCCCCCTTTAGCGCGGAGTTATCCGACTCACTTCCTCCACTGGTGAAAATCACCTCGCTTGGCCTGCATCCCAGCACCCCGGACACCAACTCCCTAGACTCATCTAACCCTTTGCGGGATTCCTGAGCTAGAGCATATAGACTAGAGGCATTCCCAAATTTCTCGGAGAAATAAGGGATCATAGCCTCCACAACCTCCGTGCGGACTGGTGTAGTGGCTGCGTGATCCATATATATCATCTTGGATTCTCCTGCATTAGAACACTCTCTAAATGTATGTGACATTGCAAGTAAGCTAGATACCTTATCAGAACGGGACTTACCTGCCTGACACAACAGCCATTGTAACACTCCCGACTTCATCAATAAAGTAGTTGCTACTCTGTGACAGTTCAGCATAACCCCCATCAACCAGCTGAATCAACGGGAGTTCTCATCAATTCAAGCAAATGTTCACGTGTTACGACTCCTATCACATCTCCGTCATCCTTAGCTTCGATATCCACCACGGCCACCACACCCAATATCTCTTCTTCCAGAATCTCCATGACACTGATGGAATCCTCTTCAGTAGATATATGTGCTACATCACCCAACGGCACCATCACGTCCTCGGCCATGGTGCTTGCCATGGCTCGCTTGGACACCTTTTTCAACACAGCAAGATTGATGAAACCTTCAATACGACGATCCTCAGTGATGACACAGCAGGATCGGTCGTTGGGCAGCAGTCCGCTATCAATCAAGTCACTTACAAGAATCCCACGGGAAACCTCATTGTAATCGGTACTCATTAGGTCCACGACAAGCATACCTTGTACCCTTTGGAGCTGCTGGAACTGCCTGAAGTTGGCGGAGGCCGCCTGCCATAGGAACAATCCGATAAAGCCCATCCACATTCCCCGAAGCATGTCATGCTGCCATATTATATAGATGCACACCCCAATCGCCGCAAAAGCTATGGCGGTCACCTGTCCGCCGATAGTCGCTATCCGGGTGGCTCTGGCGTAGTTGCCAGATACGGCCCACACGAAGGCCCTAAATACACGCCCACCATCCAATGGAAAGCCAGGAATCAGATTAAAGATCCCCACGGCCATGTTCATTAGGAACAACCAACTCATCATTACGGCAATGTGAATGCTGAGAGGTTCCAGCGCAAAACTCAGACCCAGAAACAGAATCCCCAAGAATATGCTACATAGAGGCCCGACCAGTGCTATCAAAATTCTATTCGCGGACTGGACGCTTCCCTGGATATATGAGCCATTCCCCCAAAAATAAACAGCGTTATACCTTTTACGGAGATACCATATCTCAGGGCAACCAGACTGTGGCTCATCTCATGTGCAACTACGGAGGCAAAGAGCAATGTGCTTGATGCCAGTACCACACCCCATCGCTCCGTCAATGACCAGAATGGGCGCAACTCACCGAGAAATACCGCCAGAGAAGATGTGACTAGAAAAAGGACAAGGAACCAGCTATAGTGAAGCGATAGCGGAACCCCAAGAATCCTTCCCAGCTTAATCGAACCCTTCATAACCCGCCCACATCCAATACCATCAGCCGCTTCGTCCGTTCAGCGCTTCTCCGTTGCATAGCCCATTACCTTGTAAGCCAGCTTCGCCGCCACAAAGGCGCACGAAGGAGAACCGGCGCCGGGACAAAGTTCCACGACATCGAACCCCACGATGGTCCGTTCCCTGGATACGGCCCTGAGTAAACTGACAACAGCCTCCCACCCGGGCCCTCCGGGTTCAGGAGTACCCACAGCCGACATGAGGCCAGGATCAAAAACGTCCAGGTCTATACTCACGTAGACCCGCCCTGAAAGCCCTTTAAGCACCTCATCCACGTCCCAGGAAATGTTTGTGTCACTGTCGTCGTGGAAGTACACCTTCAGGCCCTCCTGATTTTCTTCAATGAAACTCATCTCTTCCTGGCTGATGCTACGTATCCCAACTTCCACGACAGGACACATCTCCAATATCCTTCTGGCAGTACAGGCATGGCTAAAACCACTGCCCATGTACTCATTTCTAAGGTCGCCGTGGGCGTCCAGATACAGGACTGACAGGTCTGAGTAGACTTCATGAAGGGCTTGTACAACGCCGACCGATACGGAATGTTCACCGCCCAAAACGGCCAGAAGCTTTCCATCCCTTGCAAAGGGCTCCACCGTAGCTCTAACCCGCTCGGTCATGTCTTCCGGGCTGCCTATATGTGGTTCTATCTCCGGCAGGGTATACACCCCTACCTGGTATATCTCTCGCCTGAGTTCAATATCGTAGTCTTCCAGATGGCGAGAGGCTTCAATAATGGCTCTCGGCCCTTCCCTGGTACCCCCTCTAAAGGAGGTGGTGGAGTCGTATGGTACCGGCACAACAACCACACGACAATCTTGCAGACTGGTCTCATCGGGGCCAACAGCAGCAAAGCTCCAAGGCACAGAGTGAGGCAAGGATGAGGATTGTCCAGTGCTCATCAGTTCACTCCGCTGAGCACACCTCTCGCCTGCCCTCGAGTGACAGCAGCACCGGACTTAGGGCTTGAGTAGTCCAGCCCTCGACCTATCACCCAGTGCTTCACCTGATCCAGCGAGAAAGTCTCCCTTATCTGAGTTAAAGCTTGCTTGTGATCGAAATCCTTACAGGAAAAAACGTCTATATTCACATAAGCCCTCTCAGGGAATGTGTGAATGCTTATGTGGCTTTCCGCTATAAGCACAAAACCAGATACCCCCCAGTCCTCCTCTTTTGGACCGTGGTATGTGGTAACATGGGGCTCGCTAATTTTATTCATTCCTATTTCAGATGGAAACATATCGAGGAAACGATAGACGAATCCCTGATCCTTCATTTTCTCTCCGTCTCCCCTAAATCCATCTATTAGCAAATGCATCTATACGACCTCCGGTAAATCCTCTTCCAACAACTCTCCTGACCGTGCATCCCACGTAACAAGGAGAATCCAAAACTCAGACAGGATAGCATCTATCCCATAAGCTACACAACTGCAGGCTAAAAGGCATTGACATGGGATTCCAGGCAGTTATAATAACCCTGGGTTTGTGTGGAAGTGTGGAAGTGTGGATGGCAGTACCTTAACAACTGAATAGCGGAAGGAAGGTTCTTATTTATAGCGAGTTTGATCCTGGCTCAGGACGAACGCTGGCGGCGCGCCTAATGCATGCAAGTTGAACGGTTCCCACGATCTTCGGATTTTGGGGATAGTAGCAGACGGCTGAGTAACGCGTAAGGGACCTAACCCTGGGAGGGGGATAACCCACCGAAAGGTGAGCTAATACCCCGTACGTTGGCTCTCTGCATGGAGGGTCAGGAAAGCCCCGGTGTAAATCGGGGTGCCCGGGGAGGGCCTTGCGTCCTATCAGGTAGTTGGAGTGGTAACGGCACACCAAGCCTAAGACGGGTAACCGATGTGAGAGCATGAACGGTCAGAGGGGGACTGAGACACGGCCCCCACTCCTACGGGAGGCAGCAG
>CAUZOU010000020.1:0-16411 GCA_963581795.1 Dehalococcoidia bacterium | reverse complement strand
AGGTGAGACCGTTCGTGTCAAACTCTCTTGCGTAGGATTCGTCAGGCGAGCCTGAGAAAACATCCACCATAGCGCCTTCCTGAACATCTACGAGTCCGCTCTTCCGCACTACCTCCAGATACTTTGCCACCAGTAGGGCGCCGGCAATTCAACCGGTCCAGAGGGCTACGTCATTCCTGTCCTCCTCATCGAGAGGTTTCTGTATGACGATGTTGGCGATGTACGCCCGTACGCCGTTGCAGTATTCTGAAGACTTCTTGGCATACGCGTATTTTGTCCGACACAAGGTTGATAACCACGTCGCTTACCACCGGGCACAGAAAGACGGCTGATGCCGATCCTGTGGTGCCCAGTAGTCCGAGTATGAGAACACTCGGAGGTACGAAGATGCCAAGTTTAACCATCGTTTATGTCCTACTTTGGCCTTTATGAAAATAATGAACCGTCCTGATGACGCTCCGCGCTGTCTCTTCGCCTCTATACTGAAACGTCAGGCTTTCCACACCGTTAAGAACCTTAATGTTTTCTGAAGCATCCACTTTTTGAGACATACCGAGTCGCTGATGAGGAATCTACCAGACAGAAGTGATCAGTGATGTTAGTATGGATGCGAAAAATCCATTCATATGATCGAGAGTCAGGAGGCACTTATGAGGATAGGTCTCATCTCAGACACACACATACCAGGAGTGGTGATGGAAGTCCCTTCAAAGGTGAATAAGGCTTTTGAGGGAGTGGATATGATTCTTCACGCGGGGAATGTCTATACTCCAAAAATCCTGGACTGGCTGGAGCGCATTGCGCCTGTGAGAGTGGCCGGTAGTCTAGACCGTGATAAGCAGTGTCACAGTGATCCAAGAGTTGAGGAGAAACAAGTCCTGGAAGTTGAGGGGCATACCATCGGCGTGATACACGATCTGATGGTGCCCGGTTTTGGCGGATGGGTGTACCCTGGCACGTTGACCAACTACTTCCACTATGACGGCTCTCATCCGATAGTTCCGGATGAGATGTTCGGGAAGGCGGTGGATATTGTGGTCTTTGGGCACACGTGCACGGTGATGGTGGAGGAGCACGGCGGCACGATGCTGATAAATCCGGGCAGTCCCACCTTGCGCGATCAACTAATGAAGATTGGCACGGTTGTGGTGCTGGAAGTGACGCCGCAAAAGCGAGAGGCCACGATAATAGACCTAGCAACCTATCCTCTGTAAATCTACAGGCCTGTGAGTTGTAGACTACGGCCACAACTTGCCTAGGGCTGCTAAAGCTGTACTACGGAGGTCTGGTAAACGTTTGGCAGGGCGTTTATCTCTGCAAGCACTTGCTCAGGCAGAGGGTCGTCAAGCCCCAAGATCATAGTCGCGCGGCCGCGGGCCGAGAGCCGACCCACTTCCATGAATCCGATGTTGATATCGTGCTTGCCGGTTATTGTGCCGACCGCGCCTATCATACCGGGGCGGTCTTCGTGGTCTGTGAAGAGCATATAACCACCAGCGGCCACGATGTCGATCCAGTACTCGTTGACCTGTACGATGTGTGTTTCGCCTCTCATGTGAGCCGCGGATACAACAGTCTTTCCCTGTGACGTCTCCATTTCAACGGTAACTAGGCTGCCGTACTGCTCGACGGCTGGCCCCTTCTGCTCGGTTATTTTTAGCTTGCGCTGGGTGGCAAGTAGGTTGGCGTTGACTAGGTTCACCCGCTCCTCGCTGATGGGGCTCAGAATCCCAACTAGACAGCCTGCCTTAAGGATGTTGGTGTCGTAGTCGGCTATTTCGCCTTCGTATCGCAGGGTTATGGTCTGTAGCTGGCCCTGTGCAAGCTGCGTTGCGAGCTTGCCCGCGTAGGATGCGGCTTCTATGTATGGTGCCAGTATTGCCTGTGTCTCTGGAAGGACGAACGGGGCGTTGACGGTGTAACGGGCCGATTGGCCCTGCAACACGGCGATAACCTGCTCCGCGACCTCTCTGGCAACCTCTGTCTGGGCTTCTTCGGTTGAGGCACCAAGGTGCGGTGTGACTATTATCTTGCCGTTGGTGAGAAGGGGGCTGTCAAAGGGCGGTTCTTTAATGAATACGTCTATTGCGGCTCCGGCGATACGGCCCTCGTCGACGGCCTTGAACAGAGCGTCCTCATCTATCAACTCGCCGCGCGCGACGTTGAGTATGCGCACCGTGGGTTTCATGGTGGCGATTTCCTTCTCACCTATTAGGCCGCGGGTGGACTCGGTGAGCGGTGTGTGGAGGCATATGAAGTCCGATTCCTTGAAGATGCGTGCAAGAGAAGACAATTCTATGCCGAGTAGGTTAGCCTGTTCCTGGGAAACAAACGGGTCGTAACCGAGGATGTGCATCTGAAGGCCCATAGCCCTGCGCGCCACCTCCGTGCCGACCTTTCCAAGGCCGATAACGCCAAGCACTCTGTTGCGCACTTCAATGCCGGTGAAAGCGCTGCGTGTCCACTCTCCACGTCGGAGGGACTCGTTGGCCTGGGGTATGTTGCGGGCTAGGGACATCATCATTGCGATGGTGTGCTCTGCGGCGGCTATGGTGTTGCCCGTGGGGGCGTTGACTACGGCTATTCCTTTGCGAGTGGCAGATTCAAGGTCTATGTTGTCGACGCCGACTCCAGCGCGTCCGACGACCTGCAAACGTACTCCAGCCTCGATTACATCTGCGGTTACCTTTGTTTCGCTTCGCACCACAAGGGCGTCGTACTCACCTATGATTGAGATGAGGTCTTTGGGGTCGAGGCGAAGTTTCACATCGACCTCTCCCTGGGTGCGGAGCAACTCAACGCCTTCAGAAGCTACGGGGTCTGCTACCAGAATTTTCGGCATTAGCCACTCCTTGAAGGCGAGCCTGTGGGCTGGAATCCGACTTTAGGCAGCACCGAACTTAGGGCATCAAGGACACCGTTAATGTCCTCGTCTCTTATGTAGCCTAGGTGGCCGATGCGGAGTATCTTACCTGCCAGACTGCCCTGTCCGCTGGCCAGAACCACCTCGTGGTCGCTCTGAAGCTGACGCTGGAGGGCGCCGGGGTCAACTCCGTCCGGTATTTTGAAGGCTGTGACGGTGTTTGAAGCCCACCGCTCGTCGGCCAGCAGGATGAGACCCAGACTCTTCACGCCTGACCTGGTCTTTTCTGCGATGCGGGCATGGCGCAAGTAGACGTTTTCCATGCCTTCCTCCATCATCTTTCCAAGGGCTACGTCTAGGGCGTAGAAAACGGAGACGGCCGGAGTCCAGGGCGTCTGGCCACGTTCCAGGTAGTTTCTTGCTCTGCCAAGGTCAAAGTAGAAACGTGGTATCTTTGCCTCTTTGTAGGCATCCCACGCCCTCTGGCTAACGCTAACGAACGCGAGACCGGGGGGAACCATGTATCCCTTTTGAGAGCCACTCATGGCCACATCCACGCCCCACCCATCAGTCTCGAAGGGAATGGAGGATATGCTGCTGACGCCATCTACTATCAGAAGCTTGTCGAACCCCTTGACGACCTTGCTGATGGTGGCCATGTCGTTGGTGATGCCTGTGGAAGTCTCGTTGTGGGTGATGAGTACAGCTTTGATGGCAGGGTTGTCCTCAAGCGCTTTTTTGATGTCTTCGGGGTCGGCTGCCGTGCCCATGGGGAAGGCAAGGCGGACGACGGAGCAACCGTAGATCTCGGCGATCTCGCTGAGGCGCTCGCCGAATTCACCTATGGATACAGCCAAGACAACGTCGCCGGGAGAGAAGAAATTGACTATGGAGGCTTCCATGGCTCCGGTGCCGGACGCGGTGAGAATGAGGACATCATTCTGGGTCTGGAATATCTGCTTGAGCCTGTCTGTGATGAGCAGAAGCATATCACGGAATTCTGGGCCGCGATGGTTTATCATGTCGCGTGTCATGGCCTGCAAGACGTAGTCCGGACAGGGAGTGGGTCCCGGTATTCGTAGGTTCACTTCAGCCTCCTCCAAGTTTAATAATCGGGGGTTTTGCTATTAGCTTGTGAAACAATATCCCCTGATGGACTAACAGTTTGCCATGTACAGCATGGCTTTTTCAGATGCAACAGAGGGGTTGGTGTAATGGCTGTGGGGAGCCAACCCGTGGCATTGTGAATTTTACCACTTTTGTTTTGCAAATAAAATAGGTTTTCTATACGGAATAATTCGGGAGGTAAGACGCGAGAGTTGGTGGTAACTATTGTCTGGTTCTGCGTTTCCACCAACGTCTACGCAGGAACGTTAGGATGGTGCCTGTGATTACGGCAAGGGCGATGGTTACTAGAATATCCATGCACTTAGACTACTGGACTAACGTTGATACGACAAAGATGGAAATGAACATGTTAGCGGTCGGGCTGCTTTGCAAGGAGGTAAGACGTCGTCACTAATCTTCCTCGTCTCTGGCGGGAGCCGCCTCATGAATGCGTGTCATGATCATCAACACGGAGCCGCCCATCACGAGTATGAACCACGATGCCACCACTGTAATCAGGAGTGCAATCATTTGGGAGGAAGCATACTAGCACTGAGAGTTGATGCCTATACTGTAAGAGGGGGAATATGAACGGTAGCGCGCTATTGGGCAGGCGGGACGGCACGTACAAGTCAATCCGCGTTGTATAGGAAAAGGTGAGGGCCTATGCGGACGGCGTACTGGTTTGTCTCGAACCAGGCAGTAGTAGTGGTATTTCGGCCCGAGATCACTCCCTCTAACCCAATGTGCAAATCACCGTCAGGGCATTGGAGGCTGGAGCAGCTCTGCCGGATTCTAACGTGCTGATCTGCCTCGAACTCGTATTCTGGTATTAATCACTTCCAACCACATAAGTAGTTTGGGTATCTTAGCTAGGTGAACGAAATCTGGATATATGTAGTGAGATATATGTAATGTGCCAACCTACGGCAATGCGGTAAAGGGGTAAGTCTGGGAATATGGCAAGGTACCATCAGGCGGTGGCTGGGCGTTATTCTGCTTCGAGCCAGTCTTCGTTCAGGCTGTAAAGATTGCCGTTGATGTGGACGTCGTATTGGTTGAGTTCAAAGAATTGTATGTCTTCGGACCGGGCGATATTCATGGCGCCTGTGCCTCTACGGGGGTCCCAGGAACGTATAATGGTCGCAAGTTGCCCGATAAGTCCGTAGCCGTCCGGGTTGTTGAGCGGAAAGCTACCCTCTTTTATTCTCACTGTCTGTCCTACTTTAAACTTCAATTCGCTCATAGATGCCTTCAATACGTGAAATATTACACGACTGCAGATGATACGGTAAAGACGGCGAAATAGGCATTGTTGAACTTGAAACCAGTATGTTTGGCAGTTTTAGCGCCTATTTATGGCTGACGCGTTGAGAATCCCTATGCCGTGGGTATATACGGGAATCAGTTGGGCGGCCATGTTGAAGCGTCCGATAGCACTCAGTAGGCGTGCAATGTCCTGTGAGGTCGGCCGCCTACCGGGGCCAAGAAGATACATCTGGACTACAAAGTTGTAGAAGTCATCCCAGTCCATGGGGTGGTGGTTCAATGAAGGCCCGCTCACTGCTTCTCTCAGCGCCTCAATGGTCTCGTTATCTATTGGCATCCAATTGGCCTCCAAGCAGTTAATAGTGTCCCAGGGATTCAAGGGTGGAGAAGAGGCAGAGGGGGTGGATTGGGACGATTCTTGTTTAAATTATTAGTTTAGGAGTGCCTAGGGTTGTGTTGTGTCGGCGTTGACAATCCTGGCGAAGCGTCGCTTGCCCACCTGTATCAGGTTGCCAAAATCCAGTGGAGCATTGCGGCTTTCAAGCGCGGTGCCGTCCACTTTGATTGCACCCTGGGTTAAAAGCCTCTTGGCCTCACTGGTGCTTCCGATTAGCTTCTCATTAACGAGGATTGAAAAGATATCAAGCTCAAGGCCTGTGCCGGTTCCTGCCGGGCCAGATATTGTTGTTATCTCATCTTCTGACACATCCCCGCGCTGGTACGTGCTTTCAAAGGATGCCTGTGCCTGCTGGGCGGCCGCTGAATCGTGGAACTGTGCGACGATGTCACTGCCAAGGCGCTTTTTGAGTTCCATAGGGTTGATGGCCTCGGCCTCTATCGCACGGCCCATTTCCGTGAGTTCATCGGTCGGCACGTTGGTAAGCAGTTCAAAGTAATTCATTAGCAGGGAGTCGGGGATGGACATGACCTTGCCGTACATTTCGTTGGCTGGCTCGTCGACGCCTATGTAGTTGCCGAGGCTCTTGCTCATTTTCTGGACGCCGTCGGTGCCAACAAGCAGTGGCATGAAGAAGCACTGCTGTTGTCTCTGTCCCATCATGCCCTGTAGGTCCCTCCCAACCATTATGTTGAACATCTGGTCGGTGCCCCCGAACTCAACGTCCGACTCAATGGCTATGGAGTCGTAAGCCTGTAGAAGTGGGTAGAGCAGCTCAGTAATGGCGATGGGCTGCTGCGCGCGGAAGCGTTTGGCAAAATCGTCGCGTGCCAGGAACTGAGCGACGGTGAACCGACGCGTGAGGTCGAAGACGTTGGAGAGGCTGAAATTGCCGAACCACTCGCTCTGCCACATGGTCTGGGTGCGATCTTTGTCGATTACTTTAAAGAACTGGGTCATGTAGGTCTCGGCGTTGGCCCTGACCTCTTTGGCGGTTAGCATCTGGCGTGTGGCCGACTGCCCGCTTGGGTCGCCTATCTGAGCGGTCCAGTCGCCAACTATGAGGATGACCTTGTGTCCAAGGTCCTGAAGCTGACGCAGCTTGCGTAGGCCGACGGCGTGGCCTAGGTGTATGTCAGGGCGGCTGGGGTCGAAGCCCATCTTCAGGCGCAGGGGTTTGCCGGCATGAAGCAGACGCACGAACTCCTCTTCGACGATGATCTCCGTCACACCGCGCTTGGTGATGTCGTTGAGGGTTTTGGGGTCTATTGTTCTGTTGGTCAATTGGTTCAGCCTATACCATGAGTTGGAAGTCAGGGGCATCTTTCAGGAGTTGTCTGGTTTGTTCCACATCCTGTTGTATTTGGGCCACAAGTGCCTCGGTTGTTTCAAAGCGCAGTTCGTCGCGTAGACGTTGCACAAACTCAACGGTAATCTCAGAGTCGTACAGATCTCCGTTATAGTCTAGGATGAATGCCTCGATCAGGTGCTCATTATCGTCGAAGGTTGGGCTGATGCCGACGTTGGTGGCTGACATGTATCGTTTCCCGTCCACGTATGTCCAGGTGGCGTATATCCCGTCACCAGGTATTATACGGTCTTTGTGAATACCAAGGTTGGCTGTGGGGAATCCCAATGTCCTTCCCCTAGCGTTGCCCTTTATAACCTTGCCCTGAATGGTGAATGGCCTGCCTAGGAACGCGGATGCCTTGCGCACCTCACCAGCGGCTATGGCTTCTCGAATGGCGGTGCTACTGACCCGTTCGTCGTCTTTGGATACTGGGTCGACCACGGTGGTTGAGAACCCCTTTTCGAGGCCGATGGCCGCGAGGGTCTCCGGCGTTCCCTCTCTATTGTGCCCCATGACGAAGTTGTGCCCCATGACTAGGCCAGTCATGTTCAAACGGTTCTGCAACAGATCAACGAATTCATGTACTCTTAATCGTGACATCTCCAGATCAAAGGTTAGGGGTAGCATGATATCGACGCCAGTGTTCTTCAGAAGAGTGAGTTTGTCCTCAACGGAGGTGATGTATTGTACGCAGGCACCCGGCGTTATAACTGTGCGGGGATGGTTGACGAAGGTCAGGACGCCGCTGAGTATCCCTTCCTGTGAGGCGACATTCTTGAGGTTGTCCAGAAGGTGTTGATGGCCTATATGCACTCCATCGAACACTCCCACGGTGAGCACAGTATTTCCCTGTGGCGGATGTGAAGGCAGTTCTTGATGGACTGGCATTAGGAAGCGGCTCAGACCTGCGGCGTGTACATTATGGCTAACTATGGGTGAAAAAGAGCAATGGGATACTAGCATAGCCACATTTGAGCGTCAAGGTGACATGAGACGCTTGCTTAGTGCCTTCTTTATGAAGGCCAGGGAGATCTCTCAAGGCCTAGGTGGTGGTGGTGGTTCTCTTTTCGCTAAATTGCTGCTAGGTCCTACTTTGCCGTTCTGGCAAAGGCATTGGAAATAGGTAATACTCCAAGAGGAGAGGAAACGCTCCCATCTCTTCGAGTATTACCTATCAACTTGCCCGTCTGCTTAGTGCTCGGTAAGAATAAGCAACACTGTCCGGCGATCTACCGCTTAGGCCAGCCTATGGTATGTATCCAGAAGTCGTTGGCTGCTGCTGCAACCTCATTCATCTGGTGCCAATCATCCGGATTGGGCATTGGCATTTTGGGCACCAGATTGGGGTAGGGAGTACTCAACTCCCTGTCTAAGGTGGCCAGTGTGGCGAACAAGGAATGAAACGGATTTCTATGGACGATAGTATTAACGGTTGCTCGGTACTGCATTTCCGGCCTTCCTGGGTTGAATATAAAGTGAATATTACTTGGCGAATCTGTAGTGTATTAATATCTGAAATCGAGATTTAGCTGCATTAATTTGCTGCTTTCCAGTCATGCCAACAGGGTGGTTATGCCTTATTACCTAACCTTGACACCTCCCCTCCTTTATGTAAAACTCTGACCATCTGAGAAGGTTTGCACATGATATGGTTTGCATGATGACTCTAACTACAATATGTATGCTTGATAGAGAATGCTAGAGAAGTAATACCTTATCAACTATACATGAACAACACTTCTAGCATTAGTATGCATACATCTTGAATCCTGTCAAGGGGTGTGGAAGGAGGTTCTCTAGTGGCTGAATGGACGTTTATCACAAACCACGGCCTTACTCTTGCAGCCATTGCAAAGAGCCCGCGGACCACAGCTAGGGAGATCGGCGATGCTGTGGGCGTTACAGAGAGGGCTGCCCACAAAATCATCAAAGATTTAGAGAATGCTGGCTACGTGACAAAGAACAAAGTTGGCCGCAAGAATCACTATTTGATACACCCTGACGTACCACTTAAGGATGAGGTCACGGACTCGGCGGTAGGGGAACTGCTTGTCATGTTGGGTTGGAGGTGGAGGAGACGGAGAGTGGCCGAAGGCTCGCCTAGTGAGCCACATGTTTTAGAAATAGTTGTGAGTTAGGCACCGGTTGCTTTTGGATTTGCTCCGCGCTAAAGCGCGTTTTCTGACGGTTCTTGCCCTGCTTACTTGGATGGGCGTTATTCTTTTTTTGTCTTCCCGCTCCACCCTACCCGGAGATTCTGTGATGGTTAGTTGGCTGCGCCAGTATCAGGATGAGGTGGGACACTTGGGTGAGTACTCAGTCCTTGGCTTGTTGACGTACATCTTTCTCAACTTTTCCATGACAAAACCTAAGGCTGTGTTATCTGGACTGACGTTCTGTGTACTTTTTGCTTTGGGTGACGAGGCATTCCAGGGATTGATTCCCAGCCGGGCATCTGAGTTCAAGGACATCCTGCTGGATACGGTCGGGGCTACGAGCGCGGTGGCCGTCGCCGCGTTGCTCAAGCCGTGTTTGAGGATGCTTCGTAACCGGGCCGGTGCGAATAGCCATGAGTAAGAGAACACATACAGCCTGACGGCGAGCGGCACTGCGAAGTGAGTTGTGGTAGAGGTGGTTGTTGCGCCTTCGCGTACTACCCTAGGGCCTGGTAGGCAGTGGTGAGCAGTTCTACTGTCTCTTCCCACCCTACGCATGGGTCGGTGATAGAGACGCCATGTTTGAGGCTACTCGGATCGCTTTCGTTAAGGGGCTGATTGCCTTCGAACAGGTGGCTTTCCAGCATCATGCCGACGATGTTGGTATTTCCTGCGACCCGCTGTTCAAGGAGATCGTTGAAGGCAACGCGCTGTTTGGTATGGTCTTTGCCGCAGTTGGCGTGTGAACAGTCCACCACCAGTTGAGTGCGCAAATGGGCGCGCTGCAACCTTTCGGTGGCGTCGGCGATGGAGTCAGCATCGAAGTTGGGGCCTCGGCTGCCGCCACGTAGGACGATGTGGGTATCCGGATTGCCTTTTGTGACTACTACGGACGCCTTGCCCTCGGCATCCACTCCCAGGAAAGCCTGAACGGCCTGCGCTGCGACCACTGCGTCCGCGGCGAGCTGGATGCTACCGCCGGTGCCGTTCTTGAAGCCAACGGGCATGCTTAGGCCGCTACTCATTTGTCGATGGGTCTGACTCTCGGCTGTACGTGCGCCGATGGCGGCCCAGGAGTACAGGTCTGCAATGTACTGTGGTGTGATTGGGTCTACGAACTCGATTGAGGACAGCAGTCCCAACTCTCCGACCTGCAGCAGGAACTCCCTAGCCATACGTAGGCCGGTTGTGATGTCGAAGCTACCGTTGAGATGAGGGTCGTATATGAGGCCTTTCCACCCTACGGTGGTACGTGGTTTCTCGAAGTAGACGCGCATGACGACGAGGAGGCGATCCTGGAATTCATCGGTCAGAGTTTTTAGGCGCTTGGCGTACTCATACCCGGCCTCCACGTCGTGAAGAGAGCATGGGCCTGTGATCATGAGCATACGCTTGTCCTCGCCGCGGAGTATGCGTGCGACCTGTTCACGTCCGTCAGCGACAAGCTGTGCGGTCTGCGGTGTGACCGGGAATTTCTCCAAGAACTCTCTGGGCGAAGCCAGTGGCTGTATGCTCTGTATGTTTACGTTGTGTAGCTGTGGCATGGGTCACCTGTGTCCGAATATTTTTTTACCGACGACTGCCTGTATCTGAGCCTCGTCAGTAGGGCATAACTTTAGCACTCTGGTCGTGGTGTGTCTAGTATGAGGGATTTAGGAGGTGTGTGTCAGCGCTTTGCCCTCCAGTGTATGAACTGCCCAAGTACCACCAGTATTATGCCAACAGCGACCCACACTCTGGGAACGTTGCTGTCCGAGCCGATGCTCAAGAGGCCGGCAATCAGGAGAGTTCCCCCGGCCACACCAATCGCAAATTCTATGAGCTTTCCTCTGGTTGATCTCATGGAATGTCGCTATCAGACCCTGTCAGGATATACCCGTGGTACGGAGGTTCTTGGCGTCTCTCAGGTATAGGTGGGCCATCTCTTCCGGGCGCCTCTCCGTGTTCACTAGGATCATGACGCGGATGCAAAGGGGTAGCCCGGTGGGAACGGTCATCTCGTGGCCGCAGATGAGGGGTACGTACTCCCATCCCAACTGACGTGCGGCAACCGCTGGGAACTCGGCGTTCAGGCCCGGTGATGTCGTGAAGAAGGTGGCCGCTAGGTCATCTGTATTGAGGTCGTTGGCCTCTACGAGCTTTTCGAGCAGCTCTTTGGTGGCTTCCAGTACTGCCTCTCTGGTGTTGTCCTTGGCTGTGGTTGCTCCGCGAAGTCCACGTACCATTGTCATAATTACCGCCTCTCTTGCGTGGGTACCATGCCCTTTAGGCCGGCGACGAAGTCTTTTACGGCTTCCTCTCGCTGCCCATCGTTTGTTTTCTCTATCACCTCGATGAGCGCGCTGCCTACTATGGCCGCCTGCGTCAGGGGAGCCAGTGACTCCACGTGGTGTCTCTGGGATATTCCGAACCCGACGGCTATGGGGAGGTCTGTGTGTTCTCTCACCCGCTGTATGAATGTTGGTATGCCGGCTGGCAGTTCAGTACGAGCGCCCGTGACTCCAGTGAGGCTGACGCAGTATACGAACCCTCCGGCCTTCTCACACGATTGCGCGATTCGTGCGTCGGTGCTGGTTGGAGCCAGCAGTGGAATGAGATGGATGCCGTGCTCGCGGCATGTGCTTTGCAGTGGATCGGCTTCCTCAAAAGGCAGGTCAGGTACTATGAGTCCATCGACGCCAGCGTCATGAGCATCGACTGCGAACTGCTCCAATCCGTAGCTGAGGATTGGGTTGTAGTATCCCATGAACACAAGTGGGATTGTGACTCCGTTGCTCCTCAGTTGTTGGCACACCTGCAGGCATGTGCCAAGGTTCACTCCCTGAGCTAGGGCATGAAAGCTGGCACGTTGGATGGTGGGGCCGTCAGCAAGAGGGTCGCTGAAGGGCACACCAAGCTCAATGACGTCCGCTCCACCTTCGACAAGGGCAGGCACCAGTGAGAGGGTATCCTTTACAGATGGGAATCCCACAGTGAGGTAGGGGATTATCCCCATTGCCCCTCTCGAGGCAAGGTCCTCGAAACTCTGCTTCAGCCTGTCCATGGTCTGTTCCATGATTGCCTCCGCTCTGGATGCTACCGATACGCAGGTGAATATACCATGCCCTCATTGGGTAGGCAACACGACTCAACATCCAGCTTGACTCAGGTATCGTGCTGGAGCAAATTAGGCATTCATTGACGTAGGCGCGGTGCTCCTTATGCTCGAAACTATTCTGGATAAGATTGGGAGCACGCCACTGGTTGCCCTTAAACGCGTTCCTGAAGACGGGTCGGCTGCGGTTCTATGTAAACTGGAGAGCCGTAACCCGACAGGAAGCATAAATGATCGTATTGCGCTGGCGATGGTAAGGGACGCCGAGGAGTCGGGGAGGTTGCTCTCCGGCCACACACTTGTGGAGGCCACGAGCGGCAATTCCGGGATAGCTCTGGCTATGGTGGCCGCGATCAAGGTGTACTCTCTTATAGTAGCTATGCCGGAAGGGACTCCGTCTGACTGAAAACGATTGTTAACCCACTTTGGAGCCGAGCTTCACATGACGTCACCAATTGAGGGTATGTCAGGAGCGATACGTGCTGCCGAAAGACTTGTTGAGGAGAACTCCACCTAGATATCCCTGGACCAGTTCAACAACCCTGCCAATCCAAGGACGTACAGGGAGACCCCCGCGCAGGAGATAATACGTGACATTGATGGAAATGTGGATGGCTTTGTGGCCGGGGTTGGCACAGGCGGCACCATAACCGGCATTGGAGAGGTTTTGAAGGAGCGGGACTCAAGTACGCTCGTGGTGGCTGTGTAGCCAGCCGCTTCGCCAATGCTGAGCAGTGGGAATGTGGGAGGCCATGCTATCCAGGGCTTTGGCCTTGATTTCGTGCTGGCGATATTGAACAGGGCCATTATAGATGAGGGTTATTGGTGTGAACGATGAGGATGCTTTGCAGATGACAGTCCGCCTAGCGAGGGAAGAGGGGCTGGTGGTGGTGGTATCGTTCGCGGCCAATGTTTTTGTATCTTTACTGGTGGCCAAACGCCTTGGTCCTGGTAAGGGTGGTGGTCACCATTCTACCGGACGGCGGCGAACGGTACGTGTAGGTTCTGCTCTTTGCGTACGAGTCTTGAAAATCAGTGCAGCTTGTGTGGATGCGGGGTCGGTTATGCCTGTGTTATCATGCTGAACACGCACGAACCGCATTTTTCAGAGAGGATTTACTGAATGCAGGACGAGTATATACATCTGACCAGCTTGGCCAGATGCGCCGGTTGAGCCTCCAAGTTTAGTCCAGAGGACCTGGCGCAGGTTCTGCGTCAGCTACCGGCTTTTGAAGATCCCAACCTTCTGGTTGGGATAGGCACTGGAGACGACGCTGCCGTCTACCAGTTGAACGAGGATTTGGCCCTTGTTCAGACAGTCGACTTCTTCCCACCCATTGTTGACGACCCCTGGCACTTCGGCGCGATTGCCGCGGCAAACTCGTTTAGTGACGTGTACGCCATGGGAGGTAAGCCCATTCTTGCCCTCAACATGGTCTGTTTTCCAAGAGACCTGTCCGTGGACATACTTGGCGAGATCATGAAGGGTGCTGCTGCGAAGGCCAAGGAGGCCGGAGTGCTGATAGTCGGCGGGCATACTGTCGACGATGAAGAGCCGAAGTACGGCATGGCTGTTACAGGCCTTGTGAAGCCTGGAGAGCAGGTGAGCAATGCTTCCGCGAAGGCAGGAGACAAGCTTGTTCTGACTAAACCTATTGGCACGGGCATCATCACCACCGCGGGCAAGGAGGGGGTAGCGGATGCCGCGACTCTCTCAAGGGCCATAGAGGTCATGAGCGCTCTGAACAGGGCACCATCCGAGGCCATGATCGAGGTTGGGGTGAATGCCTGCACGGACATAACCGGCTTTGGGCTGTTGGGGCATCTGCAATCGATGGTCGAGGCCTCGGGCGTTACGGCTAGGGTTAGTTTCTCCCAGGTACCGCTTATTGAGGGGGCGTGGAAGCTGGTGCAGGAAGGCGTTGCACCGGGAGGTACACATCGGAACCTGCACTCTGTTGAACAGGTCACATCCTGGGACGCGTCACTCACCAATGAAGCCAAGATTGTCCTGTGTGATGCTCAGACATCCGGTGGTCTCCTGCTGTCCGTTCCGTCTGTCAAGGTGTCTGCGCTGCTCAAGGCGCTTTCCGAGAGGGGCGTCAGCGATGCCGTGGTAATAGGAGAAGTGATCGAGCGGGTGGCATCGGAGATTGAAGTCGTAGCATAGCAGTTTGTTTTTTATCGGAGCAACAAAATGGCAGATATAGTCACTATCGTCGACCTTATCAATAACGGTACCCTGACAGCCAGAATGACCGCCACGATGTGGGCCGCAATGGAACGGGAGCTTTCGATGGTGGGGGTTGCAGTTCCGCTCTTTGCTGGTAAGACCACAACGAGCAATGCAATCCTGTCCTCATGCCTCACGAGGTGTCCGTGCATCGTCTAAGCGGTGAAGAGGAGGGTGTTCCCACGTTTCTTCAGGGAGATTCATCGGAACTGGAAGGTCGAACGGTCAGGCTGGAGAAGCTGGTGAGCACGGGTCATAGAGGTACAAAGGATGTTGCGAGGCTGGTGACTGAGTACCTAGATGGAGCCGCCGGCTAGAACTCCGAACGGTCTCCTCTGATGGTTTGTATTGTGCGTATGAAGCTACCGCTGCCCCAATAGACCAGACGCCACTTAGTAGCCTCTTCTTTGGTCATGTCGTTGGCATGGAACTGGTAAAAAGCCTCTCTCCCGATTCCCCCGTATATGAGGGCGATTACGCCAAACACAATTGCCAACCAGGATGTGAAGAATCCCACGCTGGACATGATGGCCCCACCGACAACCATCAGAGTTCCTGCGATCATCATCTTGTGGCGGGGCAGTCTGACCACCTCTATAGATGTCAAACGTGCATAGGGGATTTCCCAAAGCTCCTCACGGCCATCTAACTCCTGTAGGAGAACAACTCGTTGGGAGGTTGCGTAGTAGGGATGGTGGTCGGAGACGATGGTCTCTTCATGTCTTAGCTTTTCTCGAATGCCCATGCTCCGGTTACTTTACAGCCATACTTAGCAGTGCGTCAAAGTCTAAGAGGCGAGGATATGTTTTGTGTTTTGGGTCTGGGCAATTGGGTTGGTGGCGTAGCTTGCCTGGCGTGTGCTAAAATTCGTGTGCCGGACAATTTGAGGCTCTAATGTGGCTTCATTTCTTTTTGCGGAGTGAGGAACACACCTCATGTTGCCGATTCGGGCGGGTGTAACTCAGTGGTAGAGTACTTGCTTCCCAAGCAAGTTGTCGTGGGTTCGATCCCCATCACCCGCTCCACTATTTTAGGCACAAAACAAAGCTCCCAGAGTCTCTGGGGGCGTCCAATATACCTCTACTGTACCAATTTTTGTACCAATTCATCCCAAAACCGCCTCCACACTTGGCTCTGCATCGGCGTATGCTGCTAAGCCTTCCTCAAAACGGAGTGCCGCTGCCTGCTGCAAGCCAGGCATAACGTGGCTGTAAATGTCCAGGGTAGTCCCCACTTTGGCATGGCCCAAACGCTCCTGAACAATCTTGGGATGCACTCCTTGGCGTAGCATCAATGTCGCATGGGCATGGCGAGTATCGTGGAATCGGTAGCCTGCCAGTCCAGCCCGTAAGACCAGCCTCTTGAAAGCGGCGCTGACAACGCTGGGCAGCATGGGCCTCCCACTTCGATAGCGAAAGATAAGGCTATCATTATTGACTTCATGGCCGTAGAGCAGCCTATCTGCCTGCTGGCGCTCCCACATCGCCCTGAGTATCAAGATTGACGAAGGGGTAAGAGACACGAGACGCCTTCCCTTAGCGGTCTTGGGGGGTTGGTAGGTGGACTGTCCGCCCTTCTTGGCCCTATAGAGACCCCGTCCCACTGATATACTGCCTTCGTTCAAGTCCAAGTCCCTCCATCGGAGAGCTAGTAACTCATTGCGTCTTAGACCAGTGTAAAAGGCTGTGTGAAGCAATTCGTAATACTCCGTGTCTTTGGCTATTGCGAGCAGGCGGTGAATGGCTTCTCCATCTGGAGGGTTAAGCTCCCTGCCGTTAGTCTTGGGTGTAGCCACGCCCTGGCACGGGTTATAGTCTATAAGATGGCGCTTTACAGCATCATTCAGGGCCTTAGAAAGCCGCAAATGAGCGTGCTCCACAACGCTGGCAGACCTGCCCTCTTCCAGCATCGCCGCCCATGCCTTGCTCACGTGCTCTGGCC
>CAUZOU010000019.1:0-16892 GCA_963581795.1 Dehalococcoidia bacterium | reverse complement strand
CGGCCAGGGACAGGTTCAAGCATAACCCCGGACCTTCTTGATGGTTAATAGTATGCGACCCGCTGTGTGGGCCTTTACAACTTTCCAACTACGCCATGAGTAAGATTACAGAACTGGATAATAGCAGATGCTATGTATGACTTCGGTCTGATAGATGCAGTTAAGGCAGAGGCATTGGGAGAGCCTGGCGAGAGGCGGTTTCGTCTGTTGCTAGATGGCCTTGGAGGGAGCGCTTCCCTATGGCTTGAGAAGAATCAGCTCTTTCAACTTTCCGTTGTCATCCAGCAGATGCTGGTAACCTCCTCCTTGCAGGGAACCCCGGAAGACCACCCTCACGCAGAGCTAGGGCCTTCAGGTCAGAAACCAGATTCCATGGAGTTCAACGTCGGAAACCTCAGCTTGGGACACGATCCTGATAAAGACCTGTTTCTCATTGAAGCCCATGATATAGAGGACGACGAGGAAGAACCATTATTGGGATTCTGGACATCTCGCACTCAGCTGGAAAACCTGGCTGATGAGGCCCAGACCGTATGCGCGGCAGGACGTCCGCTGTGTCCCTTATGCAGCGCTCCAATGGGCCCGAAAGAGCACATCTGTCCGCGGTCCAACGGTCATCATTCCCTATAAATCTCCTCTGCTCCCGTTAGCTGCCTACTTCACTAACGTTTCATGGGTGAGTCATGGAATCAAACGCCAATTCCCAGAGTTCCAAAGACAAACTGCGGAGAGTCCTCCTGGAAGGAGAAATTACATCTCCTGAACTAATGCCTGAAGGCTCCAACTACACATTCCTAGTGACGGTATCCGATAGTTCCCTTGAGTGCGGAGCAATATACAAGCCCCACAGAGGGGAGCAGCCGTTGCGGGATTTTCCTTCCGGCACGCTTTACAAACGAGAATACGCCGCTTACGTAGTGGCCCAACACCTCTCCTGGGACTTCATACCTTTTACAGTCATTAGAGACGGCCCTTACGGAGTCGGCTCACTGCAGGAATTCATTGACATTGACACGGAATCTAGCTACTTCACTCTGCGTGACGATTGCCCTGAGGAGTTAAAGCGTATTGCCCTCTTCGACTGCCTAACCAACAACGCGGATAGAAAGGCCAGCCACTGCTTTAAGGATGTACGAGGATCGATATGGTCCATCGACCACGGACTCACCTTTCACCAGGAACCAAAGCTGCGAACTGTGATCTGGGATTTTGCTCAGGAACCCATATCTGACTACTTGTTGAAGGACATCGCTGGTCTACTGGAGAGCCTTGGTTCCACACAAGGGGTAGCGCAGGAACTTACCTCTCTGCTAGCTCAAGATGAGTTGAAAGCCCTACGCACACGCCTGGCAAAGTTGCTCAAGTCAGGTCGTTTCCCAACCCAAGATCCCAACCGCAGGAACGTCCCCTGGCCTTGGTTTTAGCAAAGCGTTAAACCGTTCCTTCCCAAGCAATAGCTTGGCATATTCTAGACACCCTTGACTAATCCGCACACGTGTTCTATTATTACGCTCAGAACACCAATAGGAGGCTGACATGTCCGAATTGACTTCCGATGACAGTTATCAACTACGTAAGGCGCAGATGGATGCAGACAAGCGGGCACTAGAGGCAAGAAAGTCCCAGCAAGAGCTTGAGAGGCTAGTCCTGGAGATGGAACACAAATACGGTTTGATAGCCTATGGCAGGACCATTGATCCCAAGACCGCCACCATACAGGGTACGACCCCTACACACAGGGGCAATGGAAAAGAGTCGCAGGAGGCGCTGGAGTCGACCATCCTCGCAACAGTTACCGCCTAATTCTTTTGCGAGGTTCCGAGGGGTGGAAGGGCAGTAGTATAAGAACTAGTGCCCTTCCTAACCCCCCAGTCTAAGGATCGAAGATCATAGATAATTCCACATAGAAGGACATGGCTACTCCATTCATGTTCACTATGTAGTTTTGTTCGGGTCAAAGTCGACGCTGAGGGGAATCACCGTCTCAACGGTGCCGTAGCCCTGATCACAGGCTATCTTCGGGTCAGAAGGCTTCCAGTTGAGCACCTAAACCATAATATTTGTGCCCTCATTCTCTAGACGATAGCGGCTGCAGGACACGCACGCGTTAGGCAGGCCGGATACCACGGACAGGTCATCTGCAGTGGGTTCTTTGAGGGAATCGGACGACACCGTTACATCAGATGTCTCGCTGTGTCCAACGACATCACGTACCTCCACGGTGTGCTACCCCAATGGCACGTTCTGAAAAACGTACTGAAGAGTCGGCCGAGTTTCTTGACCTCGTCAGTTGACCTGCAGACCCCAGTCGTTCCTACGCCGATACCTCCGTACAGACGCAGCAACCCAACCCACCAGAACATTTCACACCTGTCCACACCAACGGTAGTCAAGGAGTGGGCAGGTGTGAGTCCGTTGACGTGGGAGTTGGTGTCAAAGCTTGTTAACGCCGACGCCATTATCGAGATGAGAGGCAAGACAGTTATTGATATCGGTCACTTCTTCATGATCTTATTCACCTGCTACCTTAAGTGTGTGATGCGAAACTTGTTCTAAATACAAAGACATAGAGGCACAAGAAAAAGTTCCACCACTTGCTAAAATCTAAGATAAACCATCTAGCGCAAGACTCTTACGAGTGCTCTTTTTTCGGCCTCCCACCAAGGGCCATGACCCTGCGGGCTATTGACCACAGCGGCCGTCTCCTGACTTTGATACGCGAGGCCACGTATGCAACAATATCAGGAGCACCCACCAATAGAGGCTCCCCCCAACGTCTGAACGTCTGAGATAGGCCTTCATCTGGCTTTCTAGGCGTACCCATGAAGTCGTGGAATGGTAGCCACCGCCCTTTCTTCCACTCAAGGACCTCGCCTCCTGCCTCCCGTATGAGCCCAACCCCTGCGGCAACATCCCAGATGTGAGCGCCCGTGAAAAATGAGTATTGAAAGACTCCACTCGCCGCAAGGACCATCTCACAAGCGATGCTTCCCATAATCCGCACCTCTCCCAGGCTCCTATTACTCTCCCCTGCGGTTCGGACGCGTCTGCGAGAAAAGACTCTTCCGTAGCTGGCCGGGATTCCGGCCAGTGCTGACGGGTGTGGTAATGAGTTGGAGACAACCTTAAGCGGTTCCCCATCTACGAAGGCTCCCCCGCCGACTCTGGCGTGATACACGCCATCTCCGGCGAAGGTATTTGGCAAAAACAGACTGCCTGCTATTGGCATCCCTTTGTAAAGCAATCCAATCGACACTGCGTAGAGCGGTATGCCCGCAGCAAAGTTAGCAGTACCATCAAGTGGGTCCAGTGCCCACATGAAGTCGGCGTTATCAGTCCCTGCATCGGTACTCTCTTCCCCAACTATGCCGTGATCAGGAAATTCTCTGGAGATCTCTCCTCTAAGATACTCCTCAACCTTCAAATCAGCCTCGGTAACCGGGTCCGTTGACTCTTCCCCCTTGTATTCCACATGGGTTCTGCCGGAATAAAAACCCTGTAGAACCGCTCCTGCACCCCGGGCCATGCGAATGGAAGCGGCTTCAAGTTCCTTTAGAATCTGTTCCTCTGGTATGTTGGTGGTCATTATCCTTCTCGGTGCAGGTGGTTCATTGTATGGGTCGTTCCCGCACAAATCAACGAAACTGCAAAGCGATTGGCAAGGCACATTCTACGAGCCGTGCTGCAAAAGGAAATCCTTTTGACACTCAAATATGGCAATGCTATGATTGGCGAGAGCTGGTAGACGTTTAGTGTGGTCCTTGCGAGTAGCTCCTCCGATTGTACTCTTCCTTCTCCAAGCATATCTTGCCACGAAAAGCAGACCAAATCCAGTTTAGTTTATTAATAGACCAGGTTTGGGTAACTGCGTAGGGGTGCAGTAATGAATCAAGTCGAGACTCTATATCTTGCCCTTCTTATCCCGTGTTTGTTGCTATCTGCCTTTTTCTCCAGTTCCGAAGCCGCCTTCCTCTCTCTACGGAAGGTGAGAATCAGGCATCTGATGGAGACCAAGGCAGTAGGTGCCGCGAGGGTAGCCAAGATGGTGGAACAACCGGAGAAGGTGCTACCCACCATACTCCTTGGAAACAACCTAGTAAACACTGCCTTTGCCGCTCTGGCCACAGTAATAATGATATCTCTCCTTGGAGAGGGCAGGGGTGTCATTGTGGCCACAGTGGCCAGCACTGCCCTACTGCTTGTACTGGGAGAGACGTTGCCAAAAACAGTGGCCATCCGCTACGCAGAGCCCCTCTTCTTCTTTTCCGCCCGAATTCTGGAGCGGATTGAGCGCTTACTACTGCCCCTGGTTGCCCTGCTTCAGTGGGTCAGTCGTATGCTGGCAGTGCGATTGGGAAGTGATCCCCGTGCTCTGTTCACTGAAGAGGAGATTAAAATTGCCATATCCATAGGAATGGAGGCCGGAGCAGTGGAGGAGGAGGAGGCGGAGATGCTGGAGAAGGTCTTCCGTTTCGGAGACCGCCAGGTCAGAGAAGTGATGACTCCCCGTACTGAGGTTGTATGGATTGAGTCGGGGGCTACATTGAAGGAGTTTTTTGCCATATATCAGGACCATTCGCACACTCGATTCCCAGTGTTTGAGGGTGATGCAGAAAATATAGCGGGGGCGCTGTCGGTGAAGGATGTGGTCGCAGCCGTAGCCAGAGGAGAGATCTCGGATGACAGCCAGATAACCAGTCTACTCCGCTCGGTGAATTTTGTCCCGGACACCAAGCCCGTTGGCACCCTGTTTCGTGATATGCAGAAGATAGGAAGCCAAATGGCCATGGCCGTCGATGAGTTTGGAGGCATTGCTGGTCTGGTTACTCTGAAACAGCTCATGGAGGAAGTGGTAGGCCCGGTGGGAGAGGAAGGGATGGAGCCTGAGATGGAATACGAAACCATAGATGAGAATACCTTCCACATAGATGGCGGCATGCAAATAGAAGAAGTTAACGAGGAGTTGGAACTTGACCTCCCGACTGGAGACTACGAGACGGTGGCTGGATTTATTCTGGAGGCTCTTGGTCACATACCTGACGAGGGGGAGTACTTCCGTCACAGTGGCCTGCGTCTGGAGATAACCCAGATGAGGGGCATGAGAATAGAAAAGATAATAGTAACCAGGGGCCACATCACACTTGGGAGCTGATTACCTTGAACCTTATCCTAATACGCCACGGGGAAACACAGCACAACCTGGAAAGGAAAGCCATCGGCATCAACCCTGTAGGGCTAGATCCCAGGGGTCGTCTTCAGGCTACGCGCGCCGCAGAATCACTCGTTGCTCTTGCTCCGGACGCTCTATACACCAGCCCTCTTCCCAGGGCACTTGAGACCGCTACGACAATCTCTCAGAGGCTCGGACTAGAGTTGGTCGTCCATGACGGATTGAAGGAGGCCAACATAGGACTGTTGGACGGCCTCACACAAGACGAGATGTACCAAAGATACCCAGATTTTATGGAAACCTGGTCCAATGATCCGTCCACAACCGTCATGCCGGGCGGAGAATCCATCCTGCAAGTACAGGAACGAGCCTGGAATACCATCGAGGAGATCAAAGGTCTTCACCCTGGAGAGAGCGTGGTAGTTGTTAGTCACAGCTTCACCATACTTGGGCTTGTGTGCAAACTCCTGGGTATGCCTTTAGCTAACTTTCGTAAACTACGATTGGGTCTTGGAAGCATAACACGCGTGGAAATACACCAGGAAATAACCACATTGATCAGCTATAACGATCAGTGTCACCTGGAGAATCTACCCTGAAGGTCTGCTACAAAATGGGGAGAGGGACTGAGGATGGACAAGCTCTGGAACGCAGGCTCCTTAAGCGGGTAACGCACCTGCTAAAGGAATTGGGGCGTGCCAGGTGCAGTCAACCACTGATTGTTGCCGTCTCGGGTGGATCGGACTCCATGGCCCTCCTGTTGCTTCTATCGGAACTGAGGAAATCCCTCGGGCTGAATCTTCATGTGGCACACCTTGACCACGGCCTACGCGGCAGGGAATCCCAGGAGGACGCTCAGTTTGTTAAGGGGGTGGCAAACCGGTTGAGTATCCCTGTTACCCTGGGACAGGAATACGTAGAGTCCTACAGAACGACCCGTCGCCTATCGCTGGAGGAGGCGGCAAGAGAGGTACGTTACTCATTTTTATCCAGGGTGGCAGCGGCCCAGCGAGCCGATACCATAGTCCTTGGCCACACCGCCGATGATCAGGCGGAGACCATACTCATGCATCTCCTACGTGGCAGTGGCCTAGCCGGACTAGCAGGCATGTCGTCTCTAGCCCGTTGGCCCTCCTCTCACAATGAACAGTCTGTATCTCTAATGCGACCTCTACTCGCAGTTAGGCGAGTGGAAACCGTAACATACTGTCTGTGGAAGGAAATCACTCCTAGAGAAGATTCGACAAACCTCTCCCTTCAGTTCACGCGAAACCGGTTGAGGACTGACCTCATACCACAGTTAGAATCCTACAACCCGAAGTTCCAGGAGGCCCTGCTGAGACTGAGTCGCTCTGCTAGCCAGGACCAAGCTTACATTCTGGAAGAGGCCGTCCAAGCCAGGAACAGACTAGCGTCAGATTCTGGCGACGGCATCATCATAGAGCGAAATGGGTTTGCAGCCCTGGCCGAAACCCTAAAACGACATCTATTGAGACTTGTCTATGAGGAAATCAAAGGCTCATCTCATGGACTGGAACACCGGCATCTGGAGGAAATGGTAAGACTGGCCATAACAAGCACAGGCAAGGAATTTGACCTGCCGAACCGCCTTGTGTACTCGGTGGGGCATGAATTTATAAGACTGGGATTCGGCAAAAGCAAGCCGCCAGATGCACCAATTATTGTTGGTACATATCCGCTGACGGTGCCTGGTGACGTCCGAATCCCTGGATGGACCGTGAGAGCGCGACTATATGCTGAAGAGAGTGAAATCTCGACAGTGGGTGCGTATTCCGTTAGATTGAACGAGGGGAGCGTGGGTCGTAACCTCCTGTTGAGGGGAAGGAAACCGGGAGATCGGTTTCAGCCCATTGGCATGACGGGATCCAAGACGCTTCAGAATTTTATGGTGGATGAGAAGGTGCCACAGGAGATGCGGGACAGGGTGCCTCTGGTGCTATCAGGGGCAAAAATTGCTTGGGTTGTCGGTCACCGCATTGCCGACTGGGCAAGGCTGACGGAAGACACGACTGAGGTAGTGTCCCTAGAGTTCTCTCCTGCTACATAATCTCCACTAGCCTGAGGTTCTGCGTTGATCCAGGTATGCAGCCGCGTCTGGCAATGGGCTTGCCATCTACCTCGTGAATATCGGCGTTGAACTCATGTGGTGCGGCAGCACTAATACAGCGTCCCACTTCGAAAGCGCTTACGGGAGCACCGGCGTCTAAAAACTCCCTGATACGCTGTCCATTCAAATTCCCGCGGACGAATATCTCCACCTGAGAGTAGCCCGCCAGGTCCAGACGCGCACGTACCTCTTTCACCATATTCGGTCTTATGCCGTCCTGTGTCTGAGATTCGTCTAAGATAACTCCCCTCAAGCGCTGTCGGAGAGCTTTTGCGAGACTCACGGACTCCTCAATTTCGTCTTTAATAACGTTTACAGGCGACACCCGTGAGACTTCATGTGGGATGTGTTTGTCAAAGGCCTGCATTGCCCGCACCGTGTCCCCCATGATTAAGGAAATATTGGGCGAGATTGTGCCCGCTGGGGTAGTCCCAGTCAGCTTGGCACCCAAGGTGGTGGAGCAGGATACACACCCTCCAACCATAGAAGCATAGTCCATTATGCCTGCAACGCTCGGGTGGACATAACGTGCTCCGGCAGATATGACCGGAATCCCCGCCGCCGCCGATACGCACTCCTTGCTGGCCGTTGCCCAGCCGGTAGAGTGAGAGAGCGTGCCACACAGGGCAGTCTCGTACAGGCCAAAAGAGACATACGGTGCCGTGATCCTGAGGGCAACCTCCCCTGAAGAAACCGTTGCCCCTTCTTCCAGCGCCCACACCTCACGGTTACTCTCCGGAAGCACTTTGCTAAGCAATGTCTTCACCTCACGGATACCGCAAAAAACCCCGCCTTCGACGGGAGAGAACTCCATGGTTACCACGGGGTTAATTCCCTCATTGCGGAGAATAGTTATTCCACGGTGAAAACTCACGTCTGCTGTATCACCCACCATGACTGAAGGTCTCACCTCGAAATCTGATTCTGCCATAACTCTCCCCTTGGAATCTCAAAATATGGAAGGATTGTCGTCGTACACGTGTCTGGATAGTGTTCTTATATGTTCAGTGAATTTGAACGGGTAGCGTACTCATAAACTCTGGCTAACCGGCTACAATGGGCTGGGCAGTTACCAGCTTGGCACCCAAAATGCTCTCCATATGCTGCAGTGCCCACACGTGTGCATCTGGGTCAAAGGTTGCTACTGCGTCGTATGGTACTTCCACCAAGTAGTCCCTATTCCTAGCATCGGCGGTGGTATGAAGCACGCAGATATCTGTGCATACTCCGCACACGGTTATTTTCTCAGGGGCCAGCTGCCTCAATCGCTCGTCTAGTTTCGTGTTGTGGAAACCACTGTAACGCTGTTTGTCAATTCGTTCGCCGACATATGCGCTCAGTTCCGGGATTATCTCAGACTCCGAGGTTCCTTCCACGCAATGGATAGGGAACATCTGGAACTCCAGGTCGTCCGGTTGATGAGTATCGCAGATGTAGAATACCCTGGAGCCAATGGCAAGTTCTCTCTGGAGCAATGCCTGTACGCTGGGAATAATCTTCCTGGCATCGTCACCACAGTACAGGTTATTACCCTCCTCCAGAAACCCACGTAGCATATCCACCACTAGAACAACATTGGGCATGAGATAATCTCCAGACAGTTTCCTAGATTCTCCAAAATGCATGGTACATATTACTCAAGGAGTCAAGTAACTGCAAGCGGAGCATCCATGGAAAATCGCGTTCTAGTCCTAGCCACGCCCTAGAATGGGCAGGCCACTGGGCCGGCTGAGGTGAATTCTACCTGTTGTGGGTCGTAATTGGCCTCATGAAATAGAAGAGGGCAACACTCAAGTAAAGCGGGTAGGATACGATTTCCAGCAACGATGGGTTGCCATTGTAGCCAAAGATGCCCTTCAGAAAAGCTCCCAGTGTGCTCTTCTCATCGATAAACGAGTTCATGTCCCAGACATGCTCAACAAATATTGGGAGATATCCAGCCTCTTGGAACTCGTGAATACCGTGAGCGAGGAGTCCAGCTGCGAAGGCTATTAGAAATAATCCTGTGATTCTGAAGAATATGCGTAGATTTATTGTGTAAGTCCCCCGGTATAGGATCCAACCCAACGTGATGGCCATTGCCAGGCCCAGAAAGCCGCCAATAGTGGTATCCGCAGGAGTTGACGTCTTGGAGGCACTGAAAAGGAAAAGAGCCGTCTCAAGGCCTTCTCTTCCCACGGCTAGGAATGGGATAGCGACAATCGCAAATCCAGAGCCGCCAATCAATGCCTGCTCCATCTGTGTTTCCAATTGTCCCCGGATGAGACGGGCCTGGGACTTCATCCAGACGATCATCCAGGTCAAGACGGCCATTGCAAGCAGCATCGCCGTGCCTTCAAAGACCTGTTCTGCCTTGCCCTCCAGCTCCTTGCCAAGGCCGAACAGTATGGCTCCACCTAAAATGCTGACCGCGGTAGCAAGAGCAACTCCCTGCCAAACACGATTGATCAAACGGGTGTGCCCTGTACGCTTGAGATATGCCAATACTATTACTACTATGAGGGCCATCTCCAGCCCTTCCCTCAGTGTAATCAAATACGCTTGCGCCATCTACACTTCTCCGTAAGCCAAAATGCCAGCGAGATGCATGCCTTGTACCTATCGGCTACCCAGAACCCCGTGTATGGTAGATAAGGACTGGGATTCCGCGCTCCATACTTTCTATTTCTATTCTTGCACGCACTGAAAAGTATTAATGTTCATAAACAGACATAAACTACTCTCATACATTGTATAATAGTTCGTACATACTTACTATATTAGTAATATCATATGATATGCGCATTGTCAATGGCAGCATATACTAATTCAGCCACATTTGGTGCTGTACATGCACGGAACAGTACGCATCCTTGACGCGGGCCCGGGCGGGAGCTATTTTAGATAGTAGGTACCATATAAATCATGGCTAGAAGCACCAGAGCAACTGAGAAAAACCTGCCTTCAGAGACAGCTACCCTTGATCGTCTGTCTCCTGTGGCCGAGAACTATCTGTTATCACTGTACGTGTTGGGAGAAGAGGGGCTGCGAGCCACCGCTGTTCAGCTTGCAGAGCACTTAAAAAGTCTCCCAGCCGGGGAGGGTCTGGGCACCACTCTGCCATCTGTTCTTGGCATGTTGCGGAGAATGGCAAAGGAAGGATTGCTGGAACTGACACCGTACAAAGAGGTGAAGTTGACTCCCTACGGTGTAGTGCAGGCCGAGGGTATGGTGCGGCGACACAGGCTGGCAGAGAGAATGGTTGTGGACCTGCTGGGACTTGAGCTTCACAAAGCCCATGTAGAAGCCCATAGACTTGAGCACGCCATATCGCCCGACCTAGAAGTCCTCATCAAGGAAAGGCTCGGCAATCCGACCACATGCCCCTTTGGAGCACCTATACCAGGCAGCGGGTATACCCCTCCACTAGGCTTGAAGCTAGCGCTTGATCAGATCCGGCCAGGAGTCGGTTACTGTGTCGATAGAGTTCCGGAGGAAGACGCTGAGTTGCTGCGATTCCTGGTTGAGCAGGGCATACTGCCCGGGCAGACAATCACTGTGGTGGAGGCCAGTCCACACCGAGGGATAATCACCGTCAAGACCAAACAGGGAGAAGGCGCCCTCGGCTACAGTGTTGCTGCCCGTATCTGGGTCCGCCAGTGTGAGTAGCGCATGACTCCCACCAACTACCCTGTTATCCTCCTGGCGGGACGTAGCCGCTAGCCTCGAAAATAGCGCCGCCAGGCATGTTGACCAAGTTAGCAGGCGTACTCGACGGATTGTTCTCAAGGTATGCACGGACTATCCTGTAGCCTATGGCGTATCCCGTCCACTGAGGAATCCGGTCGTTATCACCAAAGAGAATGCGGCGAATTTCCGATGGGTCGCTGACCGCCAGTCGCCTGTGTACTTTAGGCCATACTCCTGTCTCCAAAGACGAGTCGAGTTCTTTGGTCCACGGTGGTCTCATATCTGGGTACTGGTCACTGGCAAAGGCATCGCCTACACCTTCGGCAATCATGGCGTCCAGAAGAGTTTCGGGTTCCTGAGTCTTCACATATATCAGTCTGCCTCCGGCAGGTGTTCTGGGAAAAAGGTGGTTCCGTACCAGGTGCGCATACTCATGTGCCACGGTATATGACAGCCACTCCTGCCACCCGTCTGCTGGCCATAGGAAAAGAACCATCACCTGTGACCCAAAGCTCACGCCAAGTACACCCTTCATCTGTTGAACAAGGACACGACTCTCCCCGTCGCCCGGCAAAAGAAGAATGCGGGCGTTCAGATCGTGGCGAGGCAGGGATGCTGTGCTCAGGGAAAGGGCCTCTTCCACCAGATATCTTGGGTCACTCTCCTCTAAGGCATCCAGTGCTTTAATGAGAGCCTCTATCTCAGGGTCACCCAGTTGTGCAACCGCCGACCTCTCTCCCAACTCCGGCAGGACGGCTTGCAGCGAGGAAAGCTGTTGGTGTACGTAAGCCCTCAGGTTTCGTTCAAGGTAGTCTACGGCATCTTCAGATGGCAGACCCCGTGCCTCTCTGGCAAACTTGGCAACAACTCTATAGGCTGGCGTAACGGTAAGCCCCACCGGTATACCTCGTTTTCTAGCAACGCGATCCACTCCAGTGAGCTACGCACAGCCGGTAATGGGTGGCACTATTTTCTGAACAGGATCATGTAGTGCTGGCCGTTCAAGTCACGTTCGCTCACAAATCGAAGTCCGGCCTTCTCTCCCAGTGCCCTCGCTTCCTCTTCGCTCACCCTGTCTTCAATGGAAGGGCCTCCCTCCATTTCTTGCTTGTACCATTCTAGAATAGCAATCCAGCCGCCTTTTTGGAGAGACCTCTCAGCCTCCGCCACAAAGCCAGCTTTATCCTTGACCTCGTTGAGTACAAACGCCAGAAAAGCTCCATCTAGACTGCCGCTATCAAGAGGCATCTTCTTTGGGCCGCTGTGAATCACATCCGCATTATTAAGGTGCACCTCAGATAGACGATGCCGGCATGCCACCAGCATCTCCTCCTTGGTGTCAAGTGCGTAGAGTTTTCCCTGGCTAACATACTTTGCCAACGGAATGGTAAAATAGCCGGGCCCACAGCCAATATCTGCAACAATATGGTATGGCCGTATGGGTATCATAGAGATGATGCGGTCCTGGTCCAGCATTTCGCGGCGCTTCGGAGCCAGCAGTGTATCCTTCGTGGCAACATCGAGTGTTTTTGGCATGGCCAACTCCTTCTGAGTTATTGGTAAACCTTGAAAACCTTCCCTATGCTACCCGTAGTTATACCTAGGAGCAATTCCGATTAGGGAAAGAAACAGCCTATTGTTAAAAATACACTACAGGAGTGGAAAAGCTGCACCCATATTGTACACCTTTTTGTCCTTGGCAGATACCGAGGTTCTCAATAAATTATGGGGTTGACTCCCATGTTATTGGGAGTTATAATGACTTACTGCCAATCTATGTTGCAGCGTATTTTCGTATTTTCTTTAATTTCCTCTTTACAGAGCAACTTTTAAGTTGCATGTTCTGCGCGTCTAGTAAATGTTATCCTTATTCGCCTAGGAGCGTGATTCACCATGGATTCTTTAGCTGTGCGTCCTCTTCATAGTACCCCCGCAACACTTGATCAGAAATCCTATGCCAAGATACCGCAGGTATTGGATGTGCCGAACCTGATACGGCTGCAAATAGATTCCTTTAAATGGTTCATAGGCGATTGCCTGAGTTCCCTTTTTCAGGAAGTATCACCAATTCAGGACTTCACCGGAAGTAGATTTGAACTGTCGTTCCTTGAACACGAGTTCCAGGCACCCAAATACACCGAGGAAGAGTGTCGGGCTAGGGAGGTAACCTACGCCGCTCCCCTTTACATTACGACACGCCTTCTGATTAAAGAGACAGGTGAGATGAAGGAGCAGCGGCTCTTCATGGGAGAGATACCCATGATGACATCGCAGGGTACATTTGTGATAAACGGTGCTGAGAGAGTGGTAGTTAGTCAGCTGGTCAGGTCACCTGGGGTCTATTTGACAGTGGAAAGAGATGTTGCTAGCGATAGAAATCTGTGCGCAGGCAAATTGATTCCCTATAGGGGCGCATGGCTGGAGTTCGAGACCAGCAACAAGGATGTTCTGTCGGTTAAAGTGGACCGCAAGAGAAAGGCACCTCTCACCACCCTCCTACGTGCTTTGGGATTGGTGGACGATAATGAGCTGCTAACTCTGTTCCAGGATGTCGATACCGACCCCCAGCATCAATATATAAAAGCCACGCTGGAAAGGGATACCAACGTTCAGAGTCAGGATGAGGCACTCCTTGAGTTCTACCGTCGCCTCAGGCCTGGCGAACCACCAAACGTGGAGAATGCCCGTAACCTGATGGATAACCTGTTCTTCAACCCACGCCGCTATGACCTGGGTGGAGTTGGACGGTACAAGCTAAACCGCCGGCTTGGCATAGACATAGGTCCCAAAGAGCAGAACCTTACCAAAGAAGACCTGATAGCAGTAGTCAGAAAGATGATTCTGGTGAACAACGGCCAAGAGCCCCCTGACGACATCGATCACCTGGGGAATCGCAGGATACGGGCCGTTGGCGAACTCCTTCAAAATCAGCTCAGAGTAGGGTTCCTCCGCATGGAACGAGTTATCAGAGAAAGAATGACAACTCAACCTGACCCCTCCGCGGTTACACCCGCAGCGCTAATAAATGTCCGCCCAGTTGTGGCAGCTGTACGGGAGTTCTTCGGAGGTTCCCAGCTCTCACAGTTCATGGACCAGACCAACCCCCTGGCAGAATTGACACACAAACGGCGCCTCTCTGCTCTTGGACCAGGCGGCCTCTCACGGGAACGGGCCGGGTTTGACGTCAGGGACGTCCATCACTCTCACTATGGTCGCATCTGCCCCATTGAGACTCCTGAGGGCCCTAATATCGGCCTCTTGGGTTCTCTGGCCACCTATGCGAGGACAAACGAGTTCGGCTTTATTGAAACGCCCTACCGCAAGGTACGGTGGGAGCTACCCAACAACTCTACAGATATCCAGGGCCGCACCATCACCAAGGCCGTTCTGAACGACCAGGGTAAGGTAGTTGCCAAGAAAGGACAGACGATCACAGGGCCCCTCGCGAAGCGTCTTGCCGCCCTTACACCATGCACGATCAAGGTAAGTCCGTTTGCCTCCATAGCGCCTGATGACATTATCTACATGGCTGCCGACGACGAAGAACGGTACCCTATCGCCCAAGCTAACTCTCCGTTGGACAGTAAAAACCAGTTTACTACCGAGAGGGTGGAGATAAGGCGAGGTGAGATATTCTCGCTGGAGCCGCCAGAGAACGTATCCTACATGGATATATCTCCAATACAAATCGTAAGCGTATCCGCTGCCCTGATTCCTTTCTTGGAGCACGACGATGCCAACAGGGCTCTCATGGGGTCAAACATGCAACGACAGGCAGTACCCCTGCTCCGTACCGAAGCGCCGCTAGTCGGCACCGGCATGGAGGGAAGGGTGGCCATGGACAGTGGACAAGTGGTCATATCGCTCACTGCAGGTGTGGTCAGCACTGTCTCTGGTGATACCATAGAGGTTACAGACGTGGACGGCGTTCCACACAAATATACCCTAATCAAGTTCTTGAGAAGCAATCAGGGCACCTGTATCAGCCAGCGCGCCATAGTCACAAAGGGGGAGGTGGTTAAGGAAGGGCAGCCACTGGCTGACAGCTCATCCACAGATCACGGAGAACTGGCACTGGGTCAGAATCTCCTAGTGGCCTTCATGAGTTGGGAAGGGTACAACTTTGAAGATGCCATCATCATAAATGAAGAACTACTGAGGCAGGACAAGTTCACCTCTATCCACATCGAGAAGTTTGAGGTTGAAGCCCGAGACACCAAGCTGGGTGCCGAAGAAATCACCAGAGATATCTCCAACGTAGGAGAGGACGGCCTTAGGAATCTTGACGATTATGGTGTAATTTATCCCGGCGCCGAGGTAGGCCCCGGGGACATCCTGGTGGGTAAGATTACACCAAAGGGCGAGACGGAGCTTACCGCCGAGGAGAAGTTGCTTAGGGCCATTTTTGGAGAGAAGGCCAGGGACGTGAAAGATACTTCCCTGAGAGTGCCTCACGGTGAAAGAGGCAAGATAATAGACGTGAAAATCCTCTCAAGGGAACAGAAGGACGAGCTTCCTCCCGGAGTAAACACTCTGGTCAGGGTGTGGATTGCTCAGACCAGAAAAATTTCGGCAGGGGATAAGATGGCTGGCCGCCACGGCAACAAGGGTGTCATCTCACGGGTGCTGCCCGCGGCTGATATGCCATACCTTGCTGATGGAACGCCAATGGATATTATCCTCAACCCAATAGGTGTGCCTTCCAGGATGAACCTGGGACAGTTGCTGGAAACACACCTTGGCATGGCTGCCCATAGCATGGGCATGCGAGTAATGACCCCAGTCTTTGACGGAGCGGAAGACAGAGCCATTGAGGACGGACTGGCCAGAGCATGGATGTTTAGACAATCTGGTGCCATAGACCCCCACTTGGTAGATGGCGACTCACATCCTGACATTGATATTGTGAAGGAGTGGTTGATCAAGAGAGGATACGACCCAGACAGAGTCTTGAGCGATGATCATCAGGGCGAAGCCAGAAGTGCATCTCTAAGGATTTGGCTTGCAGAAGAAGCGGGAGTCGATAGCGAGAATATGTCCGATGAGGATATGTTCGCCGAGGCCATGCGCCTAAGCAAGGAATCCGGCAAGTCTGCACCAACCTTGGGCAAGAGCATTCTGTATGACGGGCTGACCGGCGAGCCCTTTTATCAGCCTGTCACGGTGGGATACATCTACATGCTGAAGCTCATTCACTTGGTGGAGGATAAGATACACGCCAGGTCCACCGGCCCCTACTCCCTGATAACCCAACAGCCATTGGGAGGCAAGGCCCAGTTCGGAGGACAGCGATTCGGTGAAATGGAGGTGTGGGCACTGGAATCCTACAGCGCTGCATATAACCTCCAGGAAATGCTCACAGTTAAGTCCGACGACGTAATAGGACGTGTCAAGACCTACGAGGCCATCGTCAAGGGAGAGGACGTGGTTCAGCCGGGAGTTCCAGAATCCTTCCACGTGCTGGTGAAGGAGCTTCAGAGCCTCGGAATATCGGTGGAGTTGCTCCATGAAGAAGACGAACAGCCTATGCTTCAGGATGCTACGGAGCCGGTTACCGTGGAAGGTGAAGTCATAGACGAGCTTGCCGGAGTGAATTGGCTGAATGAAGTTGATGAGCCAAATGGAGTAAATGAAGAAGAGGCAAGCGAAGACAAAATAGATACCATAGGTAAAGTAGACGGAATAAACGACACAGAGGAGGTGGAGAATGGCCCCGAACATGGAATTTAACGCTATCCGCATCTCCATTGCTGCCCCGGAGCAAGTTAAGAGTTGGTCTTACGGAGAGGTAACCAAGCCTGAGACCATCAACTACCGTACACTCAGGCCTGAGAAGGACGGGCTTTTCTGCGAGCGTATCTTTGGCCCCACAAAAGACTGGGAGTGCTTCTGTGGGAAGTACAAGAAGATTCGCTACAAGGGCGT
>CAUZOU010000018.1:0-17907 GCA_963581795.1 Dehalococcoidia bacterium | reverse complement strand
TGAGGCAGTGTACCTCCCAGGCTTTGGGTCCGGAGCGTACTCTAACAGATGCAAGTGCCCGAACATGCAACCCGTCCGTCAATACGCTGCACCGCTCCATCTCTTGGTGAAGAACCAGTCCACTCGCTATGGAAGTCGGGCTAGGTACATTACCTGTGTTGTTCCCAACTTTATCCCACGTTTGAGCCAAATCAGGGCCAAGACTGCGGCCATCTATGAGAAACCTCAACAGGTCGATTGTACTAAGAGTATGAATTGTCATTTCAATTACCGGAAACCATGCTTAGGAAATATGAGTGGAACCTCTTGTCTTGTGTAAGCTCAGGATGAAAAGCAGTTACCAGCATGTTCCCCTGCCTAGCCGCAATCACCCCGTGCTCACTCAAGTCGGCAAGTGACTTTACCTCAGGCCCGATATCCTCAATAGCAGGAGCGCGTATGAACACAGCATGGAAGGGGTCTTCGCCCAAAACGGGCACAGAAACATCGGTTTCAAAGCTGTCCACCTGACTACCGTAAGCGTTGCGCCGAACACGTATATCCATCAAGCCGAGTGGCTTAGGCCTATCCTCTGTTATCTCTTTGGCTAGGATTATCATGCCTGCGCACGTACCCCAAGTTGGCATACCATCCTTCACAAGACCACTGATTTCCTCGGTCAGTTTAAAGGTGTCCATGAGCTGAACAATGGTAGTACTCTCCCCTCCAGGGATGATAAGGGCCTGAATTTTCCTCAAATCGTCTACCAGACGCACTTCTGTGGTCTCCACCCCTATGCTTTCAAGGAGTTTTATATGCTCTGCAAAGTCACCCTGAAGGGCCAATACCCCTATAACTCCCACTTTACCAGCCTCTATCGGCCAGAATCTCCTCTGGTTTCAGGCTTCTCACAGCAATGCCCGACATTAATGCTCCCAGGCCCTCAGAAACTTTGGCTATGACATCCGGGTTATTGTAGTGAGTAGTAGCTTCAACAATGGCCGTGGCAAGACGCAATTGCTTATCAAAATCAGGTGTCCCGTCGTTCTTTGCAAGCTTGAAGATACTGGAACCAACGAATACGCCTTCAACTCCAAGCTGCATCATCAGGGCAGCGTCGGCGGGTGTTGCGATGCCACCTGCGGCGAAGTTGACGACGGGCAACTTACCCGTATCGTGGACGATTTGGACAAGGTCGAAGGGCGCTCCAAGGTTCTTGGCTTCGGCCATAAGCTCTTCCTGAGTCATGGACTGAATCTTACGTATTCCTCCCTGAACGGTCCTCATGTGGCGCACTGCCTCTACGATATCCCCCGTCCCAGCCTCCCCCTTGGTGCGTATCATGGCAGCTCCTTCTCCAATGCGCCGTAGCGCTTCGCCAAGGTCCCGACAGCCGCAGACAAATGGAACCGTGAAGGCGTACTTCCAAATGTGGTTGGCCTCGTCGGCGGGAGTCAGCACTTCGGACTCGTCTATGTAGTCCGCCTCCAGAGCCTGCAGCACCTGGGCTTCTACAAAGTGACCGATACGGCACTTAGCCATTACTGGTATGGAAACCGCATTCTTTATGCCAATGATCATCGCTGGATCTGACATGCGGGCTACTCCGCCATCGGCCCTGATGTCAGATGGCACCCGTTCCAAGGCCATTACAGCACATGCTCCTGCGTCCTCAGCAATCTTGGCCTGATCTGGATTGACCACGTCCATGATTACCCCCCCCTTGAGCATTTGGGCGTGTCCAACTTTGACGCTCCACGTCCCTTGAACATTATCTTCAGCCATATATTTACTCCTTACTGAGGAAGTCTTCTTGTTTACGAGCACATTATAGCAAGGCGAAGATTCCTTATCAATTGAGTCTTTGCCCCGCACAGTAATGCAGATCAAAGAACACGCACACTTGCCCACCAACGTAGGTCAATGTAGAATACGGCTGGTTTCAGATTGCCCAATATCGCATCTTTGGTGACTGTACCGCACTCATGGTACGTGGAATTGCAAAACGGAGCGTGACGTGAACGTACCTCAAGCGACATCGGAAGAGAGTCCCCAAAAACGGCGCTTCTTCTACGGGTGGTGGCTCCTGGGGGCCGGGACAGTGGTCATGATGATGCAAGGGGGCCTTTATGCCTACGGGTTCCCAGCCTTCTTCTTACCCTTGGCGGCAACCCTTGGTACCACCCGCGGGGCGCTATCCCTGGCATTCTCCTTCACCAGGCTGGAAAGCAGCCTGCTCGGCCCTCTTGAAGGCTACCTCATCGACCGCTTCGGCCCACGCGGCATCATGTACGTTGGTTTTGCCTTTCTTGGCACAAGCTTCATCGCGTTCAGCATGGTCACATCGCTCCTGGGCTTTTACCTGGTCTTTCCCTTTCTTGCGCTGGGAGCAAGCATGTCGGGGTTCCTTCCCGTCATCACAGCCGTCAACAACTGGTTTTCCAGACGTCGCGGGTTCGCCACCGGCATCAGCTCCGCTGGGGTGAATGTGGGGGGTGTACTGGTGGCTATAGTGGCTATGGCCATAACCATGCTCGGATGGCGTACCACTGCGGTATTGATAGGCACACTCATCCTAATCCTAGGCTTCCCAATGGCAGCCATGATGCGGCACAAGCCTCAGCAGTACGGCTACCTTCCCGATGGCGACGAACCGTTGGGGAAAACGACACTCTCCGAAGAAGCCAATTCTTCCCAAAGCGCCGATGAGACTCCCGACTTCACTCCGATGCAGGCGCTCAAGACTCCGGCTTTCTGGTTCATTGCCTCCGCCCACGGATTCTCGCTGTTCATCGTTGGATCGGTATCCATTCACCAGATACCTCTCCTTGTGGATGCCGGAATCTCCTTCGAGACCGCCGCCTCAATCCTGGCGTTCATGACCTTTGTAGCAATGCTGGGACGGATCGCCGGAGGCTACATCGGCGATAAAATTGGAAGGAAGTTAATCCTAGTGGCCTGCTTCCTGCTAATGTCCGTTGGAGTCATGGTTCTGGCTACCGCGCATACGGTTCCGCAGGCAATGGTCTATGCCGTGTTGTATGGCCTTGGTTACGGGGCAAGGGCACCCATTCTCATTGCGCTCCGGGGTGAGTTCTTCGGGCCAAGAAATTTTGCCACGATAATGGGGCTTTCACAGCCAGTGATGGTGATAGGCTCCTTCTTCGGCCCCATCGCCGCCGGCTTTGCCTACGATGTGCAGGGCAGCTACCTGATGGTATTCTCCATCATCGCCGTGCTCAACCTGGTAGGTGCGGTGCTGGTGTTCTTCATCAAGAAGCCGAATATTCCTCAGCGCAAAGAGGCTTCTCCCTCAACCGGGTAGACATCCACCCGCTATCTCGTGGCTTTCACTTTCACATTCGCCCTAGTCTTACGCTTCGACTTTGGCTTGGCCCCGTTGCCATTCTCCACCCTCCCGCCAGCTTCCAGCACCTCCCACAGGTACTGTCCGGTGTAGGAATGCTCCATTTCGGCCACCTCTTCGGGAGTACCGGAGGCTATGAGGTATCCGCCCTTTTCACCAGCACCTGGCCCAAGGTCTATTATCCAGTCTGCGTTCTTTATCAGATCAAGGTGGTGCTCTATGAGGACAACTGTGTTCCCAGAGTCCACCAGGCGTTGTAGCACCCTCAGAAGGGCGGCGCAGTCCTCGAAGGATAGGCCTGTGGTAGGCTCGTCTAGGATGTACAGAGTCTTGCCGGTGGCGCGGCGGGAAAGTTCCGTGGACAGCTTCACACGTTGTGCCTCACCGCCGCTTAGCGTGGTCGCCGGCTGCCCAAGGCGAATATACCCAAGGCCGACGTCCCTCATGGTCTCCATCTTCGAACGTATCCGCGGAAAGTTCCAGAAAAACTCCAGAGCCTCAGACACGGTCATATCGAGTACTTCTGCTATGGATTTGTCCTTAAACATTATCTCCATGGCCTCACGGTTGTACCGCTTGCCCTGACACACCTCGCACGGGACTGTGACGTTTGGAAGGAACTGCATCTCTATCTGTATATACCCTCCGCCAGCGCAAGCTTCGCACCTACCCCCCTTGACGTTGAATGAGAACCGCCCAGCGGCATAGCCGCGCACACGGGACTCCGGCACCGCGGCAAAGAGTTCACGTATCGGCGTGAAGACTCCTGTATATGTGGCAGGATTGCTCCGTGGAGTGCGCCCGATAGGAGACTGATCTATGTTGACCACCTTGTCTATGTTCTCCAAACCCTGCACATCGTCGCACTCTCCGGGCTTATCACGAGCGTGGTTGAACATCTGGGCCAGTTTCTTGTATAAGACCTGGTAGATAAGGCTGCTCTTGCCGGAACCGGAGACACCCGTAATGCACACTAGCTTTCCCAGAGGAATGGGCACGTCGATGTTCTTTAGGTTGTTCTCCCTGGCCCCTTTTACCAACAGTTCCTGGTCATTCCCAACGCGGCGCTCCAGAGGCAGGGGTATCTTTCGGCGTCCGCTAAGGTACTGACCCGTGATTGAGCCCGGGTCTCTGGACACCTCTTCGACGGTTCCCGTGGCCACAACGCGTCCCCCGTGTTCCCCTGCACCAGGGCCCATATCTATAATGTGGTCAGCCGATCTCATGATGGCCTCGTCGTGCTCCACAATGATGACCGTGTTCCCAAGGTCTCGCAGTCGCTTCAGAGTACCTATGAGTCGATAGTCGTCCACGGGGTGCAGACCGACACTTGGCTCGTCACAGACATAGAGGACTCCCATCAGGCCGGAGCCTATCTGAGTGGCCAGACGAATGCGCTGTGCCTCGCCGCCGCTTAGCGTTGAGGCGGTACGGTCAAGGGTGAGGTAGTCCAGTCCAACGTCTTTGAGAAAGACAAGACGGGAATGAATCTCCTTGAGTATCTGCTCGGCTATGGTTTGCTCTCTGGAGTTCAGAGGCAGCGCCTTACCGTTGCTGCCATTGCCCTCCAACCATTGCACCCATTCCATAGCATGTCCGATGGTCATGGATGTCATCTGTATGATGTTCTTGTCGGCCACAGTAACTGCCAGCGACTGTGGCTTGAGACGCTGTCCATCACAGACAGTACATGGCCGAGAGGCCATATATCGCTCTATTTCCTGACGAACGTAATCGGACTCGGTATCGCGATATCGACGTTCCAAGTTGTGGATTACTCCCTCAAAGGTGGTATCCCAGGAGTAGACCCGTCCGCGATGGGTACGGTGACGCATGGACACCTTCTGACCGCGGTTGCCATACAGGATGAGGTCCAAGTGCTCCTGTGCCAAGTCCTTGACCTTTACACGGGTTGAAAAGCCGTGTGTATTCGACAGGGACTCAAGGAGACTGGCATACCAGGGACTTGATGTGCCTGACCTTGCCCACGGCATGACCGCCCCTTCCGACAGAGCAAGGTCTTTGTTAGGCATGATCAGTTCAGGGTCTATCTCCAGCTTGAACCCAAGGCCCGTACAGGAAGGGCAGGCTCCGTGAGGACTGTTGAAGGAGAAGGTGCGTGGCTCCAGCTCCCCCATGCTAATACCGCAGTGGACACAGGCAAATTGCTCAGAGAAGAGCAGCTCTTCGCCATCCACAACAGATACCTGGGCTACACCTTTGCCCAATTTGAGTGCCTGCTCCACGGAATCAGCCACCCGGTTGACTTCGGCACTGTCACCGATGACCAATCTATCAACCACCACCTCTATGCTGTGCCACTTCTGCCTGTCCAATACGATGTCCTGGGAAAGATCGCGGATCTCTCCGTTCACCCGTACACGGACGTAGCCGGCACCGCGGGCATCCTCAAATACGTCCTTATGCTCTCCCTTACGATGAACAACCTGGGGAGCCATGACCATGATGCGACTGTCCTTGGGCAAGTTAAGAACCGAGTCCACAATCTGCTGCACCGTCTGGCGTTGCACTGGCCTTCCACACTGGTGGCAGTGAGGACGTCCAGCCCTAGCATAGAGGAGACGCAGATAGTCGTATATCTCGGTGACAGTTCCCACAGTGGAGCGAGGATTGTGGGACACCCCCTTCTGGTCTATGGAGATGGCCGGAGAAAGGCCCTCGATATATTCAACGTCTGGTTTCTCCATACGTCCCAGAAACTGGCGAGCGTATGCAGACAACGACTCCACGTAACGTCGTTGTCCCTCAGCGTAAATGGTATCGAAAGCCAGGGAGCTTTTACCAGAGCCTGACACGCCGGTGATAACCACCAGCTGGTCGCGGGGGATGGTGACGTCTATGTTTTTCAGGTTGTGCTCACGAGCACCCTTGACGACTATGTATTCCCGAGACATATTTTGCCCTCTACGCTCCGTAAGCTATCAATTCCATATACCTGAAACAGGCGTGACAAACCCCGCATTGAATCGAATGGATCGACCGATATTGTACTACGCTCGTAGATTTCATGGCAGGCCGGCAGTATAGGCAATGAGCATGTCCTCAATGCTATTGCAGGATATCGCAACGAGCATACAAGCGGAGAAACCTCAACGCCATCCAGTTTCAGCGCCAGTCAACCAGACAGGTTGACTTATTCCTATCTAGTATTTAGAAAGAAGCACATGGCACTGGCGTTTGGCCAATTTCCAAAATCGTCACGCCGTCTCAGTCCTTGCCCTCTTTCTCAGCCAGAATTTGCCGCAGCTCTTCCACTTCACTCCTCAGGTTCCGTTGCCTCTGTGACATGTAGTAGAGATAGGCAAAGAAGGCTATCCAAGTTATAGAGTAAACGGCGAACAGGTACGGCAAATTAGTCTCAGTGTCACCTGATTCTGCGTTGGTGACCTGGACGGATATGTCTTGTTGTGCTAGGGCAGGGATTGCCGCAGTGGATACAAAAATCGCGGACACAACAAGCAGGGTTACCAGCGGCTTAAGGGAAAATGGTTTCATATCATCTCCTATTGGCAAATGGTTATCTCAGGGATAGTGGCAGGTGCGAGGCCTGCTCGGCAATGCCACGTACCCACTCCACCTCATCTTCACTCTTTCGCAGAGAAACTCTGTCTATCAAGAGATATACAAAAAGAACCGTAAAGGTTGCAACGGTAAGAAAAAGAAGTATACGCATGGATGAGTCCAAGGAACCTGATGCCGCTGGTCCCACAATGACCTGAGGGTGGACGGTACGCCACAACTTCACGGAGTAATAGACTATCGGGACATCTATAAAGCCGATTATTCCCAAAACCGCAGCGTACCGCGCTCCCTGGTTCCCAGGAGGAGAGTAAGCGCGCAGCATGAGATAGGCCACGTAGATGAGCCACAGCATTAGCGAGGTTGTAAGTCGTGGCTCCCATGTCCACCACACACCCCAAATGGGCTTGGCCCATAATATCCCCGTAATGAGAAGAAGGGTCGTAAGCAGCACTCCTATCTCAGCCGCTGAATAGGCCAGATGGTCCCACTTGCTGGTCCCTTTCCACAAGTATCCAACGCTCCCCACTAGGACAATGAAGAAAGCGAGGAACGCTACCCAGGCAACCGATACGTGAAAGTACATTATCCGTTGCACAGTTCCCTGTATATTATCCGTGGGAACCCACATAAATATGAGGTACAGAATCACCAGCATCATTGTGGCACAGACAACAAACAAGCCATTTTTTAGAACCATACCTATAGACATCATTTCACTCCTGAAGAACGTGTTCGAAAGCAAAGGCAGAGAACACCAGGGCAACAACGTCGAAAACTGCGATAAGCTGGACCGATTTGGTCATGTCTGACCAAGACCCACCCTCGAACGCTGTGCTAGAAGCCATAACTGCACCTATGATAATTGGAACCACTATGGGAAGGAAGAGCATTGGCAGCATAATCTCCCTGGATCTGGTATTTATTGCAATGGCGGAGAAGAGTGTTCCAATGGAAGCGAACCCTATGGTAGCCAACAATATTATCAGCAACAACTCGGGCCTGAACGGGGAGATGTTGAAGAGCACGGCGAAGGCAGGCAGAAGAATTATCTCCGACATCAGCATGAAGAAAAGGCTACCGAGCATTTTCCCCACGTAAATGGCCTCTCTGCTAGTTGGAGTGATCAAAAGTCCTACGAGATTGCCCTGATCCTTCTCCAAAACGAAGGCGCGTGTTAGGCCAAGGACTCCCGCAAAGGTGAAGGCCACCCACAATACTCCAGGGGCAACGACCGGAGTTATCTGGGGCGACGGCCCAAGAGCGAAGTTGAAGATAATCAGAGACAGCAACGCAAAGGCAAGAATAGAAATCACTATATCCTTGGTGCGTAGCTCCAACAGGATATCCTTCCACATCAAGGCCGCAACGGTTGGCCAAAACTTGGTCACAACGCCACCCCTGTAAACCGACTGTAGGTGCTCTTAAGCATGTCCTCATCCACATTGGACCGGTCTCCATGGAAGGCTATTTTGCCACCTGCCATAATGGCAACCTGATTGCCAAGGGCAAGACCGCGTTCCACGCTGTGGGTTACCATCAGCACCGTCCGACGTCCCCTCTCACCGGAACCCATCATCTGCCCAAGCATCTCTAATGCTTCCTGGTCCAGCCCTGTTTCAGGCTCATCTAGTAGCAATATGGGCGGGTCGTGGAGAATGGCCCTGGCAAGAGAGAGGCGCTTTTGCATACCGTGGGAGAGGATGCTGGCCCTTCGTCCAAGGAAAGAAGTGGCGCCCATCAGGTCAGCCGCCTTCTCGATACGCTTCTCCAGATGGGATAGCCCAAACATCCTGCCGTGGAATCTCAGGTTCTCAATGCCCGTCATGTCTCCGTACAGCAACGGCTGATGTGTTACCAGGCCTATATTCCGACGTACGGCAGCGGGATTCCTCTTCAGGTCATACCCAGCAACCATGACCTCGCCCTCCGTAGGGCGTGAGATGGTGGCCAGCACTTTGATGAGGGTGGTCTTGCCAGACCCGTTTGGCCCGAAGACGATGAGGAAGTCGCCCCAAGACAGGTCCATTTCCAAGTCCCTGAGTACCACCTGAGGCCCGTATACCTTGGTCAGCCCCCTCACCCGTATGGCAAGGGAGCCATGGACATCCGCTTCTACCATACCGTTGCTTAGCAGATTCCCCCCTTTACCTTCCCAGGAGTCCCGCTTCTGATATCATCATACATCACCTGCGAAATCGCGTACAACGCAACGGTTAAACCTGCAATACCTGAATTAAAGCTGTTCCCAACTTCAATCACATTGACATGCTTCTCAGCTCCTTGTTACAATCGACTCTGACGTATAAGTGGCCGCATAATTAGCGAAGATTCAAGCGAGGTCATCATGCCAGAAACAAAAGAGGTAACCCAGGAAGCAATTGAAGAAGCTTTGAGGGATGTTTTCGATCCAGAGATCCCTGTGAATGTTTTGGACTTGGGTCTGATTTACGACATCAAAGTGACCGAGGGTCAGGTGTACGTGAAGATGACCCTGACGGCTCCCGGCTGTGGAATGGGCCCTTACATAGCCCAGAATGCCGAGTGGCGCATCGCCGAGGTAGACGGGGTGCTGGATGTGGAAGTGGACATGGTCTTTGACCCACCTTGGAACTCCGAGATGATTACGGAAGAGGGCAAGAAGCTGCTGGGGATAGATTAGGCTACGCGGACCAACGTGCGTGGTCGGCGAGCTATTCTCGTTTATATCACCTACCACTGAATACCTAGTTCAAAGAAACCGAACTTAGTGCATTAGCCTCGGTTCCAATCGTAAAAGGAAACCTGGGTTACCACTTCAAGCACCGTCTCTTAGAAATTATCCATACCAGCTTTTCCGACCCGGTTGTGGACGAGCAAGGAGCGAGGTTAGATGACCCGTCAGATGTCTCCCCAAGAACAGGCTCGCCTAGACTCCATCAAGCGCAGTTGGCAGCAGAAGCGCGAAATAGGCGATAAACTAGCCCGTATAACAAACAAGATCGGGGTCTACAGCGGTAAGGGTGGAGTGGGAAAGACGACGGTCGCGGTCAACCTCGCGGTGACACTAGCTCAAAAGGGATACTCGGTCGGCCTGATGGACACCGACATAGACTGCCCCAATGCGAACAAGGTTCTGGGAATCGATGAAAAGCCCACCTACGAAGAAGGGCTCCTAGTTCCTCCCGAGAAGTACGGTGTCAAAATACTCTCCATGGCTTTCTTTCAAGAGAACGAAGAAGAGGCCATAATCTGGCGAGGGCCTATGGTGCACAATGCCATCAACCAGTTCCTTCAGACCACCGCTTGGGGAGACCTTGACTACATGATTGTAGACCTGCCCCCCGGCACTTCGGACGCTCCACTAACCGTGATGCAGGTTCTGAGCCTTGATGGCTTTGTCATAGTGACCTCCCCACAAGCCCTTGCCAAACTGGACGCTAAGAGGTCCATAAACATGGTACGTAAGCTTAAGGTGAACGTGCTGGGAGTGGTGGAGAACTTCAGTGGAGAGATGTTCGGCACCGGCGCAGGCGAGGAACTGGCCGAGGAGATGGGGCTGAACTTCATGGGCCGCCTAGACCTCAGACCAGAATATATGGACTCTTCCAAGCCCGCTGTACTGTTAAGCCCAGAAATCGCCGCAGAGTACGAGAGTATCTTCATGGCTCTGGAACCGGCGTTGGCAGAAGCCAGCGAGTTGTCCTAGACTCTAGTCTTCTTTTGTCCCTTCCTCCAACTGAGGCGACTCATCCTGCCGTCGCCTGCGGCGAATCAGCCGCACCCTGTGCGACACATAGCTCTGAAGGCTAGATACCTCCTTGGCAATGGCAACCCGGAAATGAGAACTGTACTCACCCATATTGCGAAATTTTTTGTACCTGTCTCTCAGTACGCGCTTGGTTGATTGGGACAGCAGAACCGTCATCTCCTCTTCCAGCGCATGCTTCAGTCTCAAGGCCGCCTCACCGGGATTCCTATGCGCCCCACCCGAAGGCTCCTCGACTATCAGGTCTATAATTCCCAATTCATGACAGTCCTGAGCCGAGAGCTTGAGGGCCTTCGGCACCTTCTGTACACCAGGAGAGTCCCTGTAGAGCAAGGCTACAGCGTTCTCAGGAGAGTTCACCGAATATGCAGCATTCTCAAGCATCAGAATGCGGTCAGCTACCCCAAGAGCTAGAGCCCCTTCACTACCACCCTCCCCAATGACAACGGAGATGGTCGGTATGGGCAGTCTGGCCATGAGCGCCATGGTAGATGCAATGGCATTACCGAGACCCCTCTCCTCCGATTCACGGCCGTAGTAAGGTCCCGGGGTATCAACAAAGGTTAGTAGCGGCAGTTGCAACTTGGAGGCCAACCTCATCACCCGCTCTGCCTTACGGAACCCCTCCGGGTATGTCCTTCCTTCGTGCCGCTCCCTGGCCGTGACATCGTGGCCTTGCTCCTGACCTATGACCACCACCGCCTGAGTACCCAGGTATCCAAGGCCAGCCACTACGCTGGGATCGTCGCCATACAGGCGGTCTCCGTGGAGTTCCACGAAGTTGGTAAGGATACGTCTTATGACATCCATGGATGTGGGTCTCTGGCTGTGGCGGGACAGTTTCACCGTTTCCCACGTCGCCGGCCATAACTCTTCAAGTTGCTCAGCACCAATCTTATTTTCTGTCTTTGGAAGTATATTCTCACCCAGCGTTTCGTTGGTCGCAGTGGTCTGTTTGGGAGATATAAGGCCAAGGAGGACTGACAAAAGTCCCTTGAGATGCTCCCTGTCTATCACCCTGTCTATCATCCCGTGCACAATGTGCATTTCGGAAGAATTTACCCCTGAGGCGATGTGGCCTTGAGAGTCTTCTCCCTGAACTTTTGGTTGTGTCCTGGACGGCGCCAGGCCAAGAACCGCCCCTGGTTCTGCCAGGATGATGTCGGCAAGATTCGCAAAGCTGGAGTACACCTGCCCTGTAGTCGGGTTGGTCATTACGGCAATGAATGGAAGTTTCTCACGATCAAGGCCATTGACTGCAAAGGATGTCTTTGCCATCTGCATCAGCGAGAGAACCCCGTCCTGTAACCCAGTGCCGCCGCTGGTGATAACTGCGACAACTGGCAGCTTCCTCCGTGTGGCCATCTCAAAGGCCAAGGAGACCTTTTCTCCAATCACAGCCCCCATAGTTCCGCCCAGGAACCTGAAGTCGAGAGCTATCAGCATCACAGGCATCCCGTCAACTGTCCCCCGGCCAGTTATGGCCGCCTCGGTAAGGCCTGTCCTGCGTCGGTTTCTGGCTCGACGTATCTGTGACGCCGCCGGTAGACCCAGAGATACAATAGAACGATGGCTTTCCCGAAAGGTGTCGAGGTCGGCCAACAGAGAAATGTGCTCCCTAGCGGCAAGGGGGTAGTGAAGACGGCACGATGGACACACCCTGTACTGGAGATAAAGAGAGTTATCCACAAGCACGGTGTTGCAGGCTTCACAATATTCACGAAGCCCCTGGTCTTCTTCAAGAGGACTGTGCGTCCTCCCAAAAAAGGAGCTTAGTCTATCGGAAAGGCTGCGCCCCATAGTCTAGTCCCCCAAGTCCTGTTTCCGACTGCCTCTAGCCACCATCACTTCTCGAGATTTACCAGCTTCTCCAGGACCAACCACTCCCTCTTCTTCAAGAAGGTCCATCAAACGGGCCGCCCTTGGATATCCAATCCTGAGTCTTCTCTGAAGAAGGGATGTGGACATACGATTGTATTGAATAGCCAAATCCCACGCTTTCCCCAAAAGCTCATCTCCCATCTCTCCGCCGTGCTTCCCTGACGACAGAACAATCTCCTCTATCTCCAGTGGAATCTCCGGGGGAGGTGGACCTTTCTGCTTCTGCCAATGGGTTACCATCTCCTCTATCTCTTTATCTGAGATGAATGCGCCCTGAATACGTTTGGGCTTTGGCGTATCCGGTGGCTGAAACAGCATGTCCCCACGTCCAAGGAGCTTCTCAGCCCCAACCGAGTCTAGGATGGTGCGGGAGTCGACCTGGGAGGCAACGGCAAAGCTGATACGACTTGGAAAATTGGCTTTGATAAGACCGGTTACAACGTCTACCGAAGGACGTTGGGTGGCCACAACCATGTGAATCCCAGTGGCCCTGCCCAACTGGGCCAGTCTTATTATTGATCGCTCAATATCGTGAGGGGCCGACATCATCAAGTCGGCCAACTCATCAACAGTTACAACAATCAGGGGCATTCTATCTTCCAAGGAACGACCCTTGTTGTAACCCTCGATGTTGCGTGCGCTAGCCTCTTCGAAAATCTTGTACCTCCGCAGCATTTCCACAATCATACCCTTCAGCATCTGCACGGCTACTTCCACCTCTACCACTACGGGGACAATAAGGTGCGGAATGCCGTTATATGGCGTAAGCTCCACTCGCTTGGGGTCTATGAGCAACATACGGGTTTCCCAGGGCGAGTTGTTCATGATGATGGATGCAATGATGGAGTTGATGCATACGCTCTTTCCGCTACCCGTGGACCCAGCTATCAGCAGGTGAGGCATTCTGCCAAGGTCAGCCGCCGCAACTTCTCCTCCCGTACCCATCCCCAACGCTAGGGCCAGCTTGGACTTGGAGCTAAGGTCATGGAACACATCCGTTTCCATGACGGAGCGAAGTGTCACGACAGCAGGCCGTGGATTGGGCACCTCGATGCCCACCAGGGAAGCACCTGGTATGGGAGCCTCTATGCGCAGGCTGGGGGCAGCCAGTGCCAGTGCCAAGTCCTTCTCCCTAGCGACAATGCTGTCCACCTTGACCCTCGTATTGTCCTCCACCCGACGCACAACCGCCTTTCCCATCTCATCTACAACCTGTTTACCATCGGAAGTCCGCTCTTTTACATCACGCGACCGCCTGACCCAGCCGGGAACTAGACCGAACATGGTTACCACGGGCCCAGGCTTTACCTCTGACACACTCACTTCAATCCCATAATCTCCTAGGGTAGTCTCTATAAGGTTGGATGTAGCTTCCTGATCTATACCTGGTTCATGGCTTCCCGCAGGAGGCAAGACCAGCATGGAAATAGCGGGCGCGACCCACTGTTCTATGTCCTCATGGGTTACAAATTTTTCTGGTTCAGCAGCTGGGCTGGTAGTAACCACTGGCACTGAATGTTGAACAGGGGTTGCATTATGAGAACCCAGAGTTTGCCCTTCGCTGTTGGGCTTCCGTAATACAGCCGGTCTTTGTTTCGGCACAGGGCGCCGAGTTACCTCTGGAGCTGGAGCTTCTTGAACTGTGATCCGCGGCTGAGCACACCCTTCTTTTCTGAATGTCAATGCTTTCCTGACCATTGCAATCGGCAATCCTTTAATTTTAAACACTCCTATACCAAAGGAATCCGGCTTTTGTGCAGAACCATCCACCGCTTTTGCTTCACGGCCCGTCATGGAAAGAGCCCTTTTCAAGAGCTTGACGAAGTTACGCGGAAACGCCACTGCGGCAACTATGATAGCCAGTCCCGTCAGCCGGAATACTCCCTGCACCTCTGAGGAGCCCTTGATACTCTGCCCGATCCATCCCCCCATGGAAACCTCTTCCAGAATGCCAGTTGAGGCCGAGAAGTAGGCCAGCACGCCCCATGCCACGGTCGATACCAGCAAGGCGGCAATCCACCTGCTCCAAAAGCGTCTCCTGAGCAGAGCGTGTCTCTTCCACAGCACCAGTATCAGAGCAACAGACCACAGGAAGGGTGGCAGGAGTCCAAAGGCAAAGCTACGTACCAGTAGATCCCAGCAGTCAGTAATCCGAGAAAGCTGCCCCAGAACGATTCCTATCGCCACAATCGCGACGAAGCCAATCCCAGTAAGCCTTCGATAACGCCAGTCCATCAATACCCAGGTGACCATTTGCTTTTCTCATACCCCCACGACTACCGGTATGATCATGGGCCGTCGGCCTGTTTGCTGAAGAAGGAAACTGCCAGCCGTTTCCTTCACCTTGGAGGAGATGAACGCGCGGTCAAGGAGTTCATCTCCTCCATCGCTAAAGGCCTCCATCACTACCCGGGCCGTTTCTTCTGATATATCACCGTATTCCTCTATGTCGATGAAGCCGCTGGAGACCAACTCAGGGGATTGGAGCAAGCGCCCTGTATTTTTGTCCTGTGTGAGCACAATTACCACAATTCCGTCCTTGGAAAGCAGCTTCCTGTCCCGTAGCACTACATTATTCATGCCCCAGATACGCAAGCCGTCCACGAATATGGGTCCAGCAGTCACTCGCTCAACCACTGCGGCAGACTTGGGCGTTATCTCCAGAACATCGCCGTCCTCCATGACAAACGTATTGTCTTCGGACATGCCAAGCGCATGAGCGAGCGATGCGTGCGCCTTCAAATGTCGGTGCTCTCCGTGAACAGGCACAAAGTACTTTGGCCTGACGAGGTTGAGCATCAACTTCAGTTCTTCCTGGCTGGCATGCCCGTGTACATGGACAAGGGCTACCTTGTCGTGCAGTACGTGGGCCCCCTGGCGTAGCAGATTATCGATGGTCTTGCTCACTACTGTCTCATTACCAGGGATGGGGGTGGCCGAGATAATCACTGTGTCACCCTCCATTATACTAACGTCCCTATGATCCTTGTTTGCAATGCGCACCAGGGCTGAGGTTGGTTCTCCCTGGCTGCCGGTGGTCATAATAATTACCTTCTCCGGAGGAAGGCCTCTTACCTCTTTGAGGGTTGCCATAACGTCTGGGGAGGCGGTAATGTAGCCCATCTTCAGTGCCATGTTAACGTTATCCACCATGCTCCGCCCAACGAATGTTACTTTGCGTCCATGCCTCTGCGCGGCATCCAGTACCTGCTGGATGCGGGATATTAGCGACGCAAAGGTGGCTATCAAGACTCTACCCGGTGCAGCGGCAATGGCCCTGTCCAGGGCTTCTCCCACAACCATCTCCGACGCCGTGTAGCCGGGGACTTCGGCGTAGGTGGAGTCGGAGCATAAAAGGAGTACGCCGCCTGCGGTGATGTTCGCCAGATTACTAAGGTCAGTAGGCATCCCGTCCACAGGAGTGTGATCTATTTTGAAATCACCTGTATGTATAATCAGTCCCAACGGAGTCTGGATAGCCAGGCCCATAGCATCGGGAATACTGTGGCAAACACGGAACCACTCCACGCTGAACTTGCCAAGCTTAACCGGCACACCCGGATCCACCGCCTCCAGCGTGGTATTGCCACGGGTGGCTCGGCGCTCCCTCAGCTTGACCTCTATGAGGCCTGCCGCCAGCCTTGGGGCATAGACAGGTACGTTCAGGTCACGCAGCACGTAGGGCAGGGCGCCGGTGTGGTCCTCATGGCCGTGAGTAATCAGGATTGCCCTAACCTTATCTCTGTTTTCTTTGAGATAGGTTATATCAGGAATGACCAGGTCCACACCCAGCATATCTTCCTCAGGGAAGAGCACTCCGGCGTCGACAACAATGATATCGTCGTCGTACTCAATGGCCATCATATTCTTCCCGATTTCGCCGAGACCGCCTAGTGGAATGACTCTTAGGGACTGTTCCATAGAAAACCTCAAAACATGCTCAACTGCTCTCCACCTGTTGCCGTTTCATCGTCAGCAGGAGGAGGAACGCCCTCTTCAACAGAAGAGAGTTCCTCTATGAGAGCAGGCAACTTCATAATATCTTCTTCTATGACTTTGCGGAGGCTCTGTTGGTACAGGGCCGCCGCCGGATGGTATATCGGGAAAAGAGTGCTTCCATTCACGTTCCTGGGTCTGCCTCTGGCCTTGCTTATGGTCTCGTTGGGCAAAAAACTGGTCAGCGCATGGCGCCCCAGTGTTACAAGCACCTTAGGCGAGATCACCTCTATCTGACGGTCTAGGTACTTACGGCAGGCAGCTAACTCCCCTGGCATGGGATCGCGGTTGTGGGGGGGGCGGCACTTCACCGTATTGGTAATGTAGACATCCTCGCGGCGTAACTTGCCAAGGCCCAGAAGCTCCTGAAGAACGTTTCCTGCAGCTCCGACGAAGGGACGGCCCTGCTTGTCCTCATTAGAACCCGGAGCCTCGCCAATAAGCATTACCTCCGCATTCTCCGGCCCCTCCCCTGGAACCGCCTTATTTCTTTCGCGGGAGAGGGGGCAATCGGTGCATACCGAAACCTCCCGGTCTATCTGCGTTAGACTATCCATCCCATGTACAAGCAGTGCCAGGGAATATCGTTCATTACGCGCATGATAGCACGGGGTCAGATAAGGGGTCAATTTAGCTTCTTTTGCAGTTATTGCCACTCCAGCCCCCTTACTCCAGTCTTCACAGCGTTGGTCAACGCGTGTACTCTAAGTCAAAAGGCTCGAAATGAGCCTTTAACCCAAGCCCATGAACAAACACTCATACGATACAGCCATCATAGGCGGGGGCATCATTGGCCTCGCCACAGCCCTAGAGTTGTCCGCCCAGTACCCCGCGCACAGGATAGTCGTGGTAGAGAAGGAAGAGGAGCTGGCGTCCCATCAGACAGGGCACAACAGCGGAGTAATTCACTCCGGCATCTATTACAAACCCGACTCTCTCAAAGCCAGGAACTGCGTGACCGGAGGGCGCACGCTCATGGAATTTTGCAGGGAGAACGACATTGAGTATGAACTGTGCGGCAAGGTTATCGTCGCAACGGATGAGCGTGAGATGGCCGGGCTAGATGTACTGTACGAGCGGGGGATAGCCAACGGTGTCCCCGGACTACGTATGATAGGGGCTGAAGAATTGAAGGAACTGGAGCCTCACGCTAGGGGGCTTAAGGCCCTGCACTCGCCCAACACTGGCATCATAGACTACACCCAGGTCACCCTCGCTTACGCCAAGCGGTTCCGCGATAACGGTGGAGAGATCATGACAGGAGCGCGAGTCCTGAGCATCAAGCAGGCCGATGGACTCATCAACATGGAAACTGGCCGAGGCGACGTGAGAGCTAAACACCTGATAAACTGCGCAGGTCTCTACTCCGATTCAATTGCCCGTATGATGGGCATCA
>CAUZOU010000017.1:0-19627 GCA_963581795.1 Dehalococcoidia bacterium | reverse complement strand
CACGGCATTGTCCACCACTGACAGGCCCGGACGGAACATCTATTACCCAGTAATGAACGCACCCGTTACCCTCTTGTTCCTCAAGGTCTGGTGGAATTTGCAAGTTCGTGCTATTCACAGCTATCACCTCTCATCCTCCCGAATGTGAATTTGAAGCGCAAGTATAGTCACGCCGCAAAGGCATTGTCAAGGGTTAACGATGTCTATAACTGGAACTCGACTTCAAATTCTAATAGCCCTTCAAAGGAATGGATGGGACACGGTGGAGAGCTTGGCCACGTCGTGGTTGGGCTGTATCGCTTTCTCTATCAGCGGTTATTGTCTGCGCAGGAATAGGGCTAAGCCCCGTCATCAACCCCATGTTTGGGAGTCACCTGCACTGGGACTGGATGGCTGGCCTGGCGCCCTCCATCTTTATCAGAATGGCCATTGTGCTGCGACGTCGCTAGCTATAGCAGTATTGTAGCGTAGTAGCATCCCCTGATGACTATCCGGCTACGGGTAGATTCCTCTCAACTCTATGGCCTTAACCACCCTGCTTATGCCGAGAAGCAGGGCTGCCTTTCTCATGGTGATCTTCTTCTCCTGGGACATCGCCACCACCTGTTCAAAGGCTTTGGACATTACCTTCTCCAGCCTCTGCTCCACCTCCTCCTGTTCCCAGAAGTCGTGCTGAAGACCCTGAACCCATTCGAAATATGAGGCGACGACACCACCCGCGTTCGCCAGGATGTCCGGCACAACCTGCACACCCATGTCTTCCAGGATGGCATCCGCACGAGGGGTGATGGGACCGTTGGCCCCTTCGATTATGGTCCCAGCCCTTACACCTAAGGCATTCTTGGGTGTTATCTGACCTTCCATGGCCGCCAGAACGAGGATATCGCAGGGCATCGCTAAAAGCTCTTCGTTGGTGATGTAGTCCACGCCTGGACACTCTACCAGCGGCATACCACTGGCCTTCCAAGCCCTCAACTTCTCTATGTCCAACTCAGGGGCAACTCCAGGGTCTGAGTAGCACCCTCCGCTGCTATCGGTGACCGCCACAATACGACACCCCTGAGCTTCAAGCAGGCGAATCGCGTGGTATCCAACGTTGCCAAGGCCCTGTACCGCTACAGTAGCCCCTTGCAGGCTCTTTCCCCTGCGGGTCATCTCCCTTGCAGCCACAATCATGCACCCCCTGCCCGTGGCATCCAAACGCCCAAGACTGCCGCCAATCTCCAACGGCTTGCCCGTGACCACTCCGGGAACTGAGTACCCATGGTGCATGCTGTATGTATCCATTATCCAGGCCATCACCTGGGGATTTGTATTCACATCCGGGGCAGGAATATCCTTCTCGGGACCAATTAGCACGGAAATCTCCGAAGCGTATCGGCGAGTCAGACGTTCCAGCTCGTTTGAAGACATCTGCTTTGGATCAAATGTCACGCCACCTTTGGCACCACCGTAGGGAATGTCGGTGACGGCACATTTCCAGGTCATCCACATAGCCAGAGCCTTCACCTCATCCAAGGACACCATGGTATGGTACCGTATGCCTCCCTTGGCCGGACCACGCGACAGGTTGTGCTGCACCCTGTATCCAGTGAACATACGGATATCTCCACTGTCCATGCGCACGGGGAAATTCACCGTCAGTTCCCTCTGTGGACGCCTGAGGTACTCGGCAATACCTTGCTCAAGGTCAAGCACCTCAGCGGCCTCATTGAACTGTTGAAGCGCCATATCGTAGGCAGATTCTTCTTCCGGTATATCCGATTGCCCCAGAGGTTCCTTATCAGTAGTCATTCCCATCTCCTCTACTTTGCATGTAGATATTAGATGCCTCAGATGCCGTATGGGGCCAATTGTCGTTCCATTGCACATCCAGTTGCTAGACCATCAATGACAACTTGAGCACTCGACGTATAAAAACAAAGAACCTCGTTAAATACGGGGTTCTTTGTTTTCTATTGCAATAATCATGGAGAGAGAATCAGGTCTGTTTTTTCTCAAAGTCTTCCAGATCCAGGCCCCCAATGAACTCCTTAAATGCAGAGAGGCGCGTCAACTCGTCCTCGCTCATCTTTACCACGGCCTTCTCTTCAGGCTCGCCACCTATTATTGGCTTGCCTGTTTCCGCATCAAGGGCGACCCCAGCCTTCTCCATCACTTCGTCTTCGACATAAATTGGGACCTTAACTCTTACCGCTAGGGCAATGGCATCGCTGGGTCGTGAGTCCACCTCAAAGCTGCTGCCGTTGAAATGCATGGATATCTTTGCGTAGAAAGTATCGTTAAGGAGGCCGGACACAACAATGTGTGACACTTCAGCCCCAAGGGTGGTGATAATCAAGTTCAGTAAGTCGTGGGTGAGAGGGCGTGGCACGGGTACATCCTGTAACTTAACTGCGATGGAGTCGGCTTCCGCTGGCCCTATCCAAATTGGGAGGTACATATCCTCGGATTTCTCCTTCAAGATAACCACCCTCTGGTAGTTCATCAGGCTGACACGGATGCTATCTATCACCACTTCTTGCATCTGAAGAGAACTCCTTAGAGAATACCGTCGACCCTTGTTTCAATTCTACGGCCATGCCAACGAACGTGTCAACGACCTTTGGGTCATTAAAAGGCCTCTGTTGTGCCTTGACTTTAGCAAATCGGCAGTCCAATAATGGCCGAGCCCTCAACAAGCCAGTTACGACTTGGAGTAAACATTTGCGCCAGATCATCGCCCTATTAACGCTGTTACTTTTATTGGTTGCCTGTACCCAATCCCAGTCCACCACAACCTCCGCTCCTACGATTGTGCCAACCCTCAACCTTACTGCCACTCCCCCTGGAGTGCTCACGGCTACTGAGCCATCAACTCCCAACACAGCCTCTTCAACGCCCTCAGCCCTCACGCCTCTCTTTGACGAAATCCTCGAGAGGGTTGCCGAGATAAGAGGACTGGACCCTCTGAAGGCGATTTCACCCAAGTTCATGACAAGGGAACAACTGGCAAATACTCTCAGAGAAAACCTAGATGAGAGCAGAGATGACATACGGAACAGCCAGGACGTAATGAAGATCATGGGACTGATACCACAGAACGCAGACCTGTATGAGCTTCTCCTTTCCATGTACGGCGAGCAGGTGTTAGGGTTCTACAACCCAGAGACTGAGGAACTTTACGTAATCAAGGGCATGGCAGCACTGACGCCGCTGGAGGAACTTACCCTAGCCCACGAATATACACACGCCCTTCAGCAGCAGCACTTTGACATCCATAACATGGGCAAAGCGGTAGAAGACGACTCCGATGCTGATGCGGCATTGAGCGCTTTGATAGAGGGAGACGCCATAGCAGTGCAGACAGAGTATATGTTGACATATCTAACGTCTGAACAACGAGAGAATCTGTTCGGCGACAGTGGGGGTAGCCCAATGTTCGATGCTTCGCCCTACATCCTCCAGGAGAGCCTTCAATTCCCGTACAGGGACGGGCAAGTACTAGTCAAGAACTTGATTCTTGCAAAGCAGTGGAAGAGGGTAAACGACGCCTATATGAAGCCCCCAGTCTCCACGGAACAGGTGCTCCATTTTGCGAAGTTTGAGGAGGGTGAAAACCCTGCAACGATTTCCCTTCCTGACTTGTCCACGGCTCTTGGGCAGGACTGGGAGATGGTGTACGAAGACGTGCTAGGCGAGTTCTTTTTAGAAACATTTCTTGAGACACGTGCCGCGGCACCACTGCCTGCAAGGGCTGCCGAAGGCTGGGGAGGCGACCGGTTCAACCTTATGACCGGCCCGCAGGGTGAGCAAGCCATGGTGACACTGCTGGCGTGGGACAGCAAGATGGACGCACAGGAGTTCTTCAATACCCTAGACTCTTCAAACAGCGTCCCTGAGGATGGGTTCCTTGGGATCAATGGAGACCACGTGCTGTGGGTGTTTTCACCCTCGCGTGCCATCACAGACGAGATTGTATCGCTGTTTCCAGACTTCTAAGCAACTTTCGAGCGGCCACGACAGCACCACCAATGCAAGCGTGCCAGCCCTATGATATTCACATACAATCATGGACAGCCCATGTGACGGCTGATATACTTTTCCAGGACTTCCACCCGCATTGCCCGAAGGATAGCCTAACAGATATGGCACAACCAAACAGTCACGCAGAAAGCCTCGTGGGCAACGGCAGTTCCAAGTCCAAGGTAGCCGTTGTGTACACGCGCCCGGAGACAGTATTTGAGGACATTGGCAAAGCCATGCGACTTGCCGACTACCAGACTCACCTTCCTGCGAACATTGCCACACTTCTAAAGATAAACATATCGTGGCAGTACTACTACCCTGCCTGCTCCACCTCTCCATGGCAACTTGAGGGTGTGATAAAAACCCTTCAGGAGGACGGTTACAACGACCTCATAGCCGCCCACAACGGCACCGTCGTCGTTGACTCCTTCGAGGGCGAGGTGAGAAACAAGCAGAAACCCGTGCAGGACAAATACAACCTCCCCAACATCCACCTTGATGTGCCGCCCAACAAGTGGATTCCCTTCCAGCCAAAGGGTGAGATGCTGGTACTGGACAAGATTTTTCCTGAAGGCCTCACCATCCCTGAAACATTCCCAGGCAAGAACGTGGTACACCTGCCCACAATGAAGACCCACGTTTTCACCACCATGACCGGGGCCATGAAAAACGCCTTCGGCGGGCTGTTGAACCGCAGACGCCACTGGACTCACTCGGTAATCCACGAGACTCTGGTAGATCTGCTGACCATCCAAAAAGAGATTCATCCCGGCATATTCGCTGTGATGGACGGGACATTTGCCGGAGACGGCCCTGGGCCGCGGGCCATGCGGTGGCACGAAAAAAACGTCTTCCTTGCCGGCGCCGATCAGGTGGCCATCGACGCCGTGGCCGCAAAGCTGATGGGCTTTGACCCAATGTCCATAAAATTCATACGGCTGGCCCATGAGAGAGGCCTTGGTTGCGGCGACCCATCGCAGATAGAGTTGGTTGGAGAAGACATATCCGGGGTCAATTGGCACTTTGAGGGCGCCCAGAACACCTTTGCGAGTCGCGGCCAGAAACTCATCTACTGGGGCCCTCTCAAGCCACTGGAAAACATACTGCTCCGGAGCCCCATAGCTCCCTGGTCATTTGTGGCCTCCAACCTGTACCACAACGCCTACTGGCTCCGCTTCATCGGCAACCGCAGGGTAAAGGCGGCCATGAAGACAGGATGGGGCCAGCTTTTCCAGCAGTACTAGGAAGGGCAATCACTGCTCCCACATTCTTCAGAGCAAACCTGAAGACGGTTGAGGAGGAGAACCAATGGCAGATCAACACGAAGATAACTACGAACCCAAGCTTACAAGTCGAATAATCGGACACTTCCGAAGGGCATTCGTAGGTGGGTTGCTCCTGCTGGTGCCCGTAATTATCACCTACGTGGTTCTGAAATGGCTCTTCGATGCTATAGATGGACTACTACAGCCGGCGATTCAGGAAGCCTTCAATAGGCAGGTGCCAGGCCTAGGCGCAGTGGCCCTTGTGCTATTGCTGTATATTGCCGGCCTGATGGAACAGAACTTCCTGGCCCGTAGGATGTTCAACTTTGGAAGAAGCATGCTTCTGAAAATCCCCATCGTCGGAGCGGTGTACTCCTCTTCAAAGCAGCTGATCGATGCCCTGTCTGGAGCCGAGGCGTCCAGCTTCAGGCAGGTGGTCATGATAGAGTATCCACGTAAGGACGCATGGACCATAGGGTTCTTGACGGGCAGCACCGCCGACAATGATAGCAAACCTCTATCCATTATCTACGTTCCAACAGCCCCAACACCAAACTCCGGGTGGGTCGCCTTAATCCCTGAGAGGGATGTTTTCTATACCGACCTTACCGTATCTACTGCAATGCGACTTGTGTTGTCGGGCGGCATAATCACTCCGTCCGTAATAAAAACCAGCCCCGCCTCCTAATTCATTTTCAAAACCCTGATTAATCCTCACTCATGGTCAAGCTATACAGTGAGAAAAGGAGACCCCGCATCACCCACTATCGATATAAATTCCTGGCATGAGTATGGTGTGATTTGAGCGGCGTTGGCTGTACATAACACGTGAACGTTTTCCGGCTGCTTCCCTATGGCATAATGACCCCATGATGTTGTCCAAAATCAAGCCGGAAAACGTCACGGCCACAGATATTGTCAAGGCCTATGCCTTGGAGCTTGGCTTTGATCTGGTCGGCATAGCCTCGGCGGAGCCATTTGCAGAAACCGAGGAGATAACCCTCCAACGCGTCCGTGACGGGTTGATGGACGGTCTACCCTGGTATCACGAGGCACGTGTAATACGGGGTTGCCGACCCCATGAGATCCTGCTCGGTGCTCGTTCCATCATCGCCGTTGCTATGAGCTACATGGCCGAGGACACAGACCAGGACGACGCCATCCGAGGCAAGGTGGGCCGCTACGCCTGGGGCCACGACTACCACAAGGTCATGGAACATCGCTTAAGAGTTTTTGTCCAGGGGTTGCCCGAACGGTTGAGCCAGACAATTCAGGCCAAAATATACGTGGACACAGGCCCCATGCTGGATCGCGCAGTGGCCGAAAGGGCTGGCATCGGCTGGTACGGCAAGAACACCAATATACTCACACGCAGCCACGGCTCCTGGGTATTCCTGGGTCAAGTTGTGACAGACCTTGAACTGGAGCCGGACAAGCCTTCAAAAAAGACGTGCGGCCAGTGCACCCTGTGCATAGACGAATGCCCCACGGGAGCCATAACCGCGCCATACGTCATCGACAACACCAAGTGCATCTCTTACCTGACCATCGAGTGTCGCGGTTCAATTCCCAGAAACTTGCGCCCACTCGTAGGCGACTGGGTCTTCGGCTGCGACATCTGCCAGGACGTATGCCCGGTGAACCGCAAAGCACAGCCCACCCGTGAACCGGCCTTTCAGACGGGTGAGCACGGCTTCAATTCACTGGAGCTTCTGCCACTGCTTACAATGACGGAGGATGAGTTCAGGGAGAGGTTCCGCAATAGCCCTATTCGGCGCGCCAAGCTAGCAGGCATGCTGCGAAACGTATGCGTGGCACTCGGTAATATAGGCGACCCGGAGGCGGTGCCAGCTTTGACGGATACCCTGCACCACGATGAGCCTCTCGTGCGAGGGCACGCGGCTTGGGCACTGGGTAGAATTGGTGGACCGAATGTGAAAAGCGCTTTAAAGCAGGCGTTGGACACGGAGAAGGACAAGGACGTGCGTGAGGAGTTGGGGCTGGCACTAGACCTATCATCAAAGAGTTAGATAGGTATGGCTGACCATTATGAGGCGCTCGGAGTTTCCCTGGGAGCCACTCATGTCATTCAGTGGGTATTTTATATGCCAACTTGTCTTCCAGTGCCTGTATATCCGAACTGCTCAGGTTAAAATACTTCGCCTGATCATGGTGGAAGACGATGGCGCTAACGGACGCCTCCGGCTCCATCATAAACCCCTCGGTCAACTCTATTTTCAGTCTCTTATCTGGCTCAAGAAGCCTCCATAGCTGTTCTTGGTCCTCCAGCCTTGGACAGGCAGGATAGCCGAAAGAAAACCGTCGGCCTCTATAGTTTGCCCTGAACAGGTCCTGGTTTGATATGTCGACCGGGTCAGGCAACCCCCACATGGACCTGATTTTTTGATGCAAAATCTCGGCCATAGCCTCAGCGCCCTCAAGAGCCAGCACCTGCAATATGTGAGAGTTGAGGTAATCTCCGCTGGCCATCCACTCATCGGCAAGCGTCCTTACACCTGGCCCTACGCTGGTGACAAAACAGCATATATAGTCCGGGTTTGGGCTGGACGCACCCAGAACGTAGTCCGAAAGGCACAGCCCTTCACCAGACCGCTGCCGGCCAAATCGGAACTGTTCCATGACATGCTTGCCCTCTGGGGAAAGCACCATTATATCGTCCACATCTGACGCGGCTCGAAAGAAACTGTAAACGGCCCTTGCGCTTATGTCGTCCCGCGCAATCATGATATCCTCCACTGCTTGAACGCGAGTCCGCAACTCAACCGCTTTCGGCTCTCCCGCCAGAATGGCTTCCTCAAACCTGCCCCGATACCCCAAGTGCCTAGTGTAAAGCATGACCGGGTTTATTTTGGTGAATACTTCCGACAGGTCGTAATCTGCAATGATGTGATGTCGCAGATCGGGCGGTGTAGGCGGAACATCAACTGGTGTCACAGTAGATATGCTGACTTTGTCCGTCGCAACCCCGGAGGCGAACGCCTTCCTGGTTGCATCTTCAGCCACAATAGCCAGAGTCTCCTCATCCACCTTAGCCACAAGCGCTTCGCGGAGTTCTGGGTCACATATCTGATGGGCCAGACGTAAACCATCCATAGCGTCCTGAGCATATGCAACAAGCCCGCCATACTCAGGCGCTATACGAGTACGAGTGAATCTGTTGCTCAGTGCAGCACCTCCAACCAGGATTGGAGCGTCTATGCCGGCGCTACCCAAATCCCTTGCGGTCTCCACCATCATCTGTGCAGATTTCACCAGCAACCCAGATAGACCGATAATATCCGGCTTGTTTTCCTTGAAGGCATCTATCAAATCCTGCGGAGGCACTTTGATTCCAAGGTTCACTACCCTGTATCCGTTGTTGGACAATATAATGTCGACCAAATTTTTGCCTATGTCGTGTACATCGCCCTTGACAGTAGCCAGGATTATTGTCCCGCGGCTGACGTTGTCACTGCTGTCCATATAGGGCTCAAGATGCGCTACAGCAGCCTTCATGGACTCAGCGGAACTCAGGACTTCAGCAACAATCAATTCATTGCTAGCAAACAGCCGACCAACTTCATCCATGCCGCTGAGAAGCGGGCCGTTGATTATCTCCATTGGTGTACTATCTTTTAATGCTTCGTCCAGATCATCAAGAAGCCCCTCCTTGGTACCCTCTATCACACAGTTTGATATCCTCTGATCCAGAGGCAACGCTGCCCTATCCTCCTGTGTGCGCTCGACCTTCTTGCCTCTGAAGTGATCGGCAAATGCCCCTATTGGATCTTCTCCGCGCCACCATATAAGGTCCTCGGCCAGGTCTCTCTCTTCTTGTGACGTCGAAGCGTACCGACGTACGATCTGTGAGTTCACTATAGCCATGTCCAAGCCAGCCTGCACGCAGTGGTAGAGGAATACGGAGTTCAGTACTTCGCGGCCAGCCTGAGGCAGCCCGAACGAGACGTTGGATATACCCAGAACTGTTTTAGTCAGCGGCAGATATTCCTTGATTAGACGTATTCCCTCTATTGTCTCGATGCCAGCGCCTATGTAGTTCTTATCTCCGGTGGCTATTGGAAAGACCAGCGAGTCAAAAATAATGTCCTCAGGAAGGACTCCGTACTCCTCAGTAAGCAGCTTGTAGGAGCGTTGTGCTATCTCCAACTTTCGCTCCCGTGTCACAGCCTGGGCCTGAGTCTTATCTTCGTCTATACACCCCACGACCAGCGCGGCCCCAAAGCGCTTTGCCAGAGGCACGACTGCTCGAAATTTTTCCTCACCGTCCTCCAGGTTGATCGAGTTGATGACGCACTTGCCGGGGGTCAATTTCAGTGCCTCAGACAGCACATTGGCATCCGTGGTGTCCAACATGATGCTGACCTTGATCTTCTTGGTCAAAGCGCTCAGGAAGTTGACCACGTCCGACAGCTCATCCCTATCGGGGTCTTGCAAGCACACGTCCAGTATCTGGGCACCTCCACGAACCTGATGCCTGCCGATTTCAGCCATTTCTTCCCACTTGGACTCTGCCACAAGGCGCTTGAACTGACGGCTTCCCAAGACGTTTGTGCGTTCACCTACCAGTACAGGCTTGGTATCGTCATCAATCACGAACGCCTCAAGACCCGATACGAAGGTCTCATTCCTGCTCACAGTCTTTCTAGGCTCAAGACCGTTGGTAGCATCGACCAACCGCCGGATATGCTCGGGAGTAGTGCCGCAACAGCCTCCTACCAGGTTTGTCCACCCAGCTTCACTGAAGTCACTGACAGCAATAGAGAATGTAGAAGGGATTTCGTTGTAATTCCCATCCTCGTCAGGCAGACCGGCGTTTGGTATCACCGCAACGGGAAACCGTGACAACCCGGAAAGAGTCCTCAGGTGGTCTCTCATGAACCCGGGCCCTGTGGCGCAGTTCATCCCAATCCATAGCAGATTGCGATGGGCCAGTGAGCTATAGAAGGCCTCTATGTCCTGACCTCCCAGCATGGTGCCCATCGCCTCGATGGTGCACTGAATTGCCACCGGTACATCATAGATCATCTCTACGCTCAATTTGTCTATGCCGGCAAGTCCAGCCTTGACGTTCAGGGTGTCCTGTGACGTCTCCAACAACAGTATGTCTGCACCGCCGTCCATGAGCCCCTTCGCCTGTATGTAGTAGTGTTCCGCCAATTCGTCCCAAGTCACCCCGCCTGTGACAGATATGGCTTTGGTGGTGGGACCCATCGAACCAGCCACGAAAATCGTCTTGTCGGAGGAGTAATGCTCATCCGCTACTTCACGCGCCAATTGGGCAGCGGCTTTGCTTATTTCATAGGCCCTTTCGCCAAGTCCGTACTCCGCCAATACGAGCGGCGTGCTGCCAAACGAGTTGGTCTCAATAATATCCGCACCAGCTTCGACATACTGACTGTGTATGAGCCGGATGGCATCCGGTTTTGTCAGGTTGAGATACTCGTTACACCCTTCGTACTGAGCGCCGCCAAAGTCATCGGCAGAGAGATCCATATCCTGGATGGAGGTCCCCATGGCCCCATCAACAACCAAGATCCTCTCTTCCAAACCCCTTTTTAGTTCATCTACTCTGTTTGTCGCTTTCATTGGTTTCTCTCGTTCCCGTCTTTGTTCAAGTTTCGGCGACGCTGGCTGACAATTAGCAACATGAACATGAAAACATCAGGAGGCATTCCAGTCAATCTGAAGACCTTTTCAAAAAGCTTGGCCAATACGATTTCATGTGAAACCTCACCGAGATAACATCAATACGCGAACTGTGATGTGACTAAGCCGGTTTGTAGGCTACCACCTTCACACTGATCACATCTGGAAGCCCGACATCCTTGGACCGGGGGCCTCCTTCTTCGGTGATGGCTACGTTCACAAAGCCTGCCTCGGTAAGGCGGATTAGATATGTATCCCGCTCCTCTGCACCCGACACACAACTTGCCCATTTCTGTGGATCATCACGCATTTCCTGTGGCATAGGACCAAGAGCCATTATGTCAGATAGGTGCAATCTGCCGCCAGGGGACAGCACACGGAAGGATTCGCTGGTCACCGCGTTCTTGTCGGGCGATAGGCACACCACACAGTTGGATATGACGACGTCCACGCTGGCGTCTGGCACGGGGATATCCTCTATATATCCCTCGATAAACTCCACGTTCGATACGCCCAACGTATCGGCATTGCGACGGGCAAGGGCCAGCATATCCGGGGTCATATCCACCCCTATTACGTGGCCCTGCGGGCCCACTTGCCGCGCGGCCAGGAAGCAGTCTATACCGCCCCCGGAACCAAGGTCGAGCACACGCTCGCCAGCCTTTAGGTCAGCCAGAGCCGTTGGGTTTCCGCAGCCGGCGGACGCGGCGACTGCGGCCATGGGAAGGCCGTCCAGTTCGCCATGGACGTAGAGATTGGAAAAGGCCCCAAAGGAGTCATCCATGTCCGTTGTGCATATACCATCCGCACAGCAAGCAGCCTCGTCTATGGTAACAACCGGCAGCAGTGCCACCTGACGCGCACGCTCTCCATAACGTTGACGTACGTACTCTTTAATCTCGCCTTTATCATCTGTCATAGCTTTTTCTCCTAATTACTCCATTACTACTTCTGCTGTACGGCCATCAGCACTGGTTCAGTTGGCATGGGAGCTAAGAATTGCGCAACCGTCTTCTGCACATCCGGTAGCATCTTCTGCCACACTGGGCCAGCAGCATGAAACCCTTCCAGAACACATTGAATCAGGCTGCACACCCTTCTCTAACGTCCGCCGTAGGTCTCATCCTGGCACGCTTCTTGAATTTCCTGGTTTATACGGTAGCCGTGGACGTGACCCTTGGCCTGCTCGGCCAGGAGAAAGAACCGGCACAAGCTACGCCTCACCAAGTTTCCACAGTATATCTCTTCATGCATGTTCATGCATGGCGCGTTTTTGTGGGAATCATGGAATTTTGTGAATTATGCATTCTTGTTTTGATGCGGCTTAGGCTACATAACATACTAACCCAGGTGATGCTTAACCACGTTGAGTATTATCTATATTGTCAAAGTCACAAGAATGCCAAGGTGCATAGAACACTCAGGCTGGATACAGGAATTTCTCTTTCAGCCACTCCAGAGCCGTACCTGTAGCCGTTCTCTCCTGGCGAAAGCGATGCCCTACTCCTGCCAGCATCTGTAGTTCTTTTCCCTCCCCAGCACATTCAAACAGGATGTGTGCATCATCCGGGTTTACAGCATCGTCGGCATCACCATGAAGCAGTAGCAAGGGCCTAGGAGCTACGTAACCAACCCACTGCACAGGACTTAATATCTCACCTTCCTTGGCCCACTCATCAAGCGATGGAGGGAAATCCGGGTCGCGAATCATGTTTAATTTTCTGAGCCGTTCCACAGCTTCAGCGGGCTGAGACCTCGCACCCATGATCGCGGGGCTTGCAAATGACACAAGTCCAGCGACGTCTTTTCTGTGTGCGGCAACGTAGATGGCCACAGCGGCTCCAAGGCTGGAACCCAGCAAAACAATACGGGACGGGTCAACCTCGGTTATCCCTTGCAGCCAGGACACCACCGCGTCCAGGTCTTGCACCCACCCCAACTGATGAAAGTTGCCGCCGCTCTGTCCTGTTCCACGAAAGTTGAAGATGACGGTGGCAAACCCCTCCCATGCACACCACTCGGCCAGGGCGGGATAGTCCATGCCGCCTTCCAAAACAACCTGCCCAACAGACGCGGCTGTATCGGTTTGCTGTCCTACCGGCATGCCGTGGCAAATAACCAGACCCGCATGCGGCCCATGGCCGGGGGGCACAAATATGGATGATGACAGAGAAACTCCGTTGCTATCCAACATCAAGTCTTGTCGTAGGACCACGGCGCACTCCTTAAAAAAGAGCTTTTTGAGTATTCGCCAATATTCTAACACCATTGACAGGCGTTTCCAGATGTGAGCGCGGTAGCGTATAATCTAGTCAGACCCAAACCCAAGGGATACAAAGCCTTAACAGGAAGGACAAAATACATGACAACAGCCACAGCCTACCGGTTGCCGGGCAACGTGCTTCCAACCAAGTACAGCCTTACCCTTACACCAAATCTGACTGACTTCACCTTCAGCGGCAATGAGACAATAGACATCTTGGTCACAGAGCCGACGAACCGCGTCGCCGTAAACTCGATAGACCTGGAGATTGCAGATGCCAGTGTTGCCCTGGAGAACGGCACTTCTCTAATAGCCAAGAACATCGAGCTAAACGAAGAGTTGGAGACAGCCACGTTCACTTTCGAGCAAAGCATTCCCCCCGGCACTGCGGCCCTCCACATCAATTTCACCGGCACGCTGAACGACCAGCTCCGTGGCTTCTACCGCAGCCAATACACCACCTCGGATGGCCAGAAACAATATCTGGCGACCACTCAGTTTGAGGCAACGGACGCTAGACGCGCCTTTCCCTGCTGGGACGATCCCGCTGTCAAGGCCATATTCCAGGTTACGCTTGTGATCCCATCTAACCTGGTGGCAATCTCCAACACGATGATCGAAAGTGAACCGCCCAGAGAAGGCAATACCAAGGCGGTCAAATTTGAAGAGACCCCAAAGATGTCCACTTACCTGCTGGCCTTCCTAGTTGGTGACTTTGCTTCCGTGGAGCAAATGGCACCAAACGGGACACTGGTAAGGGTATGGGCCACAAGGGGCAAGGAGAAACAGGGACAGTTCGCTGTGGAAAACGCAGTCGGACTGCTAACCTATCTCAACGACTACTTCGGCATTCCATATCCACTTGAAAAGCTGGACCACATTGCTGTTCCTGACTTCGCTGCCGGAGCAATGGAGAACTGGGGCGCCATCACATATAGAGAAACGGCCCTTCTTTACGACCCAGAGAACTCCTCCGCCAATACAAAGCAGCGCATCATGGAAGTGGTGGCCCACGAGATGGCCCACATGTGGTTCGGAGACCTGGTGACGATGGAGTGGTGGGACGACCTATGGCTAAACGAAAGCTTCGCATCCTGGATGGGCGACAAGGCCGTTGATCATCAATACCCGGAATGGAATATGTGGACACAATTCGTTTTTCAAGACACCAACTCAGGATTGAGCCTAGACGGGTTGCGCAACTCTCACCCAATAGAGGCCAAGGTTGAGGACCCCGCGCAGATAAGGGAACTCTTCGATGCCATCAGCTACAGCAAGGGAGGTGCCGTTCTACGCATGCTGGAGAATTTCCTAGGAGCAGAGGCGTTCCAGCAGGGACTTCATGGCTATCTCTCTGCCCACCAGTACAGCAACGCCAGAACAGAAGACCTGTGGGCGGCACTGGAAGAAGCCTCGGGCCAGCCGGTAACCACCATCATGAATTCATGGGTCAAGCAGATGGGCTACCCGTTCCTTCAGGTGAAATCTGAGCGGCATGGCTCCAACCTGCGCATAGGCCTCTCCCAGCACCGTTTCCTCTATGACAACCTGATGGAGGAGAACGCAGATGACAAGACCCTCTGGCAGGTGCCAGTAAGCATTGCCACAGCAGGAAATGACAAGGGCGTCTCCGTTCTAATGGATAAACGGGAGATTGAAGTCCAACTGGGCGAAGACCCAGCACGTAACTCCAACGACTGGATGAAGGTGAACGTCGGACAGACCGGGTTCTACCGCGTCAACTACGAGTCAGATGACTGGGAGAGGTTGAGAAGCGCCGTCGAGAAGCAGCAACTGCCCGCCATTGACCGCCTTGGCGTCCAAAACGATGCCTACGCCCTGGTGAAAGCTGGGCATCTACCCGCAACCCAATTCCTATCCCTTGCAGAGTCATACATAGGCGAAACGGACTCTTCCGTATGGAGCGATCTGGCCACAAACATACGGGGCATGGAAAACCTCCTTCAGGACCAACCCTTCTTTCCTCAATTCCGCAGCTTCGCCGGCACTCTCTTCAAGCAAATCGTCGGACAGGTTGGATGGGATGCCCGACCAAATGAGGGGCATCTTGACTCCCTTCTCCGCACCATAGTCCTCGGGCAAATAGGGTCATATGGCGACCCTGACGTACTATTGGAGGCTAGGAGCCGGTTTGATCGCTTCCTGAATGAGCCGTCGTCCCTGCACCCGGACCTGCGCGGCGTTGTATACGGCCTGACAGCCCAGGAAGGCGACGAATCTACATATGACACCCTGTGGCAGCTTGAGAAAAAGGCCGACTTACACGAAGAGAGCATGCGACTGCTGGGCGCTCTGACCAGGTTCCAACAGGAGGAACTCCTTCAAGATGCCCTTGAGCGTTCCATGACTTCCGATGTGCGTTCCCAGGACTCTGTCCTTGTGGTGATTTCAGTGGCGGGCAACAGGCACGGAAAAGAGCTGGCATGGGAGTTCATAAAGGCCAACTGGGACGAGATGGATCGCAGGTACGGTCGGGGCGGCTTCGCCATAATGAGGCTGGTGAGCATCACTGGGGCCTTTACAACTCTGGAGAAAGCAGAGGAAGTAGAGACTTTCTTTAAGGAACACCCAGCGCCCTCTGCTCAACGTACCATTCAACAATCGCTGGAGCGCATACGTCTGAACGCGAAGTGGCTGGAAACCAACCGCCAGGGACTTACGGATTGGTTCGCAAACAGAGGGTAATCAGACTGAAACACTCGCGGTTGACCTTTAATATTGCCGTGCTATAATGTTTCTTAATCTAAGTGAGGATGGACTATGCAAGAATTTGAATACGTCGCACCCAATAACCTTGAAGACGCTATCAAGTTGATGGCTGAGAAAGGTCCCAAGGCCAAAATATTGGCTGGAGGAACGGATGTACTTGTACAGATGCGCGGTGGTCGCTTCCAGATAGACCGCCTGGTAAACGTCAATAACATACCGGAACTCAACCAGTTTTCCTGCTCGGAAGCAGACGGACTTACGCTAGGAGCCGCTGTTCCATGCTGTGAGATCTACGAGGATCAAACGATCCAAAAGCTATACCCTGGCCTAGTTGATTCTGCATCCCTCATTGGAGGCATACAGATACAAGGGCGTGCCACCGTGGGAGGCAATCTCTGTAACGCAGCCCCCAGCGGAGACAATATCCCCTCCCTCATAGTCCAAGAAGCGGTTGCCATTGTAGCCGGACCTAATGGACGAAGAAACATACCAGTGGAGGAATTTTGCAGCGGTCCCGGGCGAAACGTGCTCCAGGACGGCGAGATACTGGTGGCCATACACATACCGGCCCCCAAGGCCAACTACGGAGCACACTTCCTGCGGTTTATTCCCAGAAATGAAATGGATATCGCCGTAGCGAATTCAGCGGCTTCCGTCCTTCTTGACGACTCGAAGCAGCACATCGTCTCTGGACGAATAGCGATCGGGTCCGTCGGACCAACCGTCATCTTTGCCAAGGATGCCAGCGCTTTACTGGCAGGCAAAGAGGCCAACGAAGCAACCATCGAGGAGGTCGCTGAGGCCACCAAGAAAGCCGCAAGCCCCATCAACGACATGCGTGGCACTATTGACCAGCGGATACACCTGGTAGGCGTACTCACAAAGCGGGCGCTCCGTACGGCTATATCAAGAGCCAGAGAGGGATAACAACAATGGCAGATAAGATTCACGTAAACACTACTATCAACGATACTGAGGTAGACTTCCTGTGCGAAAGCCGCCAGAGCCTGTTGGAGGTTCTTAGGGATGTCCTCGGCATGACCGGCACCAAGGAAGGATGCAACGACGGCAACTGCGGAGCGTGCACCGTTTACTTTGACGGTAGGATTGTCGACTCTTGCTGCGTCCTTGGCGTAGAGGCCCAGGGTTCCACTATCCTCACCATAGAGGGCGTTGCTTCACCCGATGGGTTGCACCCACTGCAGCAGGCTTTTCTGGAAGAGGCCGCCCTGCAGTGTGGTATCTGCACACCAGGCTTCATAGTCGCGGCCAAGTCGCTTCTAGAGCGTGAGCCAGATGCCGATGAGGCTCGCATTCGCCACTGGCTGGCCGGTAACCTCTGCCGTTGCACCGGATACGACAAGATTATCCGCGCAGTGCTGAAGGCTGGTGAAGTGATGAACCAGGGCGGCGACGCGAGGAAAGCAACAACTGCCGCAGGAGCTGGAGCCACGGACCAGCGCGACGTCTACAACGACTAAGCTCTTCCACGAGACTTCAGCTGCCTCAACACATTCCAGGTTTTTGCCTGGGATGTCGTGGATTTCACCTGGATTATAAGGAGATACCCACATGACCATAACTTCTGACAAAGATACCGCAACTCCTGGTAAGTACAAAGTACTTGGCACAAGGCCTATACGCCAGGATGGAATAGAGAAGGTGACCGGAGCCGCCAGGTACGGTGCGGACATTACCCTGCCTGGAACACTCCACGGCAAGATCCTCAGAAGTCCACACGCACATGCGCGCATCCGTTCCATAGACACGAGCAAAGCTGAAGCTCTGCCGGGTGTAATGGCAGTGGCTACATCTAAAGACCTGCCGATTATTCAAGACAGAGAACTCAATCTTGCAGGTGGTCCAAGACTGTTCGCAGAGAACGACCTTGCCGACAAGAAAGTTCTGTATAAGGGTCACGCTGTGGCGGCAGTAGCTGCCACTAGCCCTCACATCGCCGAAGAGGCACTGGATCTCATAGCAGTGGACTACGAAGTACTGCCCACTGTCCTCGGTTGGAGAGAGGCCATGAAGGATGGTGCCACCCTGCTTCATGACAACCTGACAGAGAAGTTCTCAGAGGCACGCGGCGCAGCTGGTGAGGATACCGGCACCAAGAGCAACATATCCAGCCATCTCCAGCTCAAGATGGGCGACGTGGAACAGGGCTTCAAGGAAGCCGACTCGGTACTGGAGCGGGAGTACAACACCCAGACTGTTCACCAAGGCTACATAGAGCCCTTTGCATGCACCGCCCAATGGATTCCTGAAGGCCGCTTGACCATCTGGACAAGCACACAGGGTATCTTCGGAGTACGCGGCAACGTCGCAGCCATCTTGGACATACCGGAGTCCATGGTTAAAATCGTTCCAATGGAGATAGGCGGTGGCTTCGGCGGCAAGGGAACCGGCTACCTGGAACCTGTCGCAGCCATTCTGTCAAAGAAAAGCGGCCATCCCATAAAGATGGTCATGAGCCGCAAAGAGGTATTCGAGGGCACAGGCCCTTCCTCTGGGACGTCCATCACCGTCAAAATTGGCGCCAAGAAGGACGGCACGATTACCGCTGCCAAGTTTAACATGATCTACGAAGCAGGTGCATACCCAGGATCACCTATGGTCGGCGGAGTCACATCCGCTGTGAGCGCCTACAAGATAGACAACATACTGATAGACGGCTACGACGTTGTCTGCAACAAGCCTAAGACGGCAGCCTACCGGGCACCTGGTCATCCTCAATCCGCCTTCGCCGCCGAGAGCGCAATTGATGAACTGGCGGATATGCTTGGGATGGATCCCATGGACCTCCGTTTGAAGAACGTGGCAATGGAAGGTGACCGAGCCGTCACTGGCGTACCACATGCCCACGTTGGACTGAAAGAGGTTATGGAGGTAATGAAGGCCCATCCCCATTACACCGCACCACTAGGAGGCCCGAACCGCGGCCGTGGAGTCGCCATCGGATACCGTCTTAATGGCGGTGGTAGCGGCTCGTCAGCCACTATCAACGTGATTGCCAATGGCACTGTCAGCCTCACAACGGGTTCAATTGATCTTTCCGGTACCCGTGTTGCCATAGCCATGCAGGTGGCAGAGGCGCTAGGGCTCTCAGCGGAGGATGTCACGCCACAGGTAGTTGACACAGACTCCGTTGGATGGACGGGAGGCTCAGGCGGAAGCCGCATAACATTCGACACTGGACGCGCTGCCATAGCCGCATCACAACTCGTAATTGACCAGATGGGCGCACGGGCCGCACGACTCTGGGAGGTACAGCCAGAGGATGTGGAGTTCACCGATGGGACATTCATCTGCACAAAGAACACCAATGACCAATTCAGCTTCAAGGAGCTTGCAGGCAAGCTCATGACCACAGGCGGACCTGTTACCTGCTCTGCCATGGACTCCCAGGGAGGAGTCGGCGGAGCGCTTGCTGGAAACATCTTCGATGTTGAGGTAGACCCTGAGACTGGCAAGGTAGACATACTGCGGTCCACCGTCTTCCTTGATATTGGACAGGCAGCCCACCCAGCTTACGTCGAAGGACAAATGCAGGGAGGCACTCTCCAGGGCATCGGCTGGGCATTGAATGAAGAATACTTCTTCACCGATGAAGGCGTTATGACCAACTCCAGCTTGCTGGACTACCGAATGCCAACCTCGCTGGACCTGCCGATGATAGACACGGTCATCA
>CAUZOU010000016.1:0-21331 GCA_963581795.1 Dehalococcoidia bacterium | reverse complement strand
CTTACCGAAACAACGTACGTACTTTTCCTTCAGGTTGAGGTCTCCCAGGGACAGGAACACCATCTCGCTAACCCTCATGCCGGTTGCATACATCAACTCTATCATCGCCATATTCCTCTGAGACTCGAGGTTGTTTTCACTTGATGCCTCTTGAATCAGCATGCCAATCTCTTCTTCGCTAAGGGATTTTGGCAATACACGGCCTATTCTCGGAGATGTAAGGGACTCGGTGGGGTCCTGAGACACGATACCCTCCTCAACCAGGAAGTTGAAGAGGGCTTTCAGCGATGCAATTTTACGGGCGCGGGTCGTTGCAGAATACCCTCTTTCCTGTAGGTCGAGTGTGTACCTAGTGAGCATGGTCTGGTCCACAGACTCCCAACCGGGATTTGCACTGGTCAGGCTGCCGGACTCCTCCAGGAGTTCTGCCATCTGGTGTAGGTCGTTGCCGTATGCGGCGATGGTGTTGTTGGATAGACCCCTCTCAGATGTGAGGTAGTCCAGGAAGATCCTTATTGTATCTCTCACGTGACTCTCAGGTTAGGTGCCAAGGTTGGTCTAATTCTAACATATACCTAACATGAGTAGGGACGACAGCCAGGGTGTGCCTGTTTGCTAAATCCTCTCCTTGACAGGGGTTATGGCCGAATGTAGAATCTGGCCTAGTCAGCAACGGTTAGGGAGTGGCAGGGTAAAATGATTCAAATTGGAATGAACCCCAACATGATAGACTTGGGGGGCTTTGTCCTCACGTGGCACGGGTTTTTTGCCTTTGCTGGTGTGGTTGTTGCCGTTTGGCTGGTTGCCAGATGGGCGGAACGTGAGGGCATTGTAAGCGACGTAATTTATTCCACCGCCATTTGGGCGATTATCGGTGGAATCTTGGGAGCGCGGATAGTGCACGTAGTCGACCGATGGGACTTCTATAGCGACAATCCCGTGGAGATCATAGCCATTTGGCGCGGAGGAATCGGCCTGTTCGGAGCTATACTCGGCGGCTTTGCTGGGGGAGCTATCCATTCTAGGCTCAAAGGATATCCCATAGGTCGGCTGGCGGATCTCACTGCGCCCGCGTTATTGCTGGCTCAGACCATCGGTAGAATTGGAGACATTATCAATGGGGAGCATGTCAGCAAGGCCACCGATCTCTCCTGGGGGTTCGTGTATACCAATCCTGGCAGCTTGTCAAACCAGGTTCATGGACTGATTGCCTCTCATCCGGTGATTCTCTACGAGATGATATGGAACACTATGGTGTTCGGGTTGCTGTGGTGGTTGTGGGGCCGGATTAAGCCGGACGGCATGCTGTTTGCGCTGTACATTAGCCTCTACTCCTTTGGGCGGTTCTTCATTTCCTTCCTGAGGGAAGACAAGGTCTGGTTTGCAGGCTTGCAGGAGGCACACCTTATTGCCATTCTTGTTGTAGTGGTGGCCGTCCCTCTACTGGTATACCGTGGACGCATTGCGCGCAGGGGTGAGGAAGTCGGGCCGCCGATTGGTGTCCGGCCAGGCAAGTAGCACTATCGCTCTGTGGTTATGCCCTTGACGGTCCATCCGCGGGCCGAAAGTCGTGGATGATTATGCGCATGGTATCTTGCCCGTTCCACTGGTTGCGTCCAACGCTGTAGACCACGTCTAGGATATCCGTACCATCTTGCCATGCTTCTCCTTGACCAAAGGCCATGCCATCCCACAGTGCACCGCCATGCTTCAGCCTGAACCTCAGGTGCTTTCCCTGGCTCCCCAGCCGTGTGACATTTACCACCTTCACTCCCTTGGTTATGAAGACTGGAGTCGGGTTTCCCTCTCCGTACGGGGAAAGGTCCTGAAAGAACTGGGAATTGGCTCCAGAAAGTGAGGTCAGGCGAACGTGGGCATCTATGTTGATGGTGGGTTTTATGGAAAGGTGTGCCAGTTCCCGCCGTGCTATGGTCGTTAAACGCTCATGCAAATCAGGGAGATTCTCTCTGGATATTATGAACCCGGCTGCTCTGGGATGCCCTCCAAACCGAATGAACAGGTCTTGGCATTCCTCTAGGGCGGACGCCAGGTTGAACTCAGGAATGCTCCGTGCGCTGCCGCGGCCAATGTTGCCGTCTAGGGCGACCACCACAGCCGGTAGATAGTGCTCATCCACCAGCTTGCTGGCCAGCAGCCCTACTATCCCCGATGTGAACTCCTCGCTCCATAGGAGCAATATATGCTCTGACATAGGGACTTGCCCCTCCAGGCTTGATTCCATCTGCGCTGTGGCGTTATCCAGGGCTTTTTCGGTGAGGTCACGCCGTTCCTTGTTCATGCGATCCAGTTCCTTGGCTATGGGGGCGGCCTTTTCCTGCGACACCGCGCGTAGGAGATTGTAGCTGCTGATGGCGTGTTCTAGCCTGCCTGGAGCGTTTAGACGCGGCCCGATAACAAAGGATATGGACTCCGTATCCAGCGTAGAGTCTGCCTTGCCGCCCAAACGCAGAAGCTCCTTCAGGCCGGGCTTGGGGTCTGCCGTCATGGAACGAAGGCCTGCGGCCACAATGTACCGGTTTTCACCAACCAGCGGCGTCACGTCAGTTACGGTGCCGAGGGCGGCCAGTTGGAGCAGCCTTTCGTCCCACTGCTTGCCCATGTGATTCGACAGTCCCTGTACAAGTTTGAATGCCAGACCAACTCCCGCCAGGTCGCGAAAAGGGTACACTGAGCCAGCTAGCTTGGGATTCACGATGGCAAGGGCGGCAGGTATCTCTGGCAGCGGTGTGTGGTGGTCGGTAATGATGGTGTCTATGCCAAGTGAGGCGGCCTCTGCTACCTCAACCGGGGACGTGATCCCGCAGTCGACGGTGACAATGAGCGTGACTCCCTGTTCGTGTAGGGCATGAACCGCCTGAGAACTCAGGCCGTGGCCTTCAGTAACACGGTGGGGCAGATATGGGATTACCTTACCACCCAGGTTTTCCAGACCCTCTGCCAGGAGCGCCGTGCCGGTAATGCCGTCGGCGTCAAAGTCCCCGAATATGCCTATGGTCTCGCTGTCAGCCAGCGCCCCTTGAAGGCGGGAGATGGCGCTACCCATGTCGGGAAGGAGGAGCGGATCCTCCAGTAGACTCTCATCCCAGGCAAGGAAAGCCTTTGCGGCTGGTATGTCAGTGATACCGCGGTTGTGCAGAAGCTGCGCTGCGAGAGGAGAGAACGGTTCCAGTTTCTGCATGGCCTCAGGGGAGATTCGCGGTGCGATGTTCCACAGCTTGCGGTTTAACACATCATCGCTCTATCGTCTTGTTTCCCGCACTGTACGCAGGGCGTGTAATGAACTGGGTAATATCCCAAGAAAATTAGTAGCCCCATCCGTAATAGTCCTCGCCCATCTCGTCCACATAGCCGTCAAGCCCAAGCTCTGCGCCGCATTTGGGGCAGAGACAATTTTTTTTGATACCGAATCTGGCCGCCGCCTTGGAGCCGCAGCTGAGGCAGACCACCGTCCCGCACTTCCTGCAACCCACCTGCATTCTCTGCACCGAGCTCAGGTCTGCCTCGTCCACAATTGGTATTCGTTCGTCGACGGCAGAACCGCAATGTGTGCACGTCTCGGTCATGATTCAACCTCGCATCCCTGCACAAACCCGTGTTTGCCTGCATTTAGGCTCTAGCCTTCAGAGAAGCTCTTGAACGCAAGGCAGGTGTTGTGGCCACCGAAGCCAAGGGAGTTGGATAAGACTGTGTTCACCACGCAGGTTCTGGCAGTATTGGTAACGTAGTCTAGGTCACAGTCTGGGTCTGGGTTGTCCAGGTTTATGGTTGGGGGCATTGCGCCCAGTGAGATGGCCATGACGCAGATGGCTGCTTCCAGTGCTCCACCGGCTCCCAGCAGATGACCGGTCATGGACTTGGTAGAACTGATTGGGATGTTGTAGGCCTCTGGTCCGAGCGCAGACTTTATGGCCATGGTCTCGTACTTATCATTCATTGGAGTCGATGTGCCGTGTGCATTGATGTAATCTATGTCCTTGGGTGTGAGGCCAGACCTCTCCATGGCGATGCGCATGGCCCTAGCCCCTCCCTCTCCTCCAGGCGACGGCTGTGTTATGTGGTGAGCGTCGGCTGTGGCTCCGTGTCCTGCCAGTTCCGCCAGGGGCTGTGCGCCCCGTGCCATGGCGTGCTCAAGGCTCTCAAGGACAAGGACACTTCCACCCTCGCCCATAACAAACCCGTCCCGTTGGGCATCGAACGGCCTTGAGGCCTTCTGCGGCTCCTGGTTGTGGCGTGAGAGGGCATTGCAGGCGTTGAACCCCGCTATTCCAATGGGGCATATTGGGGCCTCGCTACCTCCGGTGATGGCAACGTCTATCTCGCCGCGGTGTATGAGTTCGGAGGCCTCTGCAATGGTGTCTGCTCCGGTGGCGCAGGAAGAAATGGCGCTGTAGCTGGGTCCCTTGGCACCTATCATTATGGATACCCTTCCGGAGGCCATGTCACCAAGCATCATGGGTATGAGAAATGGGTTCACCCTGGACGGGCCGCGCTCAATCATCACCTGAAGTTCCTGAGATAGGGTGAGTATTCCGCCAATGCCGCTGCCTATCATTACGGAGACCCTCTCCGCTTTTTCCTTTTCTAGGTTGAGCCCAGCCTTGGCCATCGCCTCTTGCGAGGCTACCGCGGCGAACTGCACAAAGCGGTCCATACGCCGGGCCTCCTTGCGGTCGAGGAAGTCCGTTGGCTCAAAGCCTTTGACCTCTGCGGCTATCTTGGTCTCGAACGGCTCTGGATCGAAGCTGCTGATATAGTCAACGCCGGATTTCCCTGCAAGCAGGGACTCCCAGGTGGTTTCCGAACTTAGGCCAAGGGGACTGACTATTCCTATGCCTGTTACTACTACTCTTGTTCCCAAGGCTCTGTTTCCTTTCGTGTAATCTGGTTGAATAAGAGGAGTATTCCCCGAAGGCCCTCGCCTCGACTATACGAATATTGACACTATTCTAACAGAATTTCCAAGGAATTTGTAAAGGATATTTGAAGGCAGGAAGTGTCACAATATATCGAATACCACATGCTATAATCACGCCAGTTGCCAAGTGAATACCGTACATGAACTTCTTTCAACTACTGGAAAACAGCTTGCCTGCCAAGAAACTGGCACTTGTGAAGAGTGCGGGGCAGATCGCCCGTGATGAGGGCGTGTCACTATACCTGGTTGGCGGAGCCGTGCGTGACCTGCTTTTGGGCCGTCCCACGGAGGATCTTGACCTGGTAGTTGAGGGCGATGCCGAGATCCTGGCATGCATCATGGCCAAGCGGCTGTCGGGACAGGTTGTATCCAGGTCACAGTTCTCCACAGCCAAAATCAAGGTGGACGGCGTATCCCTAGACATGATAACCGCCAGAAGCGAGCACTACAGCCGTCCGGGAGTTCTGCCTCAGATAGCCTACGGCAATATGGAAGAAGACCTTGCACGAAGGGATTTCTCCGTCAACGCGATGGCCTTTCCTCTGCACCTGGGTGGCAGCGCCCAACTTCTCGATCCCTTCGATGGTGAGTCTGACCTGGAACGCGGCCTCATCCGTGTGCTCCACGACAAGAGTTTTGTGGACGATGCCACCCGTATAATGAGGGCCGTGCGCTATGAACAACGTCTTGGATTTCGTATGGAAGACGACACCGAGACCAAGCTCCTCAGAGATGTGACGATGTTGGATACCATAAGCGGTCATAGGTTGTGTAGGGAATTTCACCTGTGGCTTGCTGAAGAGCATTGCGTAGAAACTCTTGTGAGAGCCGACCGATTGGGGATCATGGCCGCTATTGCCCCTTCTCTAGCCGGGTTAAGTCAATTGGTTGAAAGTGTGTTGCTTGGTGCTGAGAGGCGCAGTGTGGACGAGCAGGTGATCCTGGGTATTTTGACGTATCCTCTCGACTCCTCGGACGGTGCAAAAATTATAGGACGGCTCCATATGTCTCCCCGTTGGGCGACCGTGGTCAGAGACACCATTGCACTCAGGAGTGAACTGCCGCGGCTCTCCGACGCTAGGCTGTCGCCGTCGTATTTATACGAAACCCTTGTCACTTCGACCACCGCGGCCGTGCAGGCGTGCGCCATGGCATCCACAAGCGAAGATGCTAGTAGCAATCTCAAGTTGTTTCTGGACAAGCTGCGTCATATCAAGCCGTCTCTTGGAGGAAAAGACCTCATCGAGCTTGGCGTACCCCAGGGTCGTGCCATCGGAGATATGTTAGTAAAACTGCGTTCGGCAAAGCTTGAGGGCACCATAACCAGCCGCGCCGAAGAGGTGGCCCTTGTGAAAGACTGGCTGACAATTCAGATAACGTAGTGGATGACATTTTATAGGTGCATGGCTTCGCACTGCCTAAACCCACGGCCAAGCCCAAAACCAGATCGTAGAGCAGGTGAAGCATGAAGAACCCCATTACCATCAGTGTTGGATGGTTTTTCACAAAGAGCCCCGGAGCTATCATCTCGCCGCTTTTCATCAACGGATGCATTGTCCCAACCATCCCGATGCCAACCATGATCCAGTGAATGAATGCAAGTAGAAGACCGAATTCGGCGGCATCCAGAATCTACGTCTAGGGATGTGTAAATACAGGCGTGGATGAGGCCGAAGACAATGCCCATGATCGCGTGCATCACACCGCTAATTAAGTAGGCAGCGGTCTTGATCTGCGTTACCATCGTGTCTAGCATGTACAGTAGATTCATTGTCATCTGCTTGGGCATCATTGAGATTCCAATGTACAACACCGCAGTCATGGCCTTGGTGGCCACCAATCCCGCCCCGATTACTTCTTCTGCGCTAAAATCCATCATTGCCTTCTGCGAATCACAGGTGAATAGTTGAATCCACCGGCGTTCGGGAAAATGCCATCAAAACACTTAGCGGCAGAGTTTTCGCAGAAGTTTCACGCTAGGGGATGGAGCGTTAAGCTGGCTTGCTGGTAGGCATTGTGGCACAAACTTGGTTTGAAATCTTAGGATGCTCTCATATGGGTGCAGGGCTGTGCCCTGTTTGCACTAGAAGACGCTTCTGATGAAACAGGTACTGCTGGGCGTATCCGGCGTAATCGCCCCACTTCTCCAGAGACATTGCACGGATGTCTTTGTAGTTTAGCTTTGCTCCATCCAGGTACCATTCCTCCATAGCACGGCGTACCCATCGGTCTATGGGGCAGGCATCCATCTTGTCCAACGAGAACAGGAGAACGCAGTCGGCGACCTTCTCTCCGACGCCAAGTATGGAGGTGAGCACGTTCTTGGCTTCCTGGTATTGGATATGGCGCAGGGGTTCCAGTTTAATCTCTCCCTGGGCCACCCTCTCTGCTGCCTTAGCCACGTACTTGGCTCTGAATCCCAGCTTCAGGCCTCTCAGCTCTGTTTCACCAGCCTCAGCCAGCTTTTGTGGCGTCGGGAAAGAGTAGTCTGTGTAGCCGTCCAGTTCCAGTGGGTCCCCGTAATTTTGGGCAATGGCGATCATGCCGGACGAGATTCTGGGTATGTTTGAGTTGGCTGAGCAGATAAAGCCAACAAGGCACTCCCACGGATCCTGGCGTAGGATTCTCAGCCCGCGGTATTCGGCAATGGCACTATGTATACGGGGGTCGGTGTCTATGCGTGAGTAGATGGCTTCCAGATCGTCGTCAAGCCTAAGATAGTCCCGAAGCGCGGCTTCTATCTGTTTCGGTGGCGACGAACTGCGGACCTCCAGCCGTGTGCCGTCCTGCTTCAATGCCAGCAGGCTGTCCTGAATGGTACCGTAGTACCATTCGTCCCTGCAATGCCAGCGGAAGGCCTGGCCACTTTTCAGGGTATTGGCAAGGTCAAGAGGTTGCCCTGTATCAAAGATTAGGGAGCTTTTGCTATCCACTGCTGCACGTCCTGGTACAACTCACGAAGCGAGCCTTTTACGACCGTGCAACCTGGTAGCGATTCCAGGAACACAGGGCCGTACCCCCTGGATAGGATGCGCTGGTCTAGTACGACGACCGCGCCTCTGTCCTCCTCGCCGCGGATGAGACGGCCAAACCCCTGACGGAAGCGTAGCACCGATTGCGGTACCGCGTACTGGTTGAATGGGTCCTCAAACATCTGTGACCTGGCGGCGAATACCGGTTCCGTTGGAACGTTGAATGGAAGACGGGCCACCACAATCACCTTCAATGCGCCTCCCGGGATATCCACACCCTCCCAGAAACTGGCAGTGCCAAGCAGTACCGATTCAGGGTTCTGCATGAACGAGGTTAATAGGTTTCGTGGAGTGCCGTCTACTCCCTGTGCCAGCACCTTGAACCCAAGCCCCTCCAGTTCCTCTCTTATTCCCGTGCGGGTGGCCTGAAGGGCAGCGTGGGATGTGAATAGCCCCATCGTGCGGCCTCCGGCGGCGCGGCAAACGTCAATAATGGCCTGCTGTACCGCTTCTTGGTAGCTACGGCTGTTGGGTTCTGGCATATCTTTGGGCAGGCACAGCATCACAGCCTTTGGATAATCGAAAGGTGAGTCCACAAGGAGTTCGTCAGCGTCCTCCAGTCCAAGACGCTCGCTGATGTGGTCGAAGTTGCCCTGTGTGCTCAGAGTGGCGCTGGTGAGAATGACTGACTCCTTTTGGGAGAATAGCCTGTTCTGAAGCAGTACTCCCACGTGCATAGGCGCAATCTCAAGAGCGATTTCGCCATCTCTGGCGTTTTGGGTCATCCAGTATATCTGGTCGTCGTTCTGGTCAATGATGAACGCTCTGAGTTTTTCCCTTATGTCTTCGGCGGTATTAAGGCAAGACGAAATCTCTATGACCAGGGATTCGTATCCAGCCGCCTGGGCATCCTCCATACCTTCAAGGGCCTGTAACAGCCTCTCCAGGGTTCTGGCTATCTGGGACAGGGACATGTCGGCGTTTTCCCAGGCTACTTCAACGTCTGACCATCCCGGTTGGGCGCGTGAGCTTCTGGTCACGCTGAGAAGGAGATTGCGGGGGTTTCCATCCTCGTGGTGGTCTCTAAGGAAAGTTGCAATGGTGGCCCAAAGCGTGCCCGTGTGTTCTTTGGTTCTTGGCAGAAGGCTCTCTCCCTCATGTACCAGTGGTTCAAGAATGCTTGCTCTGGGCGTTGACAGAAGCTGACTGAGGAAAGCCCTCATCTCGCGGTATATCCCCCTGCTTCCCTCCAGCCTTTCCAGATATTCCTCCATCGTGCCCTGTGAAAGCTTGGAACCAAACTGGCTTGTGGCCTCTTCTTCCAGGTGATGAGCCTCATCTATGACTAGGTAATCGTAGTTTGGGATTATGCCACCTCCCTCTGCCAGGTCCCTCATCAAGAGAGCGTGGTTGACCACGACCAGATAGGCGCCTTCGGCCTGGTCACGAGCGGTGCGTAGGAAACAGGCCTCACGCGCCCTTGGAGGACATTGGAAGGCACCCGCTGCCGACATTCGACTCCAAGTTGGCATTTCTCGAAAGGCCAGGTTCATCTCGGACCGGTCACCGGTGATGGTGTCCTGCAGCCATACCATGAGCTTGGAGGCAATGCGGGCTTCATCGTGAGAGAGGTTCTCTTCTCTTATCAGCTGTCTCCAGCGTCGTAGGCAGAGATAGTTGTCACGGCCCTTAAGAAGGGAGAACCTTATACCTGCAAAGTCCGGAGACCACTTGTCAAGAGCCTTGGATAGGGCAGGGAGGTCCTTGGCAATTAACTGCTCCTGAAGGTTGATGGTGTTGGTGGAGACAACCACGCGAGCCTTGTTAGCGATGGCGAAAAGCATCGCGGGCATCAGATAGGCCATCGACTTCCCGACTCCAGTTCCGCCCTCCACCACGAGGTTGCGCTTGCTGTCCATGGCCTTTGCAACCGCCATAGCCATTTCAGTCTGCTGAGGCCGGTAGCGGTAGCCATCCATGACCTTCGACAATGGTCCGTCTTCGCGGAAGAAACTGGCCACAGCCTCTTCGTCAAATGGGTGTTGCTCGCGGACTAATCTGAGGGTGGGCGGAGACTCCAAGCGTTTGCCGAGGGCCTCCATGTCTAGGCCGAATAGGCCGGTTGCCACGTTCTCCTGGCTCTTGGCCCTTTGCAAACTGAGATACAGGGCTGACAGATGTCCCTTGGACCGGCCGTACAGGCGGCTCAACTCGGACAGCAGCCCTACATCCATCTCCATAGCCACGTTCGTCAGGGCGTGAAAGACCTTGGCGGTGACATCTGCATCTTCCAACGCGCGGTGAAGCCTTGGATGTTCTATGCCGAGCGATGCCGCCAGTGGGAGAAGAGAGTATTCACGCAGCCGTGGCAGGAGCACGGCTGCCATCTCCCGTGTGTCGTAGAAGGGGTTGGACAGGTTCATGCCGCTCTTTGCCAGAAATCCAAGGTCAAAGGCTATGTTTTGACCGACTATCGGCCTGTTGCCAATGAAGGATTCAAGCTGTGAGGCTATGGTCGTGAAGGAAGAGGCTTCGTCTACCTCTACTTGAGAAATGCCCGTCAGTTCCCTTATGAACTTGGGTAGCGGCTTGTAAGGGTTGACTAAGGTATGAAAGGTGTCCAGCACTTGGTCGCCCTGAAACTTGACGGCCCCGACTTCGATAATTTCATCGGTCTCTGTGATCAGCCCAGTGGTCTCCAAGTCTAGGGCAACACATACCTCGCTGCTTGTAGATGTCATATTGCTAGTCATAAAACATTCGTGTACAGGAACCGGGACTTAGTTAAACGCGGAGTCACTGGGGCGTTTGCAGGCTCTAGGAGATTCTAATGGGAGCGGCCAAGGGCGTCAATCAGAGTTTGGCCACACCGCCGCCGCCGCGTAAGCATCGTAGCCAACAGTACGAAGCTTTTCTGCCAGTGCAGCGGCATTTTCCTTGGAATCTGCCAGGGTGTACAGTGATGGGCCGCTGCCCGCCAGATGCACCTTTTCGGCTCCCATATCCAGCATCGCACGACGGTATATCGCAAGGGGCGGGAACAGATCGAATGCCACACTCTCAAAGACGTTGAAGAGCATACTTATGTCGAGCTTCCCATGCCTTTCCAGGCAGTCGCGTAGCTTAAAAGAGGCCTCTCCTTTGGTATATTCTTCTGGTATCAGGCTGCGGTACATGCTGAGTGTCTTATTCGGCATCTCAACCGGAGGAGCCAGAACCACCAGATGTGCCGTGTGCATTGCTGAAAGTCTGTGGACCTCTTCCCCGCGTCCTTCCGCAATTGCCGTCCCTCCCAGGAGGAAAAAAGAAACGTCGGAGCCTACGGAGGATGCCAAGGCCAAAAGTTCCTCATCTCCCATGTCCAGTTCCCACAATTGGCAAAGGGCTTTGAGGGTTGATGCGGCGTCACTGCTGCCTCCGCCAAGCCCGGAGGCTACGGGAATGCGCTTCTTGAGAAAAATATCCGCACCGCCAGAATAACCTGTGCGCTCCTTAAGCAGAGTAGCGGCCTTGGTTATAAGGTTATCTGGGGTTTCCAAGGACAGAAGGCTGCACCGCAGGTTCACCTCGTTGTCTGAGCGAGTAAAGCTAAGCTCATCAAACAAGTCTATGGTCTGCATCACAGAGACTATCTGATGGTAGCCGTCTCCGCGCTTACGCAGTACCTCAAGGGTGAGATTTACCTTCGCATAGGCTCTGACTGTCAGCACAGGCCCCGGCTCCTGAAAACGCCGTAGAGCCTGCCCCAGTCCTCAAGGCTAATGGCTTCGGCCCTCAACCGTGGGTCTATTCCTGCCTCTTGCAGCACCTCTTCCATTTGCACACCGGCGATGTCGAATGAGTGACCAAGAGAATTTCGGAGTTGCTTGCGGGCGCTGCTGAAACCGGCCCGAACCACCTGAAAGAATGCGTTCGTATCGTCCAGGTACAGCGCTGGTTTCTTGTATACCTCTATGCTGATTATGGCCGAGGTTATCTTGGGGGGCGGACGGAATGAACCAGGCCTTATGTATCCCGCAATACGCGGTTTCCCGTATAGCTGTGTGGCCACTGAAAGCGTCCTCATCTTTCCGGGGGATGCCGTCATGGATTGGGCTACTTCACGCTGCACGGTGACCGCCATAACAGAGGGGGGCAAAGAACACTCCAGGAAACGCCTTACTATCGGTGTTGCGGCGTAATATGGCAGGTTGGCCACCACCTTGTATGGCTCACCGACTGTCGCAGGGTCCCATTCTCGGGCGTCTCCGTGGACGATGGATAGGTTTTGGAAGCCGCTAAGGTCGTCCCTGAGGCGTGCTACTAGGGCCTCATCCATCTCAACGGCTATGACCCTTTCTGCCTTTTCGGCCAGCAGACGTGTCAGCAGGCCGGTGCCGGGGCCTATTTCTACAACTATATCTGTTGGTTGTACATCTGCGGCCGCTATGACCCTTCGCAAGGCTCCCTGGTCCACCAGGAAATGCTGGCCTAGCGATTTGCGCGGGAAGACGTGGTGGCTGCCTGGTGTAGCTGGTGTAATTGGTACGGTCATGACAACGGCCCTGAAAAACGAAAGAAGCCGTGCACCCTCCTTCGATCGGACACCCAGGACATGTCCACCCGGGCGACTCAAGCCAGGCTTCCCCGGAGCACCCGGAGACTTCCGCTTACCGCTGCTTCCTTCCGGATCTGACGGGATTCACAGGTCTCCGCCGCCCAGGACCCAGCTCTCGACATCCACCCGCGACGATAGAGGCCTTGAACACAGACCTCGGGAGGGAGTTCCACCCCGCTATAGCGGATTGCGGGTACAGGGCACCGCTAGCTCCCCGTGTAGCACGGCCTCAAAACTATCCTAGAGCAGTCGGCCTGTACCTGTCAACGAGCGCGTGAGCATAGAGGCTGCTAGAGGCTTTCAGAGGAGGGTATTCGAATGACCTGGCATCGGCATCAGAGCAGGCTACTGAACCTCAAAGCCCATCTCAATGACGTCCCCGTCACGGGGCACGTATGACGCTATCTCCTGTGTGGTTATACCGTTCACCCGAAGAAACATCTGGCCCGGTTGGTCGTCTGGGCATAGGTCTCCGTTGGTATATTGGACTCCAGATGGAAGTTCAATATACTCATCGGTAATCCTAGAACCTGTGCTGGCTACGAAGCGCGCTATGTTAGCGTTGAGACCCGCCTCGCTGGGGCTTGAAGGGTGTATGTGTATGCTGCCGTCACCGTGACTGTGAACTCCACCGGATGAGACTGGGAACGTAGGTTCGGCCTCTCCGCAGACAATTACGGAGTATTCGGCATGTATGTGGTCGCCTACATTCGTGTAGAGTCCACCACCATCTCCGTCTCCGGTAACGGCTATAAGCAGGCCCAGTATTACTACCAAAGCCAGCACAAAGCCGCCCATAATGAGCCACATTCTGGTTGTGAGTCGTTGGGCGCGACGCTGTCCGCGCCGACGCTCTCTTCTGTCTTGATTTCCTATTGCCATAACTCTTGCCAATTATTCTACCATAGCTTGCCACACTTTGTTGGGGGCTATTGTTCCAGGTTCAGAGAACATTGCTCAGCCTGAGGTTCATCAGGGTACTGAGCGGAAATATCTAGAAGATGCCTGTTTCCATCGGGCGCCTCCCTTAATGTATAATCAATGTATAATTGTACCCAACGTTTTTCGCCGCGTCGTTCGCAATCAATGAGATGGGGAGATTCTTATGGAAACAGCGCAGCTGGAGCAGGAGCTAAAGAAATCCGTGTTGGGAGAGGTCCGTTTCGACCCGTACTCCCGTGCCATGTACAGCACCGATGCCAGCATATACCAGATTGAACCCATTGGTGTGGTGCTTCCACGCAACAAAGAAGACGTGATTGCCACGATTGAGCTGGCACATAAATACGGCATACCGATACTGCCACGTGGGGGAGGCACAAGCCTTGCGGGCCAGACCGTGGGCCGCGCCATCGTCGTGGACATGTCAAAATATATGAACAACGTCTTGGAAGTGAACACGGAAGAGCAGTGGGCGCGGGTTCAGCCTGGCATCGTTTTGGAGCAACTGAACCATCAGATTAGGAATACGGGGCTCTTCTTCACCCCTGATCCTGCGACCGCTAACCGCTCCAACGTTGGAGGGGCCATTGGCAATAACTCCTGCGGCTCCCACTCCATTCTCTACGGAAAGACAATAGATCAGATCAAAGAGCTTGAGACGGTGCTTTCCGATGGAGACCTGGCGCTGCTGGCTCCACTTACCTCATCCCAACTGGAGGCCAAGCTCCGTGTCGACGGGCTGGAGGGCCAGATATATAGGCAGATTACGGAAATTGTTAATAACAACGCGGTGGAGGTCGAGAGCCGTTACCCCAAGATTATGCGGCGTGTCGGCGGATACAACCTTGACCAGTTCACCAACGGCGAGCCGTTCAATCTTGCCAAGCTTATCGTCGGCTCAGAGGGGACACTGGCCGCGGTAACGGAGGCCAAGGTGAACTTGGTGGAGCGGCCAAAGGCCACCGCTCTTATGGTTGTACACTTTCGTGGCCTAATCGAGGCCATGGAGGCGACGGTGTCGACCCTTGAGCACGAGCCTGCTGCCGTGGAGCTGGTGGGACGCGTTATCCTTGAGGAGCTCCGCACATCGTTGGGGTATGCTCGTAGGAGCAACTTCATTGAGGGAGACCCTGACTCCATTCTGCTGGTGGAGACCGCGGGGGACACGGAGGCAGAGGTGGTGGCCAAGATGGAGGAGATCGAAAACCGCCTGCGTCGGGGTGGCATGGGTTACGCATATATCAAGATCACGGACAGGGCTGAGCAGGTCAACGTGTGGGACGTGCGCAAGGCCGGTATAGGCCTAATGATGGGGGTCAAGGGCGAAGCTAAGCCAATTCCGTTTATTGAGGACTGCGCCGTCTCCACCGACAAGCTTCCGGACTACATACGTCGTGTAGACGATATGATACGTGAGAACGGCACACAGGCCGCTTACTACGGCCATGCCAGCGTAGGCTGCATACACGTTCGGCCCTTCATAAACCTAAAAGAGCAGGCGGACGTTGATCGCATGTACAAAATCTCCAAGGACGCTTGTGATCTGGTGATGGAGATGGGTGGGTCAATGAGCGGGGAGCACGGCGATGGCCTTGTGCGCAGCATGTGGAACGAGAAGGTGTTCGGTACGACCCTCTACAACGCTTTTCGAGACGTCAAACGAACATTCGACCCAACGGGCATCATGAACCCCGGCAAGATTGTCGACTCACAAACGATGGTGGAGAACCTAAGATACGGCTCTGACTACAAGAGCATCAATCTGAAGACCAAGATGGACTTCTCAGAAGAAGGCGGCTTCAGCGGGGCCGTCGAGATGTGCAACGGGCTGGGGGCCTGTCGTAATACCCTTAGCGGAACCATGTGCCCTTCATACATGGCCACACGGGAAGAGGAACACTCCACCCGTGGCCGTGCCAGCGCCCTGCGTGCGGTCATCTCCGGCTTCCTGCCAGCAGAGGAGTTCACAAGCAAGCGCATGCATGAGGTCATGGATCTCTGTCTTGAGTGCAAGGCATGTAAAGCAGAATGTCCATCTCAGGTGGACATGGCCAAGTTGAAATACGAGTTTCTGGACGCGTACCATCAGAAGAACGGCTACCCATTGAGGTCAAAGCTCTTTGCTAACATAGGCACTCTGAGCAAGTTCGGAAGCGCACTTGCACCCATTTCCAACTGGGTAGCGCGGTTTCCACTGACCCGATGGGTACTGGACGCGTTCCTGAAGATAGACAAACGGAGGCCGCTGCCTCCATTTGCCAAGGACACTTTTCCAAGCCTGTTCCGGTCTAGGAGCACCGTTTTCGAAAGGCAGACACAGGGCGAGGTTGTTCTGTTCAACGATACCTTCATGAACTACAATTATCCCTCCATAGGAATGGCAGCCACCAAACTGTTGGAACGGGCTGGCTTCCAGGTTACCCTGGTGGACCGCAAGTGTTGCGGCCGCCCTATGATCTCCAAGGGAATGCTGGACATGGCCAAGTCTAACGCTCAGTACAACGTTGATCTCCTCTATCCCCATGTGCAGCGCGGAGCGTACGTCGTGGGATGCGAACCAAGCTGCCTTCTGACCCTTCGTGACGAGTATCCTGACCTCTTACGTAATCCGGAGGCCGATAGGGTTGCGGAGAAATCCCTCTTGTTGGAGGAGTTTCTCCAAATGCTGCAAGAGGAAGGGCGGCTCGACTTGAAATTCAAGGAGACGCCAAAGAAAGTCCTATTCCACGGCCACTGCCACGCCAAGGCACTGGTTGGCACAGAACCCGCAATGGCGGCCTTGAGGATGGTGCCAGGCTTCCAGGTGGAAGAGAGCGACGCAGGGTGCTGCGGCATGGCGGGGGCCTTCGGGTACGAGAAGGAGCACTACGACGTTTCTATGACTATCGGAGGTCAGCGGCTCTTTCCAGCCGTATCCTCCACAGACCAGGAGGACGAGGCGGTGATTACCGGCATCTCCTGTCGGCAGCAAATTCAGCACGGCACGGGGCGCACGCCGCGTCATCTTGCAGAGGTGCTTGCGGAGGCGTTGGCATGACCGGAGACTCAATACAGCCGAACATGCAATATGTCCTGTTCTGCAACGATTTCGTCGAGGACTCAGGACAGGTGTCCATACTTGGAGTCCTAGACGGTGCCGACGTCCGTGGTGCCATTCAACGGGGCCAGACTATACCCAAAAAGGTATTTCCTCTCAAGGCCGTTCTCGGCATCAACGCCCCGGAGGGATTTCATGAGGTGCGGCTTGGTATAACAAGGCCTTCCGGTGGCATCATGACGACTGTAGACTTGGAGGGTTTTGAGATACACCCCGGCGAGACCGTCCACCGGTGCATTGCCAGCCTAGACATGGAGGTATCAGAGGATGGCCTGTACACCTTCACCGTCTTCCTAGACGGCGCTCAAATTGGCTGGGCAGTCCTTCCAATGAGCTTCGAGATAGAAATTACAGACTGAGACAAGCCTATCAGTACAGCACATCGTTACAACGGTTTGAAACCTTGCCCTCCCGTGATTCCGGGAAACTTCACACAGGTTTCTAAAAGTCACATCTGTACTGCCCTTGACAGATCATTAGGTGTAGGCCATATGATTTAAGGGTTGGGTCTGTGTCGCTGAAATCCTCTGATGAGCATTTTCCCGACATAGGTTCGCCCGCTTGTAGTCGATAGGAGGCTTTGACACAGGCTCTAAAGCCTCCTATCGACTCGGATACCCGTTGTTACGGTCATTCCACATAGGTGGAACTTTACTACATTATAAACGCCGAAAGGAGGTTGATTGAAAGTGCACTCGAAGACTCCATCCATAAATCTCCTTAGCGACGGAATTATCAAGTGCGATGGTGGCTCTGTATTTGGCCAGATTCCCAAAGTCCTCTGGGAGCAACAGGTAAAAGCGGACAGATGGAACCGCGTAAGCCTAGGACTCAACTGCCTTCTGATCCGTACTGATCAGGGCAATGTGTTGGTGGATACAGGAGCTGGAAACAAAGAGACGGGGAAGCTGAGAGAATGGTATGGCCTGTCCTCCAGCAAGCTCAGCAAGGGACTAAAAGAAGTCGGTCTTACCGCAAAGGATATAGACAAAGTAATACTCACTCATCTTCACTTTGATCACTCGGGTGGATGTACCAAAATCGACCGTTCTGGTATGCCCATTCCGGTATTTCCGAAGGCCACCTACATAGTGCAGGAGTCCTGCTGGGAGAACGCGATGACCCCCAGCGAACGTGACGAGGCCTCTCATCATTCAGAGGACTTCGCTTGCCTTCAGGAATCGGGCCAGCTTTCCCTAGTTAATGGAGATGTTGAGGTTCTGCCTGGATTATGGGTCAAGGAAACGGGAGGGCATTGTGTTGGTCACCAGGTGGTGCACATAAACTGCGGCGGCGAGAAAGTGGTTTTTCTGGGTGACGTTATCCCTACTCCGCATCACCTGTCACTCCCGTATATTGCCGCTCACGATCAGTATCCGGAAGACACACTCGAAAGAAAAAAAGAGTTGGTGGCACAGGCGGTGAAGGATGGGTGGCTTGTGATTTTCGGCCACGGTAGCGAGGAAAAGGCGGGTTACCTGGAGAAGCGGGATGGGTTTGTGTGCCTTAGGCCTGTGAAACTGTAAATGGACTGGTAGAGCGTCGATACTCAGCTAAAAAGCGAGAGTAGCAAGAATATACACAATGCGTACGTTCTCCACTAAGATGGCCCAGGTGGAGGGTTTGCTGGATGAACTGGAAGACCATCTGTCGGGGTCACTATGGAATACCAATGATGATGCCGATTACGTCGCCATCATGGCTCGTATACACTAGCTCATAGACCATGGCCACCTGGACCTGTTGGAAGTGTCTGGAAGTCCCAAGAATCGGTCTAAAGCCATGGGTTAGCGGATCACACTACCGTACAAAAACCCGTCGTGTTGCCGTAGGAGCTTGGTCTCAGTAATCGTGTTTCTCAGTGGTCTCTGGTCTTCGGCATATACCCGCACGTAGTTGTCTGTGAGACCGGACCAGTATCCTTTCCAACGGCCGGTGGCCTCTCGTTCCCACAGTACGGGGCGTGTCTGACCCAACAGGCTTTCCAGGAAGTCGTTGGCGTGTTTCCCTGCAAGCTCCGCAAGCAGCTTCCCTCTCTGACCCTTGGTAATGGGGTCCACCTTATCATTGAAGTGGGCCGCTGATGTTCCTGGACGCACGGAATATGGGAAGACGTGCATGCCTGAGAAACGGATGTTCTGGCAGAGAAGGTACGTCTCCTGAAACTCGTCATCCGACTCACCCGGAAAGCCAGTCAGCACATCTGTGGTGACGGACGTTGATGGGTTTTGCGCTCGGATACGTTCTATCGTATTCGCGAAAAATTCGGCGCTATAACGCCGTCCCATGCGGTGCAACACCGTGTCGCTGCCGCTCTGAAGCGGCATGTGAAAATGAGGGCACAATCGCGTGTCTTGCCACAGTTCAAGCAACTCCTTGTCCAACACTTGAGGTTGCAGTGATGACACCCTTATCCGTGGAATTGTAGTTTTGGTTAGCACTGTTTCCAGTAGACGGGCCAAGCTGTAGCCTCGAATATCGAAGCCGTAGGAGATAAGTTGTGTCCCCGTGAGCACAACTTCTTTGAAACCCTCGTTCTCCAGCGCGAGTATTTGAGCCACAAGGGTTTCGGCTGGTATGCTGCGCTCTCTGCCGCGTACTTTTGGGACTATGCAATAGGTGCAGATTTGGTTGCATCCCTCCTGGATTTTTACCATTGCTCTAGCTCGGTGTACCATCCTGTCGGCAACTTCTTCGCCCACGGCGCACGGACTAATCTCCTCTTGCCGTAAGGATACGACCTCATTTACCAGCTTGCTCTTGTCGGTATTTCCAAGGACGAGGTCAATCTCTGGGATGGCCTCAAGGGCCGCATGGTCTCTCTGGGCATAGCATCCCGTGGCTACTATGAGCGCTTTCGGATTGCAGCGACGTGCGGCCCTCAACGTACGGCGGGCCTTGCGGTCTGCCAGTTGTGTCACGGTGCACGTGTCCAAGACATAGACATCGGCGGGCTGATTGGAGTCAACAACCTGGTATCCTGACTGGACGAACCGCCTCGCCAGGGCCTGGGAATCGGCCTGGTTCAGCTTACAGCCGTGGGTCTCGATGATTACAGTGGGCAAAATTCCATCCAAGAATAAAGTTCATGCTATTAGTTCATGCTATTATAGATAAGGTTGGTGATGTAGGCAATGAAACTTGAGCGTAGCTGTAGAGTCGGCACTCGAAACCCTATATCATCAGACGAAACTAAATCTCCAGGGCATTTCATACATCTAATCCCTGTAGCAGACATACGTCGCTAACGTTGGACGGAGGTACGGAGTATGACCAATACCGAAATAAAGATATACGGTGCCGACTGGTGCGGCGATTGCAGGCGGGCCAAGAGGTTCATGGATCAGCACAACGTTCCATATCAGTGGATAGATGTCCAGGAAGACGCTGAAGCCACAGACCTTGTGCAGAGGCTGAACCATGGCAGGCGGATAATTCCAACCATCGTGTTTGAGGACGGCTCCATACTGGTCGAGCCATCCAACTCGGAACTGGCTCGGAAATTGGGCATCAGTGCATAGCCCAACGCGCTTCACCATGTGTGTGTACTCCGTCGGTATTGTTTCCAGCGTAGTTGGTGAATGGGCGACCGCTGCGGTAATGATACGTCAGTACCTATAGAAACATTAAGCGTTATAAAGATGAGATTATCTTGATGAATAATCTGATAAAGAAAACCTCAGGGCTGGGCTTTGAAAGGGCTATGAGAGATTCAGGTGGGGTATAATAGGATACAGGACTACGGCCTCATTGGAGACAGCCATTCGGCTGCCCTGGTTGGCACAGATGGTTCAATAGACTGGTGCTGCTTTCCCAGGTTCGATTCTCCCAGCGTTTTCGCTGCCATACTGGACGACAAAAAAGGCGGATATTTCCAGATAACGCCTACAGGAGACCATAGAGTCCGTCAGGAATACGTCCAGAACACCAACGTTCTTTCCACCACCTTCCAGACGGACGGTGGCGAAGCCACCCTCATCGACTTTATGCCCCTCACCGAAGGCTCACGCCCTGGCCAGTGCCCCCACGAGATTCACCGCATGCTCAAATGCAATCGCGGGACGCTCTCAGTGGAATGCCGGTTCCAGCCGTGCCTTGATTACGGGCGCGCGGAGACACTGGTAACCGCGGCCCATAACGGGGCGGTGGCATCAGGAAACGGTCACTCCATGACCCTCTCCTCAACGGTTCCTCTGGTGGTGGGGCAGGGAAAGGCTAGTGCCAGCTTCGTCATGCAGGAAGGGGATGAGTACAGCTTCATTGTCTCCTATGGATGCGCCCGTCCTCCCTCAGTGAAGGCGCTCCACAGCAGCGATAAACTTGAACGCACGATACGTTACTGGGAATCTCTTGCCGAGGAAATTAACTTTCAGGGTCTGTGGGAAAAGGAAGTCGTACGCTCGTTTCTTGTGCTTCATCTGCTGGTCTATGCTCCAACCGGGGCAATCATCGCTGCTCCAACAACCTCGCTTCCTGAAGATATAGGTGGAGTGCGTAACTGGGACTACCGCTACTCGTGGCTCAGAGACACGGCCTTCACCCTAGACGTCCTGTCCCGCCTTGGCGACATGAGGGAAGCCGCCCAGTTCATGACCTGGCTCATAGACCAGATCAAATCTACTCCAGGCAGGACACAGATACTCTACGGCATAGACCCACAGTCGGATCTGGACGAGGTGACGTTACAGCACCTCGAGGGGTACATGGGTTCACCGCCGGTCCGCATAGGCAACAAGGCCGCGGATCAGATTCAGATGGACGTCTTCGGCGAGGTCATCACCAGCATC
>CAUZOU010000015.1:0-22218 GCA_963581795.1 Dehalococcoidia bacterium | reverse complement strand
CAGAGGACCGTCACTCTGGGCGAAGTTGTCGCAGTCGAAAGTGATATGCAGAACAGCGGCCGCATCGCCGCACAGACCGCCAAACAGGTGGTGTTGCAACGGCTGAGAGAAGCGGAGCGCGAGTTAGTGTACGAGGAGTACGCCGAAAAAGAAGGAGATATTATCACGGGCACTGTCCAGCGAATTGATCCCAGACAGGTGACTCTTGACCTTGGTCGTACCGAGGCAATACTGCCAATGTCCGAGCAGGTGCCTACGGAGAGATACCGCCCTGGTCAGAAAGTAAAGGTTCACCTGGCCGAGGTGCGCCGCAGCATACGCGGCCCGGAAATCATCGTTTCCCGCACCAGCAAAGACCTCTTGCGCCGCCTCTTCGAGATGGAGGTTCCTGAGATTCTTAACGGGATCGTTGAGATAAAGGCCGTGGCTCGAGAACCTGGTTCCCGTAGCAAGGTGGCCGTCTACTCACGCCAGGACGGAGTCGACCCAGTAGGTTCATGCGTCGGCCTAAGAGGCATACGAATACAGAACATCGTTAACGAGCTTCAGGGTGAGAAGATTGACGTGGTGCAGTGGCATCCAAATCCTGAAGTGTTCCTAGCCAACGCCCTCAGTCCGTGCCCTGTCACACGTGTGGAACTTGGCCCTGAGGACAATGCCGCCGTGGTGATTGTACCGGACCGACAGTTATCACTTGCTATCGGCAGAGAGGGCCAGAATGCCCGCCTATGCGCCAAACTTTCCGGACTCATGGTCAACATCAAGAGCGCTACAGAGGCCGAGGAAGAACGGCTCCTGCGGACCAACGATCCTGAACAACAGATAGATTCCGCAGAAGACGTGTTCACTTCTTCGGTAGAAGTAAACACGTCTATAGAGGCAGCAGAGGTAGCTGTAGCAGAAGTTGCTATTGAAGCCTCCCTGGAGCCTGCAAAGATGCTCTCAGTTGAGGAGCAGTTGGCCGAAGACACCTTGGAGATAGCGGCATCAACAGTGGCGCCGACACCAGAAGTAGGCATCACAGAAATACCTGATACCGTGTGGTCTGTGCCCAAAGCGGCCCCACAGCCCAAAAAGATACGGTTCGCTGAGGATATCATGGCTCCCAGAGCGGAGCCTGCACCTGAGGCCGCCGCCAGGAGAAGAGGAAAACAACCTAGAGGTGCCCGAGGTGGAGTGGAAGAAACTGCGCCAAGGTCTACCAAGCGATCCCGTCACTCTGATTACCCACTCGATGACGAAGAGGCCGATTCCGATGACGATGCGAACATAAACCAATTCATCGACATAGACGAAGAGTCGGAGGATCTGCTTTCTTAGGGAGGGATATTATCGTGAGTCGGGGCCACATTCCCCTGAGAACTTGCGTTCTGTGCGGTGTCAAGTCAGACAAACGAGATTTGGTACGCTTGGTGCGCACACAGTCCGGAAGGGTTGAGGTTGACAACACCAATAAAGTCCAGGGGAGAGGTGCCTACCTCTGCCATCGGCGAATCTGCTGGGACGGTGCACTGAAGAAGAACCGATTGGATCATAAGCTGAAAGGACCCTTATCCAACGAAGATAGGCTGAACCTGAAGGAATTTGCACAGCAGATAGTCCAGCAATCCAAAGATAACTAAGGAACTGTAGAACAACACATTATGCAGAGATACGGTAGAAGAAGAAAAGGCAAACGTACCACCAGGAACTCCGATTCCGGAAACGGCGGATACGGCCGAGCCGCAGAGGCAGTGGCAGTCTCCAAAGAGTTGGAGTTGCCAAAAACTCTGACAGTCAAACAGCTATCAGACCAGATGGCTAGTGATCCCGTTGAGATCATCAAAGAGCTGATACGCAGCGGGATAATGGCCAACATCAACCAAATTATAGACTATGACACTGCCTCAAGCGTTGCAACGGAGCTCGGCTTCACAATCACTGCGCTGCCAGAGACCAAGGAAGAGTTCGCTGTCTACTCGCAACTGAACCAGGAAGACGATCCTGCCAAGCTCGTGATGCGTCCTCCAGTAGTCACCATCTTGGGCCACGTAGACCACGGCAAGACTACGCTCCTCGATGCCATCAGAGAAAGCAACGTTACCGAGGGAGAGGTCGGAGGTATAACCCAGCACATCGGGGCATACCAGGTGGAATACAAGGGGCAGAAGGTAACATTCCTGGATACCCCTGGGCACGAAGCGTTCACGGCCATGCGCGCCCGCGGCGCACAGGCAACTGATATAGCAGTACTCGTGGTAGCCGCAGACGACGGCGTTATGCCACAAACAATAGAAGCCATGAACCACGCCATAGCGGCAGGCGTCCCAATAATAGTCGCTATCAACAAAATAGACGTACCGGATGCTGACCAGGACAAGGTGAAACGCCAGTTGGTTGAACGTGGACTCGTTATAGAAGAGTGGGGTGGAGAGGTAATAGCCATCCCAGTATCGGCCAAAGAACATCAGGGCATAGACGACCTTCTTGAGAACATCTTGGTCGTGGCCGAGATTGCGGAGTTGAAGGCTGACCCAGATCGGCCGGCCATAGGAGTCATTGTGGAGGCCCAAGTTGATAAGAGCAAAGGGCCATTGGCCACCGTCCTTGTCCAGGCGGGAACCCTCAGAGTCGGACAGACTGTAGTAGTGGGCAACTCCTGGGGAAGAATCAAGGCGCTTATTGGTGAGGCCGGTAAGAGAATAAACACCGCTGAACCTTCCACGCCAGCAGAAATTCTTGGCCTTGGACAGATGCCGCAGGCAGGAGATACCCTGTGGGTCGTGCCAAACGAAAAGGTCGCTAAAGACCTCATACGCGAGCGTCAGAGACGCCTTGAGGCCGAGCATCAGGAGTTAACCGGAACCACGCTTGAAGATGCTTCTGCCAGAATAGGTACCGGCGAAATCACAGACCTGAACCTGATTATCAAGACAGACGTCCAGGGAACCGTCGATGCAGTGCGGGGCACCCTGGAAAAACTCTCCAACGATAATGGCAAAGTGAACATCATCCATGCGGCCACCGGAACCATCAACGAAAGCGATGTTCTTCTGGCCCGAACTTCCAATGCCATCGTCATCGGATTTAGCACACGTGTGGAGCCTGGAGCCAGGCGGATGGCCGACATCGACAAGATTGACATTCGCCTCTACGACATAATCTATCGCCTCTCTGAGGACATCCAAAAAGCCCTCGAGGGACTTCTCACACCAGTCCTCCGGGAAGTTGTCGAAGGGCACAGTGAAGTCAGGGCCGTGTTCTCTATGGGCAGACGCGCATCAATTGCCGGCTCCTACGTGACAGACGGACGCATCACGCGAAACGCCATAGCACGGGTCTTCAGAGGTGGAGAGCTCCTACACCAGGGCACAATCTCCAGCTTAAAACACTTCAAGGACGACGCACGGGAGATGACCGCCGGATTTGAATGTGGCATAGGTGTGGACGGGTTCAACAATTTCCAAGTAGGCGATGTCATAGAAGCAGTTCGCATGGAGTAGACCCCGTAGCACGGGACAACCTACCCCACCCTGGATTCACTCATGCAAGATTCCCGAAGAAAAGAGCGGGTTAACGTGCTCTTGCGTCAGCTACTGAGCGAGATCATAGCCCGTGATATGAAAGACCCCAGATTGTCACATATAATCACCCTAGTTCATGTTGGCGTATCCAAAGACCTCAGATACGCCAAAGTGTTCACCAGCGTTCTCGGCAGCCCTGAGGAAAGCAAAGCAGCGGTGGAAACCCTTAACGCAGCCTCCGGCTTCATGAGGCGTGAGTTAATGTCACGCATATCCCTGAAGACAGTCCCATTCCTCAGCTTCGTGCAGGACAATTCCATCGAAAAGGGCGTCCACATACTAGACAGGATCACAGAAGTTACCGCCAGCGAATCATCTACGGAGGCCGATTCCGATGGATGAAGTCAACGGCATCATCAGTGTCATCAAACCCCTCCAATGGACATCCATGGAGGTGGTACGGAGAGTAAAACGCCTCACTGGCCAAAAAAAGGTTGGACATGCCGGTACGCTGGACCCGCAGGCCACTGGGGTATTGCCCATCTGCATTGGCCAGGCAACCAGAGTGATGGAATACCTTGTCGACAGCCCAAAAACATACATGGCACTGGTACATCTGGGAGTCTCCACCGACAGCTACGATGCCATGGGGCAGGTTACAGAAACCAGTGACCCTTCCCACGTCACCGAGCAGGACATCAGCGCGGCACTGGCAAAATACAGCGGCGTCTTCAACCAGGTCCCCCCAATGTACAGCGCCCTGAAGAAGGACGGAGAGCGACTCTACAACCTGGCCAGAGCCGGTAAAGAGGTGGACAGACCGCCCAGAGAGGTCGAGATCTACAATCTGCAAATAACACAGTGGAATCCACCGGAAGTGAGGCTTGAGATAGAGTGTGGGAGGGGCATGTACGTACGTTCTCTAGCATATGACCTAGGCGTGGACCTGAGCTGCGGCGCTCACCTGAAGGAACTCAGCCGCCTGCACACAGGCCCCTTCGATATTTCCAACTCAGTCACAATGGACCAGGTGGAAGAGGCCTGTCAGAATGGCAACTGGCGGTCCCTACTCTATCCCATAGATTTCCCCCTTTTGAAATTCAAAGCCGCCATCGTACAGAGGGACAAGGAAGAAGCCATAAGACGTGGTCAGGGAATCTATCTGGGCATTCCATCCAGAGATGCCTCACCAAACGATATGTACCGCCTATACTCGATAGACGGCGAGTTTCTTGCTCTCCTTCATCCGAGCAAGGTGAAAGGCTTGTGGCAGGCACAGAAAGTCTTCAAACTTCGTCCCCGCTCACAGTAATACACATAAACCTGCGTGGCTTCTTATATGTCTCCGCAGGGTTCACCGACAGATTATAAATTCCAAGATTAGTCGTCGGAATGCTCTGTACCCTTTTCATCCAAAGGGTTGACAATTCCTCTACCAAGCATATATCTTCTAACACGAGCTACTTGTAACCTATGGAGGTGAATTCATGGAAGCATATTGCTTCAAGTGTAGGGCTAAGAGAGAGATCAAGGGCCCACAGCAGGTCACTCTCAAAAACGGTCGTCCTGCTACCCAGGGCACCTGCCCTCAGTGCAGCACCAAGGTCTTTCGCATCGGCAAGGGATAGAAGGCTCCTGGGCCTGTACAAGTTCAAGCCAGCCAATAAGCTCGTCATCTCTAGTGGGGGTGGTACGCCTATTGCTTTACAGCTTCCGAAGGTATTCCTCACAGCAGACTGTTCTGCATTAGTTTCGTCACCCTTGTACCTGGGGTGCACGACCAAGAAGCCTATCTACAGTCCCATTACCTCTTAGATGCCATTGTATGCAAAGAGCAACGATCACAGGCGCAAAAAGAGAACACAGCCCAGCCCCCGTTGTATAACTAACCCGTTCGCTTCAGCAGCTCCGGCGGGTTGCTCTCTATCAAGGTAGACGCCTCGTCTCCGGACAACCCTGCACCCTTGGCCACCTTCATGATCAACTCCACGTTGAGAAGGTCCTCTGGCCTGTGTGTGTCAGAGTCTATCAGAAGCTTTGCACCACCACCCAGACCAACCTTCGCCACGTGGCCGTTGGTAAGCGAATGGCCCCTGCGCGTCGATATCTCCAAGAATATCCCCATCTCAGCCGCCTTGGAGGCTTCCTCTTCCGTAATAAGACCAGGATGGGCCAGAATATCCACGTTTGAAGAACCAAGGGCAGCAAGATTGCTCCCTGGCTCCACAGGTTCCACTATGGTCTCCCCATGTACAAGGACTATCTGTGCCCCAAGGTCCTTGGCCTTCTGTGCCGCCTCACCTATCAGTCTCTTCGGCACGTGAGTAATCTCCACTCCTGCAAGGGCTACTATACCCCAGGCTTCCATAGCCCTGCGACACTCCCCAAGAAGGGTCTTGATGACCCTCTCTTGGTCTTCAAGACCAACGTGGTCTGTGACAGCTATGACCCCGTAATCCTGAACGTGAGCGGTTCTAATAAGCTCCATCGGAGAAAGTATGCCGTCGCTGAGGTATGTGTGTGTGTGAAAATCGTAAATCATAGTTGTTTCGCCCTTTACTGGTAACAGAGGATAGCATGGACAAAGGCCTGCCAACAATAGACTAACCCAAGGACAGCATTTTCCAGTCCAGTCAGCTTGCGCCGCCACACCACGCAAGATATAATCGCTAGCAACGACTCACCTACGCGTAATCAGACAAATGTAGTTGCAGGGACAACCCTGCCTAACCCAGGAGTGTGGCAAATGAAGGTTTACTGGAGAGAGCACAGGACAGGACAGCGGTTGATACTCGATTCGGAATCCGGGCGTCTGGAAGAGGTTGGCGGCGTGCGCCAGACCCCGCGTGGCTTCGATGCCCTTGCAAAGACCACGGGATACGACCCCGGACGCGCCGAGAAGGGCTTCCCAACGCTGGAGGATGCCAAAGCCTTCGTGGAGGCTTTTCATCCCTGGGACATATTCATTGGCAGCACCGAGGTTGAGATAGACGAAACGGTCCACCCGATGGCTGAGGAGAACTGATACCCCGAGTATCTTGGAGGCGCACATGCCCCTGCTTTACGACAAGGCAATCAAGGTCTTCAAGACCTCCTGTGGCCCCTACGACAACAACGCCTACCTCATAGTTTGCCCGCAGACCGACCATAGCATCATCATTGATGCCCCCATGTGGCCACAGGAACTTCTGGACGAGGCTAAAAACACCGTGGTTAAAGCTGTCCTCATCACCCATAACCACAAGGATCACTTAGCAGGACTGAAGGAAATCGTCGATGCCACCGGCGCTCCTGTGCAGGCCCACGGCGAAGACGCCGCCGCCCTACCCATACCACCAAGCAGCCTGGTAAATGACGGCGACACCATCACAGTCGGGACCATAACCCTAAAGGTAATCCATACCCCCGGCCACACACCAGGGTCCGTCTGCTACCTGGTAGGCAATCACCTCTTCTCCGGTGACACCCTGTTTCCGGGCGGCCCGGGAAGAAGCGGTTCCCCCCAAGATTTGCGTCAGACCATCAAAAACATCACGGAAAAGCTCTACGTGCTCCCAGACGACACCTTCCTACTTCCTGGCCACGGCCAAGACAGCACAATTGGCATATCCAAAGAGGAGTACAGTATCTTCGCCAAAAAGAGCCATCCCACTGACCTGAGCGGAGACATCCTCTGGCTGGAAAGCTGAGGTAATATCATGCAAGACCAGACACCTGCAATGCAGGTGGAGACCATACAGGGCAGAGACCTGACATACCTCAGCGTCTATCCACAGGAATACGACCCTACCCTGGACTACCCGCTAATCATCCTCCTGCACGGTTTTGGAGCAAACATGTATGACCTTGCCGAACTTACCAGGCTGATAGATACAAACGGCTATATATACGCATGCCCCAACGCTCCTATTCCCATCCAACTGGAGCCTGGCATGGTCGGTTTCGCATGGACGGAACCAAGGAGCGACGACCCACAGCAGGTCATCAACGCCGAGGACAAACTGAACGGCTTCTTTGAGGAAGTCATGGAAAAACACAGTATAACCCCTGGCCGCTCTCTTCTCCTTGGATTTTCTCAGGGCGGCACCATGACCTATCGATGCGGGCTGGGCCGGCCCGACCTCTTCGCAGGCCTGGTGGCCCTCAGCTGTTCTATCCGAAACCCGGACGAGATCAGGGAACGACTTCCAGGAGACCGCACCCAGTCCATCTTCATCGCGCATGGCCTGCGGGATACCGTCCAGCGCGCCCAGGACTCCAGGGCATTCCTGGAGACCGAGGGGTATGCCCCCACCTACAACGAATACGATATGGCCCACGAGATCAGTCAGGAGGTCATCAGCGACCTCGTCCCCTGGATTCACAACGTGCTGCCTCCGCTACGCCGTGATTAGTGAGATCGCTCAGACAACCAACATGATTCTAGCCCCGTTATTGAATACAACTGAACGGTAGGGCAATCGACTCTGCTCCCTCGTTTAAAGCCATGCGGTTTTCTACCACAGTGCAAATTCTGCACCATAGAGTGTCTAGAACAGAATCCGTAGTGGCACAGAAGTAAATGCCACGATAGCAGGCAAGAACATCACTGAGGATATGGCAATCCTGAGACTCACCTAGGCCGTCACGGTTGCCACGCTGCCCCTAGCCGACTCATCACTTCTTTCTGTTGGCCAGCCCCGTTCTAGTGGTTGGAAGCACCTTGACTCTTAAAGAGTCGGCTTCTTCAGGCATTATCAGCGACCTCGGACGCGCGCAGGAGAATAGCTTTGCTAGTACGGTATGTGGGGATTGCACAGATATGGTACAGATCGATGCAACGGTTGTAGGTGGCAACTCTGGAGGGCCAGTCTGAAACGTCGACGGTGAGGTCATTGCCATTATCTCAATGGGCCATACCTACAGCAACATCACTCTCGCTCCCTCTTCCAACGTCATAAAAGCGGTGGCCGATTCTATATATCGGAAGTTAGTGCACACAGCCCAATGCAACACCAGTCAAATGTGGGTGCAGGGCAAGCCCTGCCAGCCTACACAACAACCAGCGGAGCGTCGTCAGTAATGACCCTGGTCTCTTCGGCTAGGGCCTTGCGAATATTCTTCGACAGCATGAATAGCCCTCGGTGGCTCGCACCATCGTAAGAACCAAGAGAGGCGCAACCCCTCTGCTCAAGACGGTTGTCGATTTCCTGGGGGGTCAATTCAAGGGGGCTGGGACCTAGCGATGCCACATGAAAACCCCAGTCGAAAGAAAACGATGGGATCATTGCGTGGTATGGGAAGACCTCGGGAAAGACGGTTTTAAGAGTATTGGATATGGCTGAAAAGGCTTCCAGATTGCCGGTCATGCACTGCTCGGATTGCACAGCCACCATACCGTCCTGGTTCAGTCGCTGGCGGAGTAAGGTATAAAAAGTGTCTGTGTAGAGAAAAGAAGCAGGGCCTTCTTCCTGCGGGTCAGGAAGGTCTATAAGCATTACGTCGTAAGTATCTTCAGTGGTCGCCAGGTACTCCTTAGCATCCCTGAAATGAAGCTCCACCCGCGGATCATCGAAGGCTCCGCGATGGTGGTTTGGTAAGAAGCGTCGGCAAATGTCGACCACCTCACCGTCCAGGTCCACCATCACAACTCGTTTCACCGTGTTATGAGCCAGTGCCTCACGCAGGGTCGCACCCTCTCCGCCGCCAGCAATAAATACCGTTTCGGGGTTGGGATGGGTTACCAGTGCTGGATGCACCAGTGCTTCGTGGTATACAAACTCGTCGGACTCGGACGATTGTGTTTTACCATCGAGTATCAGGCAACGGCCAAAATCGAAGGTGTCCACCACCTCCACTTGTTGAAAACGTGTCTTGCCTGAAAATATGGCCTCACGAACCTCCACCAATTGCATCAGGCTAGGTGTAAGGTATTCCTTGAACCAGTTGGGGTTGCTCGCGTCCATTTTCCTATATCCTGTAAAAGGGTAACGCTAATAGGCGACTAACGCACGGATATCTCTGCCAACTCAGGCAGCACACCCCGTTCAATCTCCATGATCGAGTGATCTTTGCTCTCCAAGCTCTCCACCACCATCTTTGCGGCTTCACGTGGCTTGAATCCCTCGCCGCAGGTAAATATATCCACAGCCGCATACCCAAACTCCGGCCACGTGTGTATACAAAGGTGAGACTCTGCTATCGCAATCACTCCTGTGACGCCCTGTGGACTGAACTGATGAAAGGACTGACCAATAATGGTCGCACCAGTCTTCTCAGCTGCCTCTAGGAGTGCGCTCCTAATATATGGCAAATCATCCAAAAGTTCCGGGTTACAGTTTTTTAATTCCAACACAAGTTGTGTACCTAGTGCATTCAATCACCCGCCCCCCCTAGTCAGAAATTTACAAAGCCCTATTATACCTATTCCGTTCCTTTAATCAAGGGAGTGCAATGCCACCTGGCAAACTCTCCCGTATTTTACACATGAAACTCTAAATATCTCTGGACATACAGAACCCGCTGAAGCCACATTGGACACAGCGGGTCTGGATTAGCGAATTAGCTTATAGTGGGCTAAATAGCAACAGCTAGTGCCCACCGCAACCGCAACCACCGCCACCGCAACCACCGCCACCACCGCCACCGCAACCGCAACCCTCTCCGCTGGCGCCGCATGCACAGCCGCCGCCAGATTGTATATTAGGGTTATTAATTACAAACCCACTCCTCATCAAGCCGTCCATGTAATCTATCTCGGCGCCTTCCATGAGGGGTGCGCTATCTGGGTCAATAAGAATGCTAACGCCTTCGGTCTGCACCACCGTGTCATCAACCTTGGCTTCCTGTTCAAGGGCCAGCATATACTGGGCTCCCCCATTGGCGCCAGGCATCAGGATGACTCGTAGAGAGGCACCTTCCTCTCCTTGCTCCACCAGAATATCCTTCAGTTTCTCGACTGCTAGGGGACTTATGTTAATCACAAATGCTCCTTTCAGGCTCGGGCCACTAAGCTATAAATGCTTTATGCATGCAATTATAAGCTACCACAGGTTCGCATCCTAGCATATCACCATATGAGCGTCAATGCCGAATGCATGGCTGTAAACTCCGCTTTTCCCCGAGCAAGGTCCGACGAACAAGCCCCTTATTACTTAGAATGTATTTCTATATTTACAAAAAACATGCCGTCAACGGAACAGGTCAAGGGACGCATCGCGTAAGAGCGGCTTGGCAGTGGCTGCCTCGTCTGTCCTGTACCGGCATCCGCGAGCAATGACCACCGGAACAAGTGTCACCTTACCTGCCACCAACTCCGCCACCGAGGCAACCTGGTCGGCAACAGCCGCCACACTAACTTTCAGCGAATAACCGTATGGGTCTATCTGACCACGATAGTCGTTCAAAGGATCCATCCCTGCAACACCCAAAGCCACATCTGTATTGCCCATCCTCCAGGGCCGCCCAAAGGTATCCGATACGATCACTGCCACGGGGAACCCGGTGCGCTCCATAAGACCTGCCCTGATTTTGAATGCTGACCCGTCTGGGTCCGCGGGCAGCAAAGAGACCATCTCTTCCCCGGGAACGTTAGATGCGTCTACTCCCGCGTTGGCGCAGATGAAACCATGTTTGGTCTCCACAATCAGAACGCCCCTGTCCATCTTCACAACGCGCTTGGTCTCCCGGAGCACCACCTCCACAAGACGAGGGTCCTTTTCATACTGTCGAGCAAATTCCTTAGCCATGGGCGAAGGCTCAACCTCCCTGAGATCGACAACCGCGCCTTCGGCCTTGGACACTATCTTCTGAGTAACCACAACAACGTCATCTGCCTCCAAGGGAGTCCCCTGCGCACGTGCCGCGTCGAAAATGAGATGCGCCAAGTCGTCTCCTATGTTAATCTCCGGAATGCTGGTCACTCCCATAATACTGAGCTGAGGTATCATCACACCTTATAATAAATCACCTTCAGAGAAATCTGGCCACTTGTGCACATGGATTATACTTGCCTAGAGGTAAATTGTGAAAGAACAACCTAGTCAGTTCGTCAAATACGATTTTTACAAGCTAGACCCGCAGTGGCGTCGGCTTCCCTCAAATGAAAAAGAGGAACACAAGCGGGAGTTCATCGCCGTACTGGACGAGCTATCCTCAGACGTATCCGTACTGCCATACAGCCTGGTGGGCCTCCGCGGCGATTGCGACTTCCTTCTATGGAAGGTTGCCGGGGACCTAGAACAACTACAAGAGATGGGGACGCGTCTGTGGAGCACCAACCTTGGCAAGCACATGGAAATACCCTACTCCTACCTGGCGATGACCAGACACTCCCCTTATGTCGGCGCACACCGACATCCCGGCCAGGAAGGTACCACAGCCAGCATACGTCAAATCGGCAGGAAATATCTCTTCGTCTATCCCTTTATAAAGACTCACTCCTGGTACCAGCTCTCCGCTGAAGAACGGCAGCGCATGATGACCGATCACTTTCGCGTCGGTCACAAGTACCCGACCGTCAAGATAACCACAACCTACTCCTACGGTCTGGATGACCAGGAGTTCGTACTCGGGTTCGAGACCGACTCTCCAAAGGACTTCCTTGAACTCGTGATGGACCTCCGCGGGTCAGAGGCACGACCCTACACTGAACGGGACACCCCCATCTTCACCTGCATAGCTCGTGACCTGGCCGACACCCTCAACTCACTGGGCTGATGCCGCCATGGCGATGGCGGCCCTCGCCTCTTCCCCAACGCAGTTCAAACTGCCGCACGTACGCAGTCTTAAGATATCCACTCGCCGCCACATCCCATTCCCATAGTACTCTTGCTCTCTAAAACTTCCTTACCTAATTCCCTCACTAAAGAAGCTGCCGAAATCATTGACATGGGAATGAATCTACGCTACATTTTGAACGATCCGTGCCACACACTGGAATTGCGGCTGCAGTAAGGGCTCGCCGAGCTGGGTGATGCTGCCCTTTTCCGTGCAAGTCTGTCTGCAGGGGTTGACAAGGCTATGTCATATAGTGTAAAAAAGCTGATGGGTTCAACCGTGAAAGGAACGGAGTATATGCACTTATCCAGATATCCATCAAGAGCAGGTCCTACCTTTGTGCTCGGAGACTTAGTTCTTACGGAGACAAGGTATACGCAACGGTCGGAAAATTCTACAGAGCCCGCAAATAAGATCGGGTACATAAGGGGGGTTAAGTGAAAACCAAAGGTAGATTTATCGGAATCCTAGCAGTCCTCTCGCTTCTTCTAGCGATGATGTCAGTGGTGCCTGTTATGGGTGCTACGGCTGGCACCATAACGCTAAGTGGTGGAGTGACAACAGACAGCGTGAGGTGGTACTCCACCAACGCCGGTTTCAACACCGCTACAATTTCGGTGGCCGACGCTGACAAGAACGTCCTCAATACCTTGACGGGCGCTTGCACTTCAGGCACCTTAGTCGCTTTCAAATGCACACTAGTAGGTGTGGCTGGCGGGACCACGTACTCCATGAACCACACCTTCCTAGAAGACGCTAACAATGACGATATTCCCGACGGCGTGCTTATGAGGGCACTCCAGGGCGCGCAGAGCGGGTTTATCTCCACCGGCACCTCGGCAGCCACAGGATCTGTCGTGTTGGCAGCCGCGTTAGGCACCGCCGTCCATCAGAATCTGCACACGGCTGCGGTTCCAGTAACTGCAGACGTGACTGCCGGAGCCACCGATAATGCCCTCAGCAACTATGCTAGGGTTCGGGCGGTTGTGACCAATGCTGCAGGCGTAACTGCTGGTGGCGTGGAAACAGCTGGTATAGTGATAAACGGAACGTCTGTTAACGCTACCACATTGGTAGAAACAGCTAGCGATTCCGAGACACTCAATGCTACTGGAGTCCTCGCAGATGAGAACCTCGACTCCACCAAGTTTTGGAAGGCTGGCGCCGTAACTCTCACAGTGGATGTCAATGCCACCTTCGCAGGCAGCTTTAACATTCAACTGCAAGAGTTGGGTACCGTGGTGGCTCGCTACAGTTACAACCAGGAAGACACCATTACTGGTAAGACCACGCTGATCAGCAGCGCCCAGACCGCTGTGTCGGTCCCTCTCACACTTACTGAGACCACACCCAGTAGCGGCATCTTCACAACCACTGCTCAGCTTACTGCCACATTGGGTAACCACAACACCGGTACACCCAAGCAGGTGTATGTCACAGATGGCGCTCTCCTGACCTTTACGTACAACGACGAGGATCCCGTGGCCAGCAAGACGGCCACGGCGAGAGCTGACCTGAAGGCCCCAACCATTGCGTTGACTGGTCCAACCAATGGTTCTTTCACTAACGTATCGGCCCTTACCTTCATCGCCACGGTGACGGATGAAGCGTCCGCCGACGGTAAGGCCTCGGGCATCACCTCCACCGACGTAGACAACATAGTCATAGGCGGAGTCTCTAGCCCAGCGCTAACGCCTCTTCTCATAGGAACCAACTCGTTCCAGGTAAGCTACTCCAAGACCTTGACCACTCAGGGCCTCACCAAATGGTGGCTCCCGGCCAAGGACAAAGTGGGTAACGTCCCTGTCTTCAGCGCTCCGGTGGCCCCGGCAACCACACCAGTCGCTGTTAAGGGAGCAGGCGATCCTGCCAACGAAACAACCGAGCCCAATAAGCCATTTAAGGTCAGCGTTGACACTGCGGCTCCTACAATCATCGCAGCCAATGTGAAAACTGGCGGAAAGCTGACAACAAGCACGGGTACCACCCCGGTCACCAGCTTTGCGGAGCACGATACCAGCAGGAAGAACGTGCACGTCCGATTCGATGCTGGCACCGGAACGTCACCTCTAGATTCAGCCACTCTGGTCGCTACAGATTGGAAAGTTGGCGGCACGAGCCCTTCTACAGCTGCAATGGACGACACAGGACTCTACGTGGTTCTGACCATGGCTGCGGACCAGGCAACGGATGCCAAACCTAAGGTGGAACTAACCACCACAGGGCTCAAGGACAAGGCTGGCAACTCGGTTGCAACATTAACGGGTACTAAAGGCATCACTGCCATAGATGACTTGGCCACGGTGCTAACAGTAACTTCCGATGCTGCCTTGGCGGAGAAATCCGTGACCGTAACGGTGACCTCTAGCGAAGCATTGGGACTGGCGCCCGTGGTAAGCACCACCGCCACTGCGCCGGCCAACGGAGTTATCGCTGCTGCAACAGCACTAACTGTGACCCAGACAGCCACCACTACGTGGACTGCCAAGTACAGTAATGGCACTGGCTTAGCCAGCAAGCAGTATGTAGTGGTGAGCGGTACTGATACAGCAAACATAACGACGATAGTTGGAGACGAATCTCCAACTAAAACTGTCGCAGCTGACAAAGACCTAGTGTCCTTCCAAGTGGACGACGCCGCCCCTACTGTTACCTTCGCAGACGCTGCCGGTAACGCCATTGTCTCGACAAACCAGGAAGAGGGCGCTATCTGGATTGTCTCTACCTTCGACGAAGATGACTACACAGGAGACAGTCACAAGACGGTGACCGTGTCGGCCATGACACTGAAGATCGTGGACGGTGCCGACCAAACCACTGCAGTGGCTGACCTCTTTAGCAGCGATAACAAGGCATTCACCTTGGCACAGAATTTGGCTCCCGGGAAATACAACTTCAGCATCACGGCTGCCGACTCCGCTGGCAACAGTGTGACCTCGAATTCCAACTTCACAGTGGTGGCTCGAGTGGCATACTCCCTAGCCTTGAAGCCTGGCGTGAACCTGGTATCCATCCCTGGCGCAGGGGTGGGTGATGCCGCCAACCTCAACGTCCTGCTCGATGGTCTACCAGTGACAGCGGTTACTACCTACGACCGGGCATTGGATCTCGATGGCGGGAATCCGTGGCTGACGTCCACACTGGACGCCGAGACAGGCCTCTTTACCGGGGACATCGCGAGCCTCGAGCCAGGCACGGCCTACTTCATCACAGCCTCGGCCAGCACAACGGCGAAGCTGCTCATTGCGCAGCCATCCATGATGCTGCCTCCAACCGTGGCAGTCAGACAGGGCTTCAACGCCATAGGCTTCTGGTCCATTTCGGGCGACACCAATGGCGATATTGATGCATACCTCAACAGCATCAGTTGGACCGTAGCCTACACCTTCGACCCCACCCCGGGCACCGGATGGGGAGTCATCAGGCCCGATGCTCTCTTGACTAATGACACGGAGGCCACACAAGGCACTGGCTACATGGTCTACGTAAGCCAGGACGGGACACTTACACCGTAACAGCCAAGCCTAACGGGAAATAGAAACAGCTAAAAAGAAGCATCCCTTCTCAAGCCATGAGGAGGGATGCTTCTTTTTAGCCATACCCACGCCACGATATGCATAGTCATTCCATCCTAAGCAAAGGCGCTTACACGCGATAGGCAAAACACTACTAAGCCATTGAACCCAATACCCCCACGTCCTATCTCACCGTCCCCCAAACAAAACCAAGGGCCCAAGAGTGTGATCCATATACCTAGAGGACTTCATCTCCGCTGTGTTGGCATCGTCAATGTCCCACTGGCAGCATAACAATAGAGCAGTTCTCCTCCAGTCCCGAATAGCACATCGAACAGCGGCCCCATCACCCGATTCGTGGCACCTTTAATTAGCTTAAATCAAGACTGTTTGAAAGGTACTGAACAAAAGAAAGTGTGGCCACAAGAGCAAAGTCCATTTGCAGAGTAATAAAGTCATGTGCGGCATACAAAGGGGATCAATGTCACCCACTCCTCATCCCGATGCAAAGCAAAGACAAAGAATCTAAGGAACCTGCCCAAAAACCAAGCTCACGGACAACGGAGTACGGCCAGACAAGTGCACAATTACTGAAATATAAGTGCGGCAGCGTGGCAGGTATAAAAGAAAAGTGACAGGCATTAGCTTTTACATTCCTGCCAAGAACCTTCTCTCGATTATGCTAAAGGTAAGAAGCCATGTGTGTCAGGTTAGCGAAAGCAGGTGCCCACCAATGTGGTTATCGCGCTGATAGCGAGTACAAAAGGACGCGCCATGACTGGGCCAAAGTCCAGTACGGCACCGCAATCACCACAAGTAGGGAATGTTGGCATTGACAGGTGGCGTGGGTTTACACCATCCAGAGCTAGTTATCCTCAAATCCATCTCTCTTAAAGCGGCGCACCAACTCCCAGGACCCGGGCAACACCATAGCTGCAAGGAAAAGCTTGAGGGCATCCCCTCCAATGAAGGGATAAAGACCGCCTGTGAGAGTCTTATCCAGGACGTTACTGCCAAGGAAGTACTCGTAATAGGTCACATATCCCGGTATCGTCTCAAATGCAACAAACAACGCCAGCCAGGGCAGACCAATCGCATATATACTAAGGTTACCGACTAGCATAGCCAGGGACACCCTGACACGACGGTCCCAGCCTCGCTCTGCCAGCAGGCCAACCAAATAGGACCCAAGGACAAAGCCGACTATATATCCGCCACTGGCTAGGTCCCACACAAACCCGCTGGTACCCGCCCACGGAAGAATGAAGTGAACCGTCTCCTCGTTCAGAAGACTTGTTGAAGGTGCGAAGACGGGCATTAGGAACATACCCAAGAGCATATACACAACCATGCTAAGAGCGCCTCGTCTACTTCCGAGCGCGCCACCAGTTACCAAAACAGCAAATGTCTGACCAGTTATTGGGACAGTCGTGCCTGGAAACCGTACGGCAATCTGCGCAAAGACGGCGGTGAAAAAGGCGAATCCTACTATCAACGCCGCATCCACCAACAATCCCTTGTATGGTATTACCGCGTCTATTAGAGTTGAAGTTCGAGATGCTGATTGTGCTTGCACAGGTTAACCTCTCACATTAGTTTTAGTGCCAACGGGGCGAAGTATAACAATGGCTTCCAACACGGTCAATATCCCTTGACACTCATGCAACACCAATGGTAAATTTCAGCTGTATTAGAGTACTTTGCAGACCATCTCTCAAACGATCCCCTGGCGATGTGGCAAAATGCTTACTGAAAGAAAGTCAGAACTGCTCAAGACGCTAGTCGAAGAGTATATAGAGTCGGCTATCCCTGTGGCATCCGAGTCCGTTGCCAGGAAACACTCGCTGGGTGTAAGCTCAGCCACCGTCCGCAACGACATGGCCGACCTGGAAGACCAAGGCTACATCTCAAGGCCACATCACTCAGCAGGCGCCGTACCTTCAGACAAGGGATACCGCTTTTACGTGGAGACCCTCTCCCAGATCGAAGACCTTCCGCGGGAATTCCAGTACACCCTCCGTTACCAGTTCACAAAGGCCGAGCGTGACATCGATGGTTGGACTCGACTGGCGGCGACAGCCCTATCACATCTGGTCAACAACGCCGCCATAGTGACCTATCCAAGAGAGCCTGAGTCACGTCTTATACGCATAAACCTTGTGCAGGTTCAGGAATCCCTAGCGTTCCTCATACTGGTCCTTCAGGAGGTTAAGCTCAGGAAACTGCTCCTGCCCCTCAGCGAACCCCTTACCAGCGACGACCTTCAGGCAGTCGCGAACAGAATGAGTGCCTCCCTGAACGGCCTCAGCCGTCAGGAGATTATGACGAAGACAGTCGATGTCTCCCCGTTTGAACGAACCGTCACCGACATGGTTCTCGACATTATGGAGGCAGAGGACAGCGATCTATACAGCAACCACTATATCGAGGGATTGCGGCACCTCCTCAACCAGCCAGAGTTCTCCCAGGGAGAGAAGGCCAGAGAGATAGTCGAAGTACTTGAGGACAAAGAACTCCCAAAAGTCGTTTTAGCTGAGGCTCCGGAGTGGGGACACATGAAGGTAATCATCGGGGAAGAGAACCGGGTTAACTTCCTCCACCCGCTTAGCATGGTTGTATGCCAGTACGGCCTCCCGGGTGGCGGTCTTGGCTCCATAAGCGCCCTCGGCCCCACAAGGATGGAATACTCCCGCACCATTGCAGGAGTCCGTTTTATCTCCTCGCTGATGACTGACATGCTCACCCAGGTACACGGCTGACACACCCTCATCACTGTAGCCCGCGCCCACACGCCCTCTGTTACAGTAACTTTACCCAGTCTTCACCTTGCACTACGTTAAATCATTACGCCTTTACCACAAGTTTTAGCCCCTTGCCGCACCATAGAGGAAACACAGTCCTAGAATGGCCAAAAGGATCTTAAATTGACAACCATAACCTATCCCCAAATAGGCAGCTTCATTGGCAACCAGTTGGCCTTACGTGGCAAAGCAGTAAAACTAGCAGTATTGCTCTACCTGTTCAGACAGCATCGACAAGAGGCACTAGAAAGACTCTGGTAGGATTAGCGGCGCTTCGCTTCCTGCAATTTTCTGGGCGTAGCAACACCACGGGCGAAAGAGTAATCTTCAGTAGGCTCTTCTTCCAGCAGGTCCCGTATCACAGGGTAAGTATGCATAGTATCCCTGAGGCTTGCAAAGTATGCTTCCAAAACGTTCCGTTTGTCTCCAAACTCATGTGCCCAAATGTATTCCAGAAGGGCCTTACGAGCTACAAGATGGCCTTCCTTCTTAACCATCTAGTGAAAGATACGATACTTCATAGGTGCCTCTCCAAGTCTTTCTAGAAATGACTCTTAGTTCAATTGTCGTTCCTTTCAGCGTCTGTCCCATGACTAATAAGTACAGTCGTATATGAGAAAAATGTCCATATATTGCTCCCTAACTCCCCCTCAGGTTGGTTTGGGGGTAAAATATCCTCATGATAACCCAAGATTGGCGATACATTCTGCACGCCGACCTCGACGCTTTTTACGCCTCGGTTGAGCAGATGGACAACCCGCAGTACAAAGGTCGGCCCCTTGTTGTTGGCGGTTCCCAGGAGGAACGTGGTGTCGTGGCCGCTGCATCCTACGAGGCACGAGAGTACAAAATCCACTCAGCCATGCCCATGCGGACCGCCATGCGACTGTGCCCCAATCTCGTACGGCTACCACCACGCTTCGACCGGTACCAGGAGATTTCCCGCATGGTCATGAACATCTTCCTGGACCTGACTCCCCTTGTGGAGCCGCTCTCCTTGGATGAGGCATACCTGGACATCAGCGCAGAAGTTCCCAGAGAGAAGATCAACGACATAGCCAGAGAACTCAGGCTAAGGGTCAAAAACGAGATAGGCCTTGTGGTAAGCATAGGTGGAGGGTCATCCAAGACCGTGGCCAAGGTCTCATCCCAGCTTGCCAAGCCGAACGGACTACTGCTGGTGGGCACAGGAGTGGAGCAAGCCTTCCTCGCTCCACTAGATGTAAGCATCCTGTCCGGCGTGGGACCAAAGACCACAGAAGTGCTCCACGGCCACGGGATAACCACCGTAGGCGACCTGAGTACCTGCAACCCTGCATGGCTACAGCAAGCCCTCGGCAAGCGAGGCACTGAACTTAGAGAACGGGCACTGGGAATAGACCATAACCGCGTCTCGCCGCATCGAGAGACCAAGTCTATAAGCGCAGAGACTACCATGTCTCAGGACGTTGAAGAAGAATCTGAGCTTGTGAAGAGAATCGAAAAAATGGCCCCCAGTATAGCCTCAAAGCTTCAGAGGGGCGGGCTGACAGGAAAAACCGTGACCATCAAACTGCGTCTGGCCAACTTCACTACACTGACGCGCCAGATAACCCTCCCAACTCCAACCTCAGACTCGAACGTCATCGCCACAGTTGCATGTGACCTGTTGCACAGGGAGATGCACTCAGAACGCAAGTTTCGCCTAGTGGGCGTCGGTGTATCCGGATTCCAGGAACCGCGGCAGTTACCTCTGTTTCCACATCTCTGACAACGGTACGCTCACGTATAATACACACCCTTACTGCATTGAGAATCCGTAGCCTTAATAAAAACTCTGGGACCTTTGTGGCAAGAAGTGTTAATATGCCTTCAACTCATCGGAAAGCATTCAACCTCCACAATTACACATGATCAGTAACATATATCCCCAACTCTCAAAAACGCGCTTCACATCAGGTCTCCAGTGCCTTAAGCTCTTGTACCTGAATACATATTCCAGTGAGCTGGCCGACCCCATAGACGTCAGCCAGCAGGCCATCTTCGACTCCGGGACAAACGTCGGGGTAATTGCGAGGCAACGATTCCCAAATGGTCATCTCATAGAAGCTCAGTACTACGCCCACTCCAACGCGGTTGCAACCACCGCCAATGCACTTTCCAACGCATCCGTCCCTGCCATCTACGAAGCTGGCTTTGCCTTCCAGGGCATACGAATCAGGGTTGATATCCTCAGCCGCAATGGCGACGGCACATTCGACCTGATAGAGGTCAAGTCCAGCACAAGCCTTAAACAGGAGCACGTACCGGACGCCGCCATACAACTGCACGTCCTAGAGGGCTCCGGCGTTCCAATAAGAAACGTCTTCCTACAGCACATAGACAACACCTATGTGTACGAAGGCGGCTCATACGACCTGGAAAAGCTGTTCCGGCTGGTCAACATCACAGAGGATGCCCGCTCTTACCTGGAATCAGTCCCAGGCTCCCTTTCAACCATGTGGGACGCCCTACGTTTGGATGAAACGCCACAAATAGCAATCGGCCCTCAGTGTACAAAGCCGTACAAGTGCCAATTCTACGGGCTATGCCACAATGGTCTGTCGGAGCACTCCATAGAGCAACTCCCCAAGGCCAGCCCGGTGTTCCTAGACAAGCTGCGCACGGCAAACATACATGACATCGGTGATATACCTCCGGGCTTCCCAGGCTTGTCAGAAAACCAAAAGCGCGTTCGAGAGGCCGTAGTCAGCGGCCTCCCATTTGTAGGGTCGGAACTGGCCGATGCCATTGCGAAGGCCGCATACCCGCTCTACTTCCTAGACTTTGAGACCTTCAACCCCGCTCTACCGGCATATCTTGGAACACGACCATACCAGATCATACCCTTCCAGTGGTCGTTACACGTGCTTGATTCTCCAGGCGACGAACCAAGCAACGTATCATTTCTGCACAACAACAGCGACGACCCGCGTGAATCCTTCATAAAAAGCCTCATCGAGGCGATAGGCCCTAAAGGAACCATCCTTGTCTACTCATCCTATGAGAAAACGGTCATAGGACGGCTTGCAAACGAGTTTCCACAATACCGAGATACCCTCCTGGCCATTCCAGCCCGTTTTCTGGATCTCCTGACCCTCGTGAGAACACACTGCTATCACCCGGACTTCCACGGCAGTTACTCCATAAAGGCAGTCCTTCCCGCCCTTGCACCTGATATGACATACAGCGACCTTGAGATACGCGAAGGCTCAATGGCATCCATATCCTTCGCCAGGATGATTGCTCCGGACACCCGACCACCAGAATACGAGCAAATACACAACGCCCTCCTCGAATATTGCCAGCGTGATACCTACGCAATGGTGCGCATCCTCCATGCCCTTCAGTCCATGAGCGCGTCAAGAGTGTGAACCACACGATGCTTGAATGGACTCAGGCTCTGTTTGAGCATCGTATTAACCGACAAACAGGCCATGAGAGTGTCAAGCCGGATTACGAAACATCGGATATTTGACATATTCAATCGCCTGCCCTACACTCCATGAGTTGACATGGAATACGCAGTAATAGAAACAGGCGGCAAGCAGTATACCGTCCACCCTGGGGATGTCCTCCAGGTGGAGAAGCTGGACAATGCCCAGGAAGAGGTCATGGAACTAG
>CAUZOU010000014.1:0-23481 GCA_963581795.1 Dehalococcoidia bacterium | reverse complement strand
GGCGTAGGCTGAAGCACGATGACAGGCGTTGGGCTAGGACCTATGGTGGGTGTTGGTGTAACCGAGGTCGTGAATATAGCCGTGGGGCTGGGCATTGGTCTGGGCGTATGTGTAGGAAGCGGCGTCGGTGTCTCAGTTGGTACCTGAGTTGGAGTGCCAGTGACCTGTGCGCAACTCGCCACCAGCAACAGGTTTATTGTAAGTATTCCAAGCCACCGCGCTACAATATCCATACTACGAGTGTAGCAGTATTACACCTACCAGAGTAATGACAGAGATACGGATTGGGAACGATGAGCCGTTGGTATCCCTGAATGCTAAGGTCCTGTCGGTCTCCATCACATCAAGGGAAAATGCATCCATTACAGGCACAGCCTTAGCCATCAAAGCCCTCTCCGACTTCCATTTCAACCTCTTGCCAGGTACAATATACCTGTCGCGGGAGAACCGCACGAGCCACAGGACAGCAAGGCAACCTAATGATTCTCTTGATAGACAACTACGATAGCTTCACTTACAACCTCTACCAGTATCTGTGCGAACTCGGCGCAGAGGTGGAGGTTGTACGCAATGACCAGATCACCCTGGAGGACATAGAGCTTATGTCTCCCGAGAAGATAGTCGTCTCGCCGGGGCCACGTACTCCCAAGGAGGCTGGAATATCCAACGACGTGGTGCGCCATTTCCAGGGCCGCGTGCCCATACTGGGAGTGTGCCTCGGCCACCAGTGCATAGGCTATACATACGGGGGAACGGTGGACAGGGCCGGCGAGATCATGCACGGCAAGACATCCCTTATTCACCATGATGGCAAAAGCCTGTTCGCAGGACTGCCTAACCCCTTCGAGGCCATCCGTTATCACTCCCTGGCAATCTACAAAGACGACCTTCCTGATACGCTGGAGGTCACCGCATGGACGGACAACGGACTGATAATGGGTGTACGCCACAAGGAGTACCAGGTGGAGGGCGTCCAGTTCCACCCGGAGTCGATTCTAACTGTGGTTGGTAAGGACATTCTGCGGAACTTCCTAGACATGCAGCCCAAGGAGAAAGCGCCCGCCGAAAGGGGGGCGTAGGTGGCAATCCACAGCACGAACATCATCGTAGATAAAAAGGACCAGCTGGAGAAGATTGACAAGTACTGTTTGCCTCAAGAAACCCTCACTGGTGTCTTCGATCTGGAAAGTTCCTCCACCGGGTTCTTCGGCATGACCGACAAACCGCTTGTCTACTACGACAAGGAGTTTCTCGGCAAGAAGAAGGCTATTGTAAGCATTCCCTACAGCCGCATCGTCTCCGTGAGCAGCGAGAACTACCAGGGCATCTTCTTCAAGCGTGGGCTCTTCGGCAGCGACAGGATCATGATCCAGGTCATGGGAATGGACGTCAAGGTCTTCGAGTTTCGTGGCGTGGATAAGGCCCACACACCCCATTCCATCATCATGAAGCACATTTTGGGTGATTGATCATATAAGCCTAGCCGCTCCCGAAAGGGCAAAAGAATGATCCAACAAGCCATAGGTACCATAGTCTCCGGCCATGACCTGTCCGCTGATGAGGCGACCCAGGTCATGGAGGAGATAATGACAGGAGAAGCAACTCCTGCGCAATTCGGGGCTTTTGTCACCGCACTACGTCTCAAGGGCGAGACCGCAGAGGAAATCGCAGGCATGGCACTGGTCATGCGGGAGAAGTCCCTACATGTGCAATCAAGTGGCGACCTTGTGGATACCTGCGGAACCGGGGGCGACGGCGCCCACACAATCAACGTCTCCACCATCGCCGCCTTCGTCGTCGCGGGTGCAGGCACCAAGGTCGCCAAGCACGGTAACCGCGCTATAACCAGCGCCTGCGGCAGTGCCGATGTCCTTGAGGCCGCAGGAGTGAAGATAGACCTGGGGCCAGAGGGAGTGGAGCGGTGCATTCAGGACGTGGGCTTTGGCTTCATGTTTGCCCAGACCTTCCATCCAGCCATGCGTTTCGCCGGGCCACTCCGGAGAGAAATAGGCATCCGGACGGCATTCAACATCTTGGGCCCCCTCACAAACCCCGCTGGAGCGCGAAGTCAGGTACTGGGAATAGCTGACGGAGCACTGGGCGAGAAGATGGCGCGAGTGCTGCAACAGTTGGGGTGTCAGCACGCGCTGGTTGTCCACGGAGAAGACGGTCTCGATGAAATCTCCATCGCCGCCCCCACCCAGATATGGGAACTGAAAGCAGACACCATCCAGAACTATACCGTGACCCCGGAGGAACAGGGCCTTACTAGGGCCTCAGTAGACGCCATACGTGGCGGTTCAGCAGAGGAGAACGTGGATGCCATGAACCGTGTACTATCAGGTGAGAAAGGCCCGCATCGTGACGTTGTGCTGCTCAATGCCGCTGCCGCTCTGACAGCCGGAGGCGCCGTTCAGGACATTGGACAGGGGATAGCCCGTGCTTCCGAGGCAATCGACAGCGGCAGAGGGATGGAAAAGCTCCAGTCACTTGCGACCCTGAGCCAAACGCTCACTTAATTATTTTTTAAACTTTTAAAAAAGATTTACAAAACTTACAGATTTTACAAAAGATGTCTACTATTCTGGACAGCATCGTGGAGACCAAGCGGCACGAGGTAGAGCGCCGCAAGATAGAAATGCCCCTTACGTCCCTGCAAGAGCAGGCGAAGGCGCTTCCGTTGCCGCTCAATCTTTCCGGCGCTCTCATGGGCGATGGAGTGCGGCTCATAGCCGAGACAAAGAAAGCATCACCCTCACGGGGCCTGCTCAGTGATAACTACGACCCCGCGGCCCTGGCAAAAACCTACGCCGATAACGGCGCGGCGGCTGTCTCAGTCCTCACGGAGAGGGATAATTTTCAAGGCAGCCTTGAACACATGACGTCTGTCAAGCAAATCCTTCAGCCCCTTGGTGTGCCGGTTCTACGCAAAGACTTCATCTTCGATCCATACCAGGTGCACGAGGCCAGAGCCTATGGGGCCGACGCCCTCCTCCTGATAGTGGCCATCCTTACCCACGAAAGCCTGAAAGAGCTGCTTGATCTGAGCCAAAGCCTGTGGCTGCAGGTACTTACGGAGGTACACAACAAAGATGAGATGAAGACGGCCCTGGCGGCCGGTGCCGAGATTATAGGCATCAACAACCGCGACCTGCGCACCTTTGGAACTGACATCTCAACCACGGAACATCTAGCCTCCCTGGTTCCCAACGGCAAGATATTGGTTAGCGAAAGCGGCATCCACAGCCACGATGACCTGGTCAGGCTGCGCCGCGTTGGTGTCCACGCCGTGCTTGTTGGTGAAGCCCTTGTAACAGCACCTGACCCTGGAACCAAGGTGAGAGAACTACTACACGGTTCATCTTAGAGAGGTTGTTTGTGACCAAAGTAAAAATTTGCGGGCTCAGTAATGTGGACGACGCGTTGGCCGCGGCCGATGCAGGAGCGAACTTCCTTGGCATATTATTTGAGCCTCACAGTCGCAGGCTCGTTGACATGGATGACGCAAGAAGTCTCATCCAGTCCTTCCGTGCCCAGTGGCACCAGGAAGAGCCTCAATGGGTGGGTGTCTTCGCCAATCAGCCATTGGATGAAGTCAACCGAATCCTCAACTATTGTGGCTTGGACATGGCACAGCTATCTGGACACGAATCGCTTGAATACTGTGATCAGATAGTGCGACCTGTGCTCAAAGTCTTCCACGTCAAAAACGACACCCCCGCTCAGGAGGTACTGCTGGAAGTAGAACGATCGCTGAAGACATACCAGAAGAACGGGCACATGTGTATGCTTGATACCTTCAAGGATGGTGTACTCGGCGGTACAGGCCAGGTCTTCAACTGGGAAGTGGCCCAGGCGTTGGCCAGTGATTACTCTTTCCTTTTGGCAGGGGGACTCAGTTCGGAAAACGTGGGCGAGGCCATACGACGGGCAAGGCCTTGGGGACTCGATATTTCCAGCGGCGTGGAGACCGATGGCCAGAAGGATGCGGGCAAAATCGTTAAGTTCATTACCCAGGCCCACCAAATAGACTGTATCTTAAATGCCTCCTCTCCCACCTGACCCCACAGCAGAAAGCAACACGATGAAAGCATCAGACGTAATTCTACCCGACTCTTGGGGCCACTTCGGCTCCCACGGCGGCCGCTTTGTGCCCGAGACCCTCATGACAGCCCTAGAGGAGCTGGAGGCAACATATCTGTCTTCGGAGGAAAATCCGGCGTTCCAATCCCAGCTTTCCCACTACCTCACCACCTACGCAGGAAGGCCAACCGCGCTGTATTTCGCTGAGAACCTCTCCCGTAAGTATGGCGGCGCACGCATCTATCTGAAGAGAGAAGACCTTGCCCACACAGGAGCCCACAAGATCAACAACGCTCTAGGTCAGGGACTTCTTGCCAAACACATGGGCAAGAAGCGCATCATAGCCGAGACGGGGGCGGGACAGCACGGTGTCGCCACCGCAACCGCCTGCGCGATGCTGGGACTGGAATGCCTTGTGTACATGGGCGAAGAGGATATGCGACGTCAGGCCATTAACGTATATCGTATGCACCTTCTGGGAGCGGAAGTGAGACCTGTGTCATCCGGCAGCCGCACTCTGAAGGACGCCATCAACGAGGCAATCCGTGACTGGGTAACCAACGTACAGACCACTCACTACCTCATAGGCAGCGCGGTTGGACCACATCCATATCCGATGATCGTACGCAACTTCCAAACGGTCATCGGCAACGAGTCGCGTCAGCAGATTCTGGAGGCCGAGAGACGCCTGCCCGACTACGCCGTCGCCTGCGTTGGTGGAGGCAGCAACTCCATAGGTCTCTTCCACCCTTTTGTAAACGACACGTCAGTTAAGCTGGTGGGCGTTGAGGCAGGAGGCAAAGGGCTGGAATCCGAGCGACACGCCGCAACTCTAGTAGCAGGAAGGCCAGGAGTACTCCACGGCTCGATGTCCTACCTGTTGCAGGACGAACACGGACAAGTCAAGGAGACACACAGCATCTCCGCAGGCCTAGACTACCCCGGAGTAGGACCAGAGCACAGCCACCTCAAGGACACGGGCCGCGCCAAGTACGTAGCCGTCACCGACGCACAAGCACTGGAGGGTTTTCACACGCTGTCCAGAATCGAGGGCATTATCCCCGCCCTGGAGTCAGCCCATGCTATATATTACGCCTGCCAGCTTGCCTCAACTCTGCCGGAGGACAACATTGTACTCGTGTGTCTCAGCGGCCGCGGCGACAAGGATGTGGATACCATAGCGAAGATGGGGGAACAATAAGCACTAGAGAGTTGCCAAACTAATGCGTCTCTCTAGACGTAAGCCCTCCTGAAGCATCAGCCCTCGCCGCTGCCACTTTCTTGAATCACAGCTAGTCGCCCTGTATACTCCTGGTATGGAGCAGCGAAAAGTCACCGTGAGAGTCCCAGCCACATCTGGCAACCTTGGCCCAGGCTTCGATTGCCTTGGCATTGCTCTTGACTGGTGGAACGAGGTACGTATGAGCGTATCTCCGGCATCGAAGGTCATTGTCCTGGGAGAGGGTTCCGATACCCTCAGCAGCGTGGAGGATAACCTGATATACAGCTCTGCGCAAACCCTTCTTCGCGAGGTGTGTGAGGACACACCGTTTCTGTATATAGAGTGCGAGAACCGCATACCCCTGGCAAGGGGCCTGGGGAGTAGCGCCGCAGCCATCGTGGGGGGGCTGGTGGCGGCAAACGCCCTTTGCGACCACCCCCTCGACCAGCGATGCCTCCTTGATATGGCTGTGCGACTGGAAGGCCACGCCGACAACGTAACTCCGGCTCTTTTGGGTGGATGCCAGGCCGTCGTGCATGATGGAGACAGAGTCGTTGCAAATACCGTACCCGTAGCTCCTGAACTGAGGGCAGTAGTTTTTGTGCCTGACCTACCCATGTCCACCAGAGACACCAGAGATGTCCTTGCAGAGCAGGTGACCCGTGAAGACGCTGTATTCAATCTTGGAAGGGTTGCCATGCTGGTGAACTCCCTGTCCAGCGGACGTACAGAACATCTGAGAATTGCCACCCAGGACAGGCTGCACCAGCCCGCACGAGAGAAGATATTCCCCGCCATGAAGTACATCTTCCGCGCCGCCCAGGATGCCGGGGCGGCGGGTGTATTCCTTTCAGGCGGCGGCTCCAGTATACTTGCGCTCGCCACATCCAACTTTATGACCATCGGCTTCGAAATGGCCAACGCGGCAGACAAGATGGGACTTTCAGGCAATACAACCGTAACAAGCCCTTCCTCCTTGGGGGCACACTTGGTCTCAGCGTAATTATGGAACCACCCATGACTGGCTTAATCGTTCAGAAATACGGGGGCAGTTCTCTGGCGGACGCCGAGAGAATCAAGGCCGTTGCACGCCGTATTGCGCGATCAAAGGACGAAGGAAACCAGGTTGTGGTGGTAGTCTCAGCCATGGGCAATACCACAGATGACCTCCTACGCCAGGCCAACGCTGTCACGGAAAGGCCGGACGAGCGTGAGCTGGCGCTCCTGCTTTCCACGGGAGAAATCGTGTCCTCCACACTTGTTGCCATGGCACTTCGCTCACTGGGATACAAGGCCATCAGCCTCAATGGTGGACAGGCTGGCATCCACACCGACATGGACTACAGCCGCGCTAGGATAACCGCCGTGAACCCACAGCGCATCCTGAAGGAGCTGCGGGAAGATACCATCGTCATAGTCGCCGGTTTCCAGGGGATTACAGATGAGATGGACGTCACAACCCTTGGCAGAGGAGCGTCAGATACCACGGCAGTGGCACTGGCCGCAGGGCTGGAAGCAAAGATCTGCGAAATATATACGGACGTGGACGGCATCTACACCGCCGACCCCCGTATTGTGCCAGATGCCCAAATACTTGACGAAATAGACTACGAGGAGATGCTGGAACTGGCAAGCTATGGGGCGAAAATGCATCCCCGCTCCATAGAATTGGGAGCTATGTATAACATACCCATCCTGGTGACATCCAGCTTCACAGACACACCAGGAACACTTATTCACTGAGAGGCCCCATATGGAAACGAGAAACCGAGTTAGAGGAATAGCCCACAACAAGAACGTGGCGAAGATAACCGTGCTGGGTGTTCCAGACAGTCCAGGAATATCCGCCACCCTTTTCGAGCCGTTGGCCGAGAAGGGAATAAGCATAGATACCATTGTCCAAAACGTCAGCGTTGAGCGTATCACCGACCTCACATTCACCGTGGCACGGGAAGACCTTGAGATCGCTATGGATATAGTAGAACCCGTTGCACATGACATGGGAGCCGGTGGTTGCGTAAGCAATGCTTACCTTGGGAACGTAAGCATTGTGGGAACGGGCATGCAGCATAATCCCGGCTACGCAGCCCGTATGTTCCGCGCCCTGTACGAAGCCAACGTCAATATAGAAATGATAACCACGTCCGAGATACGCATAACCTGCATTGTGGCTGAAGACCGAGTGGAGGACGCAGTGCGCGCACTGCATGAGACCTTCCTCCTAGACCAGGTTGACTAGACTTGATGGAAGGCGGCCCGATCCTTTGGCGCAACCTTTTCTCTCCATCGTAATACCGGCGTACAACGAGGAGATGCGGATCGCCCAGACACTAGATACCGTCGTGGAATACGCTGGCAGTCAAAGCTACTCCTGGGAAGTGATTGTGGCCGACGACGGCAGCCAGGATGGGACCGCAGCTCTGGTGGAGGCTGCTGCCGAAGCACACCCTGAAATACGCCTCATCAGGCTCAACCACGGAGGCAAGGGATGGGCGGTACGGGGCGGCATGCTGAATGCGAGTGGACAGTACAGATTTCTAGCCGACGCCGACCTCTCCATGCCTATAGTGCACCTTGAGAGGTTCCTGCCGTCCACGCTCACAGACTTCGACGTCGCTATAGGCTCCAGAGAAGCCACCGGTGCTCACCGCTTCGATGAACCCTTCAGACGCCATCTCATGGGGCGCACATTCAACCTAATGGTGCGCCTGCTAGCCGTGAGGGGCTTTACCGATACCCAATGCGGCTTCAAGTGCTTCAATGCCAAAGCCGCAGAGTCTCTTTTCCCACTACAGCGTACCGGGGGATTCGGGTTCGACGTCGAAATCCTCTTTTTGGCCCAAAAGTTGGGGTTACGCATCAAAGAGGTGCCAATCGATTGGTACTACCACGAGGGAAGCAAGGTGCAACCGGTGAGAGACAGCTTCCTAATGCTGAAGGACTTACTTTCGGTACGTTGGAACTCCATCAAGGGTAAATACGGGAAGCTCATTCACAAAGGACCCGATGCTGGAACGCCCGACAATACGGATCTAGCGGACTAACTCTTACAGTAATCCCTCTCAACTCCAACACATTGGATGAATACTCAAGCCAAAATCCCCACTCATAATGCAGCATCTTAAGTGCACCATAAATAAATTATCAGGAAAATGCTACAGCTAGACAGTCAGGGATTGCAATCACCTTGACAGTCAGTATACAATCCCCTCCCTAGAACACAGGCGGAGTATAGAAAATGAACCTAGCCAACAAAGACGAAGCGCGAATAAAAAGAGACAAGGCAAAGGACGCCATAACCCTAGCCTTGGCAAGCCGCTGGAAAGAGGCGGTAACCTTGAACCGCGAGATTGTCAGCGACTCCCCCAGAGATGTGGAGGCGTACAACAGGCTAGGAAAGGCTCTGTCTGAGTTGGGCCAGTACAAAGGTGCTAAGGATGCCTTCCGCCAGACCCTGGAGATATCGCCTGCCAACGGCATAGCCAAGAAGAACCTCCAAAGGCTTGCCCAGCTAAACGAGGCGGCTGCCATACCCAAGCAGGGCACAAAGGTAACCCCTGAGCTTTTTATAGAGGAGCGCGGGAAATCCACTACCATCTCGCTAATGAAACTGCCAGCCGACGGAGCTCATTTGCGTATGGCACCTGGAGACTCAGTAGAGCTTCAGGAGTCCGTCACTGGACTGACAGTGGGAAACCCTGAAGGACAGTACCTAGGAGAAGTTGAACCAAGGATTGGCCAGCGCCTTGCAAAACTAATCCAGGGCGGCAACATATACGCCGCCGCCGTAACTTCCGTACGGGAGCAAAACCTGGTCGTCATGATCAAAGAAACGTATCAGCATCGCAGTCAGTACGGTACGGTTTCCTTCCCCAACAAGCAACCGTCAGGTGGAGTCTACTCATATCTAGGAGCTCCTCCCCTGCCAGCAGAACTTGACCTTGAAGAGGAAGAAATAGAGCTTGAACGCCCCCCCATCATCGATTGGGACGAGGAGGGAGAGGCCTCCATCGCCGCTCCACCTTCCGACCATGAAGTAACACCCCCCTCTCCAAGAGATGACCTAGACGAACAGGCTAGCTTCTAAACCTGGCTGTGGCCTGCATTCACACCAGAATCGCGCAAGCGTCATCCTTCCCCCAGCTTCCAACCTAGTGTATCATCCCTTCATCATGTCTAGGGAAAACACATCTCAACCTGTAGTCATAGCCAGAAACCTGGTTAAAAAATACAAAGACAACCTGGCAGTCGACGGGATTGACCTAGCCATTTACAAGGGAGAGTGCTTCGGTCTCCTGGGGCCAAACGGGGCAGGAAAAACCAGCACGCTTAAGATGGCCTCGTGCATATCTCCCGTAACCTCAGGGGAACTCCTGATAAAAGGCAAATCGGTATCGGATGACCCGCGGGACGTCAAAGCGCTCCTTGGCGTAGTACCACAGGAGAACAACTTAGACTCGGATCTAACCGTCCTGGAAAATCTGCTAACCTATGCCCGCTATTACGACATGGACTCCCCCACAGCTCTCGCCAGAGCCTGGGAGGCGCTATCCCTTTTCAAGCTTGGGGAGCGAGCACACCACCGTATTGACACTCTGTCAGGTGGTATGAAGCGACGTTTACTTATAGCCCGCGCCCTTATCCACCAACCCTCGGTGCTTCTGCTGGACGAACCCACCACGGGGCTTGATCCCCAGGCCCGCCATCTGGTATGGCAAAAGTTAGCCTCACTCAAGGAACAGGGCATCACCATGATCCTCTGCACCCATTATATGGAGGAAGCAGCCCACCTGTGTGACCGGCTGGTAATAATGAACCACGGGAAGATATTGGCTGAAGGTGTACCCAGAGACCTGGTACGCACCTATGTTGGAGGCCAGGTAGTTGAAGTGCCTTCCAGGGGCCTAGTGGCCGACCGCGTGAACACATTGGCCAAGGAGAATGGAATGCAGGTTGAGGAACATGGAGATACCCTCTACATGTTCTCCCCAAACGGAGCAGCTAACTCCGTTGCACGTGAACTGGAGGAGGAGCAAGTAGTCGTAAGGGCGGCTAACCTGGAGGATGTTTTTCTCCGCCTAACCGGCAGAGAGCTACGGGAGGAATGACCCTTCCAACTTACAGGTCAGCAAAAGTATGGCAGCGTAACAGAGATGTATTTCTGCGGCTGTGGAAGACCGAACTCGGAGGTATCATTGCTGAGCCTGTCGTTATTCTGGCCGCCCTTGGATTTGGGCTTGGTTTTTACGTTGATGACATAAATGGCAAGACCTACGGGGAGTTCGTGGCCCCTGGAATCATGGCCAGCTATGCCATGTTCCATGCCGTCTTCGAGTGCACATTCTCCACCTACCTCCGCATGGAGACGCACAGAATTTTCGACGGCATTATCGTAACGCCGGTCAGCATAGAAGACCTTGTGATGGGAGAGATAGGCTGGGGCGCGACACGTTCCACTCTCACGACTACCGCAATATTGGCCTCCACCTATGTTCTTGGCATGGTTTCCTCTCCCTGGGCACTACTGATAATACCGGTTTCATTCATCATTGGGCTTATGTTCGCTTCCATAGCCATCACGGTAACGGCACTAGTTCCATACCTGAACAGCCTCAACAATTTCTTCACTCTCTTCGTCACCCCCATGTGGTTCTTCAGCGGGGTCTTCTTCCCATTGAACGAGCTCCCAACTCCAATATCCACCTTCGCCTGGTTCCTGCCGCTTACACCTGCAGCCCATCTGGTACGCGGGCTGGCTTTCGGTGAACTTGACTGGACTCTTCTGGCGTCCTTCCTGCTTATGATGGGTTTCCTGGCCTTCTTCCTGTTCTTGGCCTTACGTGTGATGAAAACGAGGCTCATCAAGTAATGCCCTAAATTCGCCTCATATAAATGACCGAGGAGCATCAGGGTCTTATTATCCTGAGAGATTAACAACAGAGGCAAGAGCACATGGACTTATCTCGACGTATCTACCCACTGGATCCCAGAGAGCTTACTGAGGAGCAACTCGCGGTGGTCTTCGCAATGACCTCCCGCAACCCTAAGCCATTCGATGAGATAGCCAAGGTCGTGACCGCTGAGAAAGCAGCGGACTTCCACGAGCGGTGGGTACTCAACTACGGCCATGCCTCTGTGGCGGAGCACGCAATTCTCCACATGGCTGTGGAGAATATCTCACGCCTAGCCTGCGACACACTGGAGGACAATCGTCTGGCCTCATACACTGAGAAATCCTCACGATACCAGGTACTTGACCAAGGCCACTATCACATCCCAGTGGAACTTGATGGTCACCGTCTCAGGGACGTGTACGTAAACACGTGCGACTCCCTATTCAGAGCCTACCAGGACACAACGGAAAAGCTGCTTGAGCATCTGGCGAGCGTTACACCCAAGAACGAGGGCGAACGTGACTCTGGCTACAACCTACGTCTACGTCGTGCGGCCACGGACGTCTGCCGTTTTCTACTTCCCACAGCCACGCTTACCAACGTGGGCATGACCCTGAACGCCCGCTCCATGGAGCACGCCGTTCGCAAACTCCTCTCATCCAACCTCCTTGAGGAACATGATATAGGCGAAGCGCTGAGGGAGCAGGGCAGGACCATAACTCCCACACTTATAAAATACGCCGACCGCAACGGGTACCTGGTGCTTTCCAGGGCTTCCCTGGAAAGCCTGGCAGAGGACGAGAAAGAGTCCATTCCATACGGCGCCTGCCGGGCGGAACTGGTCCACTACGACCCCGAAGCTGAATCCAAGCTGGTGACAGCACTGCTATACCGTTTCTCCTCCGGTTCATATGGAGACATTTGGCAAAGGGTGGAGAACATGAGCCAGGCCCAACGAGAGGAGGTAGTCCACAAGGCTCTGAACAGCCTTGGCCCTCATGACATCCCAATAAGGGAACTGGAGGCTGTGGATTATACTTTTGACTTGGTGATGGACTACGGAGCTTATAGAGAGTTCAAGCGGCACCGAATGCAGACCTACATCTCCCAACAGGCGACGGTAGACCTGGGATACATCATCCCGGACCTCATTCTGCAAGCCGGTCTGGAGGGACAATTCAAGGAGGCTATGGAAACAGCCGCCCGCGGGTTTCACAGCGTTTCCGAAGCTCTTCCAGGGGTTGGAGGGTACCTGGTAACACACGCCCACCTTCGCCGAGTACTTTCAAAGATGAACCTGAGGGAGTGTTTTCACCTCTTCAAGCTGCGCACCAGTCCCCAGGCTCACTTCACACTTCGAGGCGTGATGAAGGAAGCGCTTGACCTAGCGACGCAACGTCATCCACTGCTGTTCAAGTACCTACAGCTGAGGGACGAATAGGCAAAACCAAAACCTATTTAGCCGCCCCTCCAGAACCGTTGATGCTGGCCACGGTAGCCACAGTCAAATTGCCCTTTTCCTTGTCCCGCATGATCCACACGCCCTGGGCAATACGACCAGTCACCCGTACCTCTGATAGAGCGAGCCTCTCTATGATGCCCTGTTCGGAAACCAGCATGATCTCGGTGGCATCCAGCACTAGGTGTGCAGCGGCCACCGGCCCGGTCTTGTCGGTAATCTTGAGAGTTATGACACCCTTGGCGCCCCTGGCCGTCCTACGGTATGCTTGGATTGGAGTAAGTTTCCCAAATCCTCTACGACTTACCACAAAGAGCTGTGCCCCAGTTATGACCACATCCATTGACACTACTCTGTCTTCCTGATCAAGGCGTATTCCTCTTACCCCGCCTGCGTATCGACTACTTGACCTGACATTTGCAATAGGAAAGCGGGCGGCCATGCCCTTCTCTGTCACCATCACAACCTCATCCCCTTCATGAGCCCCACGAACCGAGACAAGCTCGTCACCCGATTCAAGGTCCATAGCTATAAGCCCGTTACTCCGTATGTTGGTCATGGAAGAGGAAACCATCCGTTTTATCTCTCCCTTGCGGGTGGCCAACATGATGAACTCATCTTCGTTGCTGGAAGAGAGCGCCAGAACAGCGTTGACTTGCTCTCCGTCGTTGAGAGACAGTAGGTTCACAGCAGAAATGCCGCGGGTAGAGCGCGAGGCATCTATGGGTATTTCAAAGCATCTTGTTGAGTAGACCCTACCTCGATTGGTGAAGAACAGGAGTGTATCGTGGGTATCGGTTACAATGAGATTTTGGAGTATGTCGGCTTCTCTAGTTACCATACCTGTCACACCTCTGCCACCCCTGTGTTGGGCTTTGTACGTGTCAAGCGGCATGCTCTTCACATAACCTCGCTGTGTGATGGTAATCACCATATCCTGATGGGGAACCAAATCCTCCCTGGTAGGAGCATCGGGTTCCTCATCCCATACCTCGGTGCGGCGGTCATCGCCAAAGTCTTTGCGAATCTTTCTGGTATCCTTCTTAACCTCTGCCAGCACCTTCTGAGGATCTCCCAGCAGGGTTTCAAGTTCGCCGATGGTCTTGCGCAGCTGCTGGAACTCCTCCTCTATCCTCTCTCTCTCCAGAGCGGCAATGCGCCGCAACTGCATATCCAGAATCGCCTGTGCCTGTATCTGGGTCAGGGTGAGCCATTCCATTAGTCCCTGCCGAGCGGTGTCCACGTTGGTGGCCTGACGTATGAGGATGATAACCTGATCAAGGTTGGACAGGGCCGTCCGCAGACCCTCAAGTATGTGTGCACGTTCTTGGGCCTTTTTTAGGTCAAACTGCGCCCGCCGTGTGATCACCTGACGACGGAAGTCTATGTAGTGCCTAAGAAGCCTCTTCAGAGGCAGCACCTGGGGCTGACCATCCACCAAGGCCAACGTGTTAACAAAAAATGCCGTCTGCATAGACGTATGCTTGTACAGGTTATTTAACACAATCTCTGGCTGAGCCTCTCGGCGTAGGTCAACGACGACGCGTAGGCCGTGACGGTCTGACTCATCTCTAACTTCGCTTATACCATCTATCTTCTTGTCCTTGGCCAGTTGTGCTATCTTTTCCACCAGCGTGGCCTTGTTCACCTGAAAGGGAATTTCAGTCACCACAATCTGCTTGCGCTCAGATCGCCTTTCGCCTTCCTCAATGGTAGCCCTAGCCCGTACTAGCACGCGCCCACGCCCCGTGGAATAGGCATTTAGGATGCCTTCTCGGCCCATGATGATACCGCCAGTGGGAAAATCAGGGGCCTTGATGAACTTCATCAGGTCTTCAACGTTGGCTTCCGGATTGTCTATGAGATAAACAGTCGCATCGCACACCTCTCTCAGGTTGTGAGGAGGAATACTAGTTGCCATTCCAACGGCAATGCCCGCAGCCCCGTTAATCAACAGGTTGGGAAGCACGGCAGGAAGGACATGTGGCTCCCGGAGGGTATCATCAAAGTTGGACGCAAAGTCCACTGTATCACTGTCTATATCCCCCAGCATCTGTTGTGCTATGGCAGACAGACGGGCCTCAGTGTATCGCATGGCCGCGGGAGGGTCATCATCAATGCTTCCGAAGTTGCCCTGGCCGTCGACCAATGGATAGCGCAGCGAGAAATCCTGAGCCATGCGCACCATCGCCTCATATACGGAACTATCTCCGTGTGGATGATATTTTCCAAGCACTTCTCCAACCAGACGAGCGCTCTTCTTGTACGAAGTACCTGCCCTCATGCCAAGATCATCCATGGCATACAGGATTCGCCTCTGCACCGGCTTGAGTCCGTCACGCACGTCTGGGAGTGCCCGAGCGACAATGACGCTCATGGCGTAGTCTAGATATGAATTGCGCATCTCATCTTCGATACGCACTGGTCGTATGTTGCCGACAGAAGGAGTTACCATAGATTTTTCCTCTCTTTGCTGAGGTTATATGTGGGCCAAGTCTACTTGATACAGACTTGCCTCTTTTCTCTGTCCGTATGTTTCTGCACGTTCTACAAAGGACTGGAAGAGGTTGCCAAAGTTCTTTGGGACCTGTTCCTCTATCTCATTGTGCCACTGAACACCTACAACCCAGCCATGTCTAGGGCTCTCCAACGCTTCTATCAGCCCGTCCTCAACTGAGTAGGCAGATGCCATAAGCGCCGATGCCTTCTGAGGTTCACCAACTCCCTGATGATGAAGGCTGTTCACGCTCACAAATCCCCCTGCGCCTAAAATGGCTGCCAGTTTACTGCCAGGAGAGATGTACAGCTGGTGGCGAGCGGACTCCCAACGACCCTTCAAACCCTCTATCCTGTGGCCCGGCAGGTCCTGTATGAGCCTGCCTCCAAAGGCGACGTTCAAAAGTTGCATACCACGGCAAATGGCGAGTACCGGCATATCGCGATCAAGTGCGGCCTTGAGGAGCGCCAATTCCCATTTATCTCTACGTGGGGCATGCTTAAGGCCAGACTTAGGGTCTTCGGATGCACCATAGTATTGTGGGTCTATATCCGGACCGCCGGTGAACAGAAGCCCGTCAACTGAGGATACGGTCTCTTCTACACGTGGTAATGAAAGGGGCTTCAGGAGACATTCCACCACCTCTCGCTTTACCATGGCATCTAGGTACCGGCGAGCCTCACGCTTATTAGAGGCTACCACTCCAATTACAGGCATGGATTAAGCAGCCACCTTCCTCATACATCTGGCATCCGCTTTCAGGCCATACAGACCATATTTGTGATGCTGTTAAGAATATAGCAATACCCGCCTTTAGACAACTCCAGCCCCCGGCTAAAGCAGTTCTACGAGGCAGCGATCTCTTCTAGTCCTAGCCCCCTCTGATTCCCAGGAGTCGCAGGGTTTCCTGGCTTTCCGAAGACAGATCAAGACCATTAGCAAGGCCCGCCTCATAGAAGCTTCGGAGTGCGCCCAGAACCGAAGCGGACGGACGTTCGCCTTCGCTCAGATGCTGCTTCAGATCTGTGAGTGCATTATAGGCCTGATCAACGTGCCAAAAGAAAGACAGGAGCCATACCAACTCACGTTCATTGGATGGCGCAGGGATGTCATCAAGGCTGAAGATTGCTTCTGTAACCTTAGTGTAGCGTAGAATGCCAGCTTTATCTTCGGCATTCTCGCCGTAATATCGTTTCCGCTTCAACTCCAGTACGCGCCGAAGGTACTCAGCTTCACCATATATCTCCCTGGGCAACCAGTCCTTCCGGAGATCAAGTACCTCTTTGCCATCCTTGTTTACAATGGCCACAGCCACATCCACACCAAGGGCCGAATCATATTCAAACTTCGCAGCACCTCTAAGAACAGCTTCCTGAAGCATGAGGGTCACCTCTCGGGTGATCTTCCTATACATAGACCCGCTGGCTTCTTCGTTCCTGTCCGCACCCAAGCCGCCAGTGTTGAACATGTAGTACTCCTGAGACAGGCCACTCTGGGCGATATCCTGCAATATGGAGTACATCAGATTCGCGTTCTCGTCTTCCAACCCGATGATGAAGGGGTCAGAGAAGTATTCCACATACGGCCTGCCTATGGCGCCCGTGGCGGCACCCGTCTGGACAGCCTCACCATACATGAGGGCACGCACATAGGTCTCAGCCGTCAAACGAACTAGGGGCGGGACAACGGTGTTCTGGCGCATCACGCCCTGCCACAACACCTTATCCGTGCTCTCCATAGGCACATGGACCATATCGCTTAGCCTACCGTTGGTGAAGGCCTCAGGCAGATGCGCAACACCCTTTCTGTCTAGGAGTCTGGACCTAGACAGTATCATCCGCATATTGCGGACGGGGTTTTGAAGGAAATCCGGTGTGCCATCGTTTGCATTGAAGGGCACATTCTCAAGAGTTTCCTGGGGATTGGGCTCGGCCTCAGACCCACGGAGGACATCGTACATTATGGGGTCACTTTCCTGAGCGAGTCCGAATGGCACCGCATACAGGTTGTTCTCCGTGCCGTCTATACCGTAGGAAACACTGATCTGCCTGCCGTTGCGGTCAATCTCTGCCGGCTTGGCCAACGGCTGAAGCAACACTATATCGTCATTCATCGGGTAAATACCCTCGTCAGGGTCAGTCGTCAGGCCAAGGAGACTTGAGAGGTCACTCTTGATTAACTCTATCATAATGGTGAGGGTGCTTTTGCCATGCAACGAAGGGCCTGTGGTAATCAGCGCTGCGTTGGTCATTTCGCCGTCTAGATTTTTAGTCCGCGCCATGCTCAGGGCCGCCTGTAGAGCAAGCCCCTTAGCCTGTTTCACTAGGAACATAGCTATGGACAACGGCCCCATCTTATGCTCACCCAGATAATCAAACCCCAGGTGCAACGACAGTCCCTTGGTGGGGGCTTTAAAGACCAATCTGGTTAGTCCTGCCTCCTGGACGCGGTCCTTGAGAGCCTGTGGCAACCCCAGGTCGTCCAACCACTTGGGGATGGAGACTTCCAGTATCTGAGGTGCGCCTTGCTTCTCATTACTAGGGGGGTCGAATGTCAGCTGCCGCCACATGTAGGGGAGCTGAGGGTAGTCGGTGCCGAACAGGAGTTGCCGTGCGTGAAATGAACGTTCCGGAACGTCGCCGACCTGCCTGTCCGTCTGGATGATGGTATCTCCGGACGCGAAACGCTGCTCCATCATCCTGTTTATGTAAGGGAATATCTCTGCAAAGAGTGTTTGATTAGCCTCGCTGAAAGACAGGGCGTCACGGTTGCTTGAAAAGCCATCTATGAAATACTGCGTCAGGTCGGGCCGCCGCGCCACTCCCAACTGACTAAAAAAGCCGAGTCCGCCAGTCTCCAACCTAACCGCTATATCAGGCCAAGCCCGAATGCCAGCCTTACCTTGACCATTGAGCCGTTCCGATTCCTGAGTGACCTGCTCAGCTTCCTTGAGCACCTGATCGCGTTCCGAGGATGGAAGGTCTTGGAAAATACGCATGTGACTTATTAGCCACTCATTTGATGGATTGAAGAATTGGCTGTCCGGCTTATGCCCTCTCTGGGCTAAAGCCACCAGTTCATCCAAGACCTTGGCGAATGCAGGGTCTACGGGAGGCCCTGCCAGCGCCGAACCTATCTTCTGAGAGACTGCCATATTGCGAACCCTCCTGCTCAAAGCTTATACCAGGGGTGTCCCTGATCCCTCAAGGAAGGGGCCAGCTGCAGATAACCTGCAGCGCATGCCGATTTCAAGGGTTATCTTACAGTGTTGTGTTACCCATTTGCAAGCTAAATCTATATCTTTTCTGACGGTTTTCGTTTCCCATATGGTATATGTGCCATTAGTGTATCTGGCTCACCACACTCCACCGCAAGGACTACACCAGGAGGGCTACGGGGTTTTCCAGCACGCGCTTGATTTCCACAAGGAACTTCGCTGCCTGAGCGCCGTCGGCCACACGGTGATCAGTGGACAGGGTCGCCTTCATCACTTGAGCTATGGTTATCTGGTCATCTCGTACCACCGGCTGCTTACGGATTGTGCCGATGGCTATGACCGCGGCCTGAGGAGGATAGATAATGGCTGAGAAACTGTCGACATCGAACATTCCCATGTTGCTGATGCTGAAGGTGCTCCCGGTGTAGTCCTCCTCCCGCATCACTCCGCTCTGCGCCCTCTCCACCACCTCTTTTGTGGTCTTGGATATATCCACCACAGACCTACCGCGGCACTCTCCCAAGGAAACCACCAGAAGACCCTGCTCTACTGCAACGGCGATGCCTACATTGATTCCCGAGTTCATCCTCAGGTGGTCGCCTTCGAAGGAGCCATTGAACACTGGAAACTTGGCGAGGGTCAGAGCGCACGCCTTCACTATGAGGTCGTTGACCGTGACCCGGGCTTCCCCGTTCAAAGTCTCATTGAGTTGCCTCCGCAGAGTCATGGCCAAGGTCATATCCACGTCGGCGGTTACATAGTAGTGCGGGACTTCCCGTTTGCTCTGGGCTGTGCGGCGGGCGATGGCCTGTCTCATGCGTGAGAGAGGCACAACCTCTCCACCTGTGGCAACAGGCAGAGTTGAAACCTCTTCACTAGATAACGCGGCTGGCACACGAGTTTCATAGGCCAGTATGTCATCCTTGGTAATGCGTCCGTTCGGCCCTGTCCCTGCGACCTGGGCAAGGTCTATCCCTTTTTCTTCCGCAAGCCTACGGGCTAAGGGCGACGCCTTTACCTGGAACGAAGCGTGGGCTTCCTTCGGTTCAGCCGCTTTTGGCTGGGCTACCGCCGGCTCGACCTTAGCGGTAGGCTTGACCTCGGGTATAGCCTCTCCGGCCTCCCCTATGAAGGCTATGGTCTGGCCCACGGGTACCGTACCCCCCTCCGGAACGATTGCCTTGAGCACGACCCCTGAGGCATAGGCTTCCATCTCGACCACGGCCTTGTCAGTTTCTATCTCTGCAATAGCCTCACCTTTCTTGACCTCCTCCCCCTCCTTCTTCAACCAGCGCACAAGGGTGCCTTCCTGCATATCGAAGCCCATCTGAGGCATAACGACCGTAGTAGCCAATTTCTGTGCCTCCTAGTGTTATACGTTACCGACCAAGGGTGGATTCCACGGCCTGAATAATGCGTTTCTCATCTGGAATGGATGCCTGTTCCAGGTGCCTTGAATAGGGCATCGGGACTTCTATCCCCGCCACCCTAGCTATCGGCGCATTCAAGTAGTCAAAAGCCATCTCTTGAATCAGCCCAACTACGGTTGCACCAAACCCGCCCGTGTACCACGTTTCCTCCACCACAACAGCATGGTTGGTCTTCTGTACCGACTCCACCACGGTGTCTCCGTCCAGCGGACTCAGGGTACGGAGGTCAACCACTTCGGCGCTTATGCCCCTAGATTCAAGCTCTTCGGCAGCCCTCATTGCCACCATCGCCATACGGGCATAAGCCACAATTGTAACGTCAGTCCCGATCCGTTTAATATCGGCCTTCCCGAATGGAACGGCGTACTGCTCATCAGGCACCTCCCCTCTGCTACTGTACAGGAGAGCATGCTCCACAAAGATAACGGGGTCTTCCTGTTGCAGGGAAGACCGGAAGAGGCCGAGGGCGTCGTAGGGTGTGGATGGTACGGCTACACGAAGGCCTGGCACAGAAGCGAACCACCCTTCAAGGCTCTGTGAGTGGGTCGCCGCCACCGAAGCACCACCTCCCGTAACGGTGCGAACTATCAGTGGGCACGTGAGTTGGCCGCCGGACATATAACGAACCTTGGCTGCGTGGTTGATAATCTGGTCCATAGCCAGAAAGCTGAAGTTAATGGTCATCAACTCCACTATCGGCCTCAAGCCCGCCATGGCAGCACCGGCTCCAGCCCCCGATATGACGGACTCGGCTATGGGTGTCTCCCGGATGCGCTCCGGCCCATACTCTGCCAGAAAACCCCTTGTTACGGCGTACGCGCCACCGTAGCTTCCTATGTCCTCTCCCATCATGAAGACGCGCTCGTCCTCAAGTGCTTCTCTCAGCGCCTTGGACATAGCCTCTCTATAAGTAATCTGAGCCATACTCACTTAACTCCCGTACACGTCTTCATAGAGGGCTTCCGGCTCCGGAAATGGACTCTCGTCGGCAAACTGGACGGCGTTCGAAACAATCGCTTCCACTTCTTTCTCCATCTCGTCCAGTTCCTTCTTGGTAGCTATATTCTCATCAATAAGCCGTTTGCTAAAGCTGAGAATGGGGTCCTTCTTCCGCCATTGTTCTTCTTCAGCCTTGTCCCTGTATTCCGAGGGATCGGCCATGGAATGCCCGCGGAACCGATAGGCCATGGCCTCTATCAGATAGGGGCCCCCTCCACTCCGGACGCTCTCAACTGCCTTGCTTGTCGCCTCCATTACCTTGATAACGTCCATGCCATCCACTCGAGCGGCGGGCATCTTGTATGCTCTGGCAAACTTATAGATTTCATCATGGAATATAAGGATCTGGTCAACCGATGCGCCCATGCCGTACAGGTTGTTCTCCACGAAGAATATGACAGGCAACTTCCACAGGGACGCCAGGTTCAGCGACTCATGGAACTCTCCTTCGCTGATGGCACCGTCGCCAAGGAAACACATCACAAGGCTACTTTCGCCCTTGTACTTGCTTGCCAGGGCCAACCCCACCGCCAGTGGAAGCTGCCCACCAACGATGGCATAGCCTCCCATAAATCGTTTTTCGGCGTCGAAGAGGTGCATGGATCCACCCTTACCCTTGCTACATCCCGTGGCCTTGCCAAAGAGTTCCGCCATCGCAGCGTTGGGATCCATCCCCTTGACCAGAGCATGGCCGTGGTCTCGATAATGTGTCACAACGTAGTCCTGTGGCATGAGCGCGGAGATGGCACCAACGGCGATGGCTTCCTCGCCTATGTACAAGTGCAGGAAGCCGCGTATGTTTCCAAGCGCGTACTGCTCCGCGGACCTCTCCTCAAAGAGCCGTATGAGGGACATCTGCCGGTAGAAATCCAAAAGCTGACCTTTATCGAGAGTGTCCTGAAGTTTCATAGAATTCGTCGGATTATTTTCTATCCAGAATGGTGCTTTGTGAAAAACCCTAGATATGAATGGCTTGACCGTCCACCGCCAGGGCCGCCTCCTTGATCGCCTCAGATAGCGTGGGGTGGGAGTGCACAAGCCAACCCAACTCCTTTACGCTGCCCTCCAGCAGGCTGGTCATCATCAACTCAGGAAGCATCTCAGTGACCTCCGCTCCTATCATGTGAGCTCCCAAAATCTCACCGCTATCGCCGTCCGTCACAAGCTTCACAAATCCCTCAGTTTCCCCTAGGGCAAGGGACTTGCCGTTGGCGCGGAACGAAAACCGTCCCACCTTGACGGCATAACCAATATCTATGGCTTCCTTCTCCGTGTAGCCGAAGCTGGCCACTTGTGGCTGACAATAGGTGGCTTTTGGCATCTTCTTATAATCCAGTGCGGAACTTTCCATTCCAGCAATGGTCTCCACAGCCAGAATACCCTGTGCCTGGGCCACGTGCGCCAGCAGCAGCTTACCAGTAACATCCCCGATGGCATAGACTCCCGGGACACCGGTCTGCATCCGTTCATCAACTTTGATGAAGCTTCGCACTATTTCGATGCCAAGCTCCGCCAGACCAAGGCCGTCGCTGTTGCCCTGTACTCCCACTGCAACCAGCACCTTCTGGCAGTCTAGTTCCTTAGCGCCTTCCGGAGATTCCACGGTGAGCTTGACGCCTGCCTTTCCCTTCTTCACTTCCTTCACTTGTGAGCCTGTTAGCACCGTTATGCCTCGACGAGTGAATGAGCGCTCCAACTGCTGCCCAATCTCCTCGTCCTCGCTTGGAACCAGGCGGGGAAGCATCTCAACAACTGTGACATCAGCACCATAGGCATGATAAAGGTAGGCAAATTCCACTCCGGTTGCCCCTCCACCCACAATCATCACAGGCGATGGCACCTCCTGAAGCTCGAGAGCCTCTCGACTGGTTATGAGGGCCTCGTCGTCCATTTCAAGGCCCGGTATGGGGCGAGAGCTGGCCCCTGTGGCAATGATCACGTTCTTGGCAGCAAGGGTTTGCGAGTCGCCTTCCACCACAACCGTATGAGCGTCCTTCAAGCGTGCGTACCCTTTTATATGGGTAACCTTGTTCTTCTTCAGCAGAGACTCGACACCGCTGGTGAGGCGCTTGACCACCGTACGGCTCCTGGCAATGGCCTTGCCAAAGTCGTAGCTCAGATTATCAAAGGATATGCCGAACTCCTCGGCTCTCTGGAAGAGGGTAAGCACCTCGGCATTTCTCAAAAGAGCCTTGCTGGGTATGCATCCCCAGTTAAGGCAGACACCACCCATCTCATCACCCTCCACCAATGCCGTCTTCAACCCCAACTGACTTGCCCTTATGGCCGCCACGTACCCGCCGGGCCCTCCTCCGATGATTACTACGTCATAGCCTGCATCTGCCATTAAAGCCAACTTTCGCAACGAAAATGCGTCATGAGTCCCCCCTTCCAGTATATCACCCTGCTCGCCTAAGAACCAAGGAATATTGGTGCCTGAATGTGGTACCGTCATTCCTGCCCTTGAAGCAGGGTGGGCTCTTTGTTACACTGGGCTTACTTTTCCCGACAGGTACACAACCATGACCTCTCCCAGACTGAGCCAGGACGAAATCCAACGCATAGCACTAATCTACCGCCTTGGGTTGAGTCATGAGGAGATTGAGCGCCTGCGGAACCAGTTGTCAGACATCCTAGAGAACTTCCAGGTACTGGATCAGGTGGACACTACGGACGTCCC
>CAUZOU010000013.1:0-23640 GCA_963581795.1 Dehalococcoidia bacterium | reverse complement strand
GATTGGCAGAGAGGACATGGCTGGGTCGTCTCAGCATCGAAGCCCTGCTTTAGTTCAAAGAGATGATTACAACTTACGCATTCGTACTCGTAGATAGGCAACTGTCCTCCACGCGGTATGCTAGCAAATTAAGCCTTTGCCTGCCAACACACTCGCACACTCACGTAATTTAAGGGCTTGCGAAACTCCTGTCAACACGCACAATTCCAAAAATACTTGGCAGGTACGGGGATTGACCGAGTTCTACCGAGAGAATACAATTCAGGTACGTTGCCATAGGGTAAGGGAGCTATTGAATAAGGTAACCTTTCCGTCAGATGTAGAGGTGGCGAAGGCCGACGATTTACCACAGGAAAACTGCGGAGTTGTTGGAGTGTATGCTCCGGGCGAGGACGTAGCGCGCATTGCTTTTTTCGGGCTTTTTGCCCTTCAGCACCGGGGCCAAGAAAGCGCTGGTATAAGCGTCAGCGATGGAGAAACCATACGTGTTAACACTTCCATGGGGCTTGTTGCACAGGCCTTTAGAGAACAAGACCTAGAGCGCCTCACAGGGCATATAGCCATAGGTCATACCAGGTATTCCACTGCCGGTTCCAGCAATCTCTGTAACGCCCAGCCAATACTCGTGCGTGGCCCGTACGGAGAGTTGGCACTGGGACACAACGGAAACGTAGTCAATGCTGCTCCTCTGAAGCAGGAGTTGGAGGAGTGGGGGTGTACGTTCTCCGCCACCACCGACTCAGAAGTCATCGCACAACTGCTCGCCAATGCTCCGGGACGTGACTGGGCCGAACGAGTCCAGTACTTGATGCGACGAGTCCAGGGAGCATACTCCCTAGTCGTACTTACCCATGACTCCCTTATTGCCATTCGCGACCCACTGGGAGTGCGACCACTTTGCGTGGGTAAAATGAACGGTGGCTGGATTGTTGCTTCGGAGAGTTGCGCCCTTGATCATCTTGGCGCTGAACTGGTGCGTGAGGTAGAGCCTGGAGAAGCCATAATCATAAATGACCAGGGCATGAAGACCCTCTACAGGAGCCCCCAGCGCGCCAGAGCCTCCTGCATCTTTGAATACATATACTTTGCCCGCCCGGACAGCATCATCGGCGGCAAATTGACCTACTCCCTGAGACTGGCTATGGGAGCCGAGCTTGCCCGTGAGCACCCGGTGGATGCCGACGTTGTTATAGGTGTACCTGACTCGGCCACCGCGGCCGCTGTGGGATACGCGCAGGAAGCAGGGATTCCCTATAGCGAAGGTCTGATGAAGAACCGCTACGTGGGCCGCACATTTATAGAGCCTAACCAGCGTGTAAGGGATTTGGGTGTGCAGCTCAAGTTCAACACGCTTCCAGCAGTGCTAGCAGGCAAAAGAGTCATAGTTGTAGACGACAGCATTGTTCGCGGGACCACCACACCCCACGTCGTTCGCCTTGTCCGAAAGGCTGGGGCTACTGAGGTGCACCTGCGGGTGTGTGCTCCGCCTATCAGGCACCCTTGCCAACTTGGGGTGGATATGGCTTCCTATAATGAACTAATTGCCGCCAACAAGAGCATTGAGGAGATAAGGCAGTTTGTGGGATCCGATTCCCTTGGCTATCTCAGCGTTGATGGACTGCACAAGGCTGTTGGTGGAGGCAAGAACACCCATTGTGATGGCTGTTTCACCGGTAATCATCCTATTCCTGTACAGTTGGAACTGAATAAAATGGCACTGGAAGTCTCCTCCCGGTGATGAGACATTATGCCAGGTGAGACATATCGTGCCGCCGGAGTTGACCACGAAGCGGCTAGGAAAGCTAAGGATACCATAAAAAATATGGCATCCTTGACCCTCAAACCAGAGGTGCTTGGCGGTGTTGGTTTCTTCGGTGGAATGTACCAACTGCAGGGCTATCGTCAGCCTGTGCTAGTTTCCGGCACGGATTCTCCAGGCACCAAGCTGAAGCTCGCCACCCTTACCGGGCGCTTCGATACAGTAGGCATCGATGTGGTGAACCACTGCGTCAACGATGTTTTCACTTGCGGAGCCAAGCCAATTTTCTTCCTAGACTACATAGGCGTTGGCCGCCTAATCCCTGGAAGAGCTGAGGCTCTTGTGAAGGGCGTTGCAGATGCGTGCCTTGCAGTAGGATGTTCCCTCATAGGCGGGGAAACGGCACAGTTACCAGGCATATATCCTGAGGAAGAGTTCGACCTAGCGGGTTTCGCGGTGGGTGTGGTGGAAAAAGACGACGTCATAGACGGCTCAAGCATCGTTCAGGGCGATATACTGCTGTCCATACCATCCAACGGTCTTCACACCAACGGATATTCGTTAGCGCGAAGGGTATTCAAGGTCGAAGAAGACCCTTCTATCCTGAGCCGCAACTACCAGGAGTTGGGTAGGACTCTAGGGGAAGCGCTTCTGGAGCCACATCGCTGTTACTACCCTCTGCTGGAACCTGTACTGCCTCTGATCAAGGGTATGGCACACATCACAGGCGGCGGGTTGCCGGAAAATGTGCCCAGGATTCTTCCCGAAGGCCTTGGGGCGCGGTTCGATACTTCCACGTGGAAGGTTCCTCCAATCTTCGCTCTGATTCAAGAGGCTGGCCGTGTGGAGATGGACGAGATGTTCGATGTGTTCAACATGGGCGTTGGCATGGTACTGGCGTGCTCTCCTGACAAGACCGATGAAGTGCGCCGGCTTGTGCCCGAAGCCAGTGTGGTGGGAGAAGTAGTGAAAGGCAACGAAGTAATATTATCGAGGTAGTCCATGAAGGCTCTGCTCAGCGTATACGATAAGACCGGTGTTGTGGATTTTGCTCGCAGTCTTCAGAAGACTGGCATGGATTTAGTCAGCACGGGTGGTACCCACAAAGCCCTAAGCGATGCAGGTTTGCCAGTTCAGCAGGTATCTGAACTCACCGGCTCTCCGGAGATTCTGGACGGCCGCGTTAAAACGCTGCACCCCATAATCTACGGCGGGATACTGGCCCGTAGAGACAACCCGGAGCACGTGTCTGAGTTGGCAACACTTCAGATGGACACAATAGACCTTGTGGCAGGGAACCTATATCCTTTTGCCGCTACAATTGCACGGCCAGGTGTAACACTGGACAATGCCCTTGAGAATATAGACATAGGCGGCCCAACCATGATCAGGGCGGCGGCCAAGAACTTCCCTTTCGTAGTCGTTGTTGTAGACCCCAATGACTATCCCTGGGTGGCTGAGCGTATGACTACGGGTGGTCTCACTATCGAGGAGAGGCAGGGGTTGGCCCAGAAGGCATTTCAGCACGTGGCTTTCTACGATACGTTGATCGCTGGCTACCTCCGTGGTAAGGATAACGGGTTCAGTCAAGAACTGACTCTCGGATACGGCAAACTGTACGACCTGCGCTATGGAGAAAACCCACACCAGCAGGCGGCCTTCTACGGCGATCCCTCTCCATCCGGCATTGCGGGAGCAAAGCAGCTTCACGGCAAGGAACTCTCATTCAACAATATCCTTGATGCCGATGCCGCCTGGCGTGCCGTATCGGACTTCAAGGAGCCAGCCTCCGCAGTGATAAAGCACACCAACACCTGCGGCCTGGCCTGTCACGACGACCAGGTGGAGGCATATAAACGTGCCTTCTCCGGAGACCCAGTATCCGCGTATGGAGGCATAGTGGCCTTCAACCGTCCCGTGACAGGCGAGACAGCCGAGGCCATGCGCCAGGTCTTTTACGAGATAGTCTTGGCACCGGAATTCGAGCCTGCCGCTCTGGATATTCTCGCGAAAAAGCGCGACTTACGTATCCTGGCGCTCGGAGAATCAGGAGCTGTGAATTGGAAAGGTGGGGAGGTGCGTCAGGTTTCAGGTGGTGTCTTGATACAGTCCCCGGACGTTTTGGAAGAGGACCCACAGGGCTGGCAAGTGGTTACAGACCGCAAGCCAACGCAGGAAGAGCTTCTTGACCTGACTTTTGCATGGAAAGCCGTGAAACACGTAAAGTCCAACGCCATTGTGATCGCCAAAGACCAAACCTTGTTGGGCATGGGAGCAGGGCAGCCCAACAGGATCATAAGCGTACAGCTATCCCTCAAGGCTGCTGGCGAGGCATCCAAAGGCGCTGTGCTGGCCTCGGATGCCTTCTTCCCCTTCGCCGATGGTCTGGAGACAGGAGCGGAAGGCGGCGTTACGGCCGTGGTGCATCCTGGCGGTTCCATTCGAGACGGAGAAGTGATAGAAGCAGCTAACCGCCTTGGCTTGGCTATGGTCTTCACTGGAGTACGCCACTTCCGACACTAGGTCGGGGCGAGCAGGACAGGATATCATCATGGCTCCAATGATAGACGTAGTCATACCAGTCCTCAACGAAGAGAAAGCTCTCCCCAAGTGTATGTCATCACTACGTGAGTTCCTGGGAAAATATTCGCCCTATGAATTTCGTATTGTCATAGCCGACAACGGCTCCACCGACCAAACCCCAAGCATCGCCGAAGCCCTCTCCAAGGAGTACTCAGAGGTTAGCTGGACGCGGCTGGAGGTTAGGGGAAGGGGCAGGGCGCTGCGCAAGGCATGGTTGGATAGTGACGCGGACATCCTCTCATATATGGACGTTGACCTCTCCACAGGCCTGGATGCCTTCCCAGTGCTGGCGCGTGCTATCGGAGAGAACGGCTACGACGTAGCGATAGGCTCTCGACTCATGAAAGGTTCTGTTGTGAAGAAGCGCTCCCTAAAGAGAGAGGTTACTTCACGCACCTACAACCTGATAATAAAGGCCGTTTTCTTCACAAGGTTCTCCGATGCACAGTGCGGTTTCAAGGCCATAAGTCGTAACGCTGCCCAGTTCCTGATCCCAAAGATACAGGATCAGGGATGGTTCTTCGACTCTGAGTTGTTATTGCTGGCTGAAAAGGGTGGATTTCGCATCAAGGACGTCCCTGTGGAGTGGGTGGACGACCCCGACACACGCGTCCGCGTCGTCAAGACCGCAACAGATGACCTGAAGGGGCTGATGAGACTGCGATTGGGCGGACTGTCTAAGGCCCTGAAGTCAAACGAGCCTTAGACCGGGCAGGCCCTGCACACACAATAAGCTGCCTTCGCACCGGGCTGGTGAGCGCTTGGTCTTGCTTGATCATCTGATATGCGAGCTAAGGTCTTCAGGCATTGCCGTGTGGAAGCTCCACACGTTAGTTGTGGCTTAAGAGTTAATGGTCGGGTGTGCCAGAAGAATCCGTGAGAACGAGGGATAGCCTACTATACGTAGCCAGACAGGCAAACCATGAGTATGAATGCTTTAGCGCAAATGGGAGCGGATTAGCCGCTACAAACCCTGTTGCCCCATCGCATCTATCAACTCCTCCACGCGGCGCTTAACCTCATCTCGTATCTCTATAACCTTCTCCAGTGGCTTGTCCTTGGGGTCTTCCAAGGCCCAGTCTTCAGTCACCACCATATTGGCAGGGCATGACTCCTCCACGTTGCATCCCATGGTTATGACACGTTGGGAGGAGTCCAGCATATCTTGTGTCAGTAGTGCGGGCTGCTTTTGAGAGAGATCCATGGCCAACTCGGCCATCGCAAGAACGACAGTTGGGTTAACCCGGACGCCTGGTTGAGTACCAGCCGAGTACGCTACGGCAGTGTTTCTGGATACTTTCGCCAAATAGTTGAAAAATGCCTCGGCCATCTGGCTGCGACCCGAGTTATGTACACACACGAAAAGAACTATGGGTTGGTTGGCTGTCATCTTCCACCTCTTTTGGTTGATGGACGCTTCTATAGTTCAGAGTGAGCAAGAACCATCCTCTACAGTCAGCATGGTTAGCCTGAGTGGTAGATAAAATATAGCAGTGGGTTAAGGACACACTGATTGCGGCTATGGCACAACGTCGTAGGCGGTGATGGTAGTTGTTATGGTTTTAGAACTCACCCAAGGCTGTTTATCACCAGGCCAGTGGGTAGCTTGGGGCTGAAGTAGGTTGACTTCAGGGGCATGCGCTCGCCGGATAGCACCACCTCTTCAAACAGGTCCATGGACAGGGCTGGCAAGATAAAGCCTAGTTGGTAGTCACCGTCCATTATCAATTGGTGCACCTCTTTTGAGTCGTGGGTAAAGCGCAAAATACCCCTTTCCACGGCCCTCTGTTGAGTCTCCAGGACGGGCTCAAGGATGCTTCTCCCCAGTACCTGGGCGGCGCATCGTTGAAGAGGCGGAGAAGAGGCACCAGGCTGGTTGCGAAGGGTGAGCAGAGAGACTTTCCCCTCGTTAGCTTCCAGTAGCCCGATAGCAACCTGGTTTACGACAGTCTTTTTCAGTAGCTCTTCCAGATGAGAAACCACATGCCCTGTCTGATCGAGTCTTACATCAAGGGTCTGGATGTCGAAGGACTCATTTATCTGCGCCATTATTCGTTCCATTTCATCGGTGGACAGTCCCCGCATAGCACGATGATACGGGAGCACCACCAGGCCTGAGTCCTGTATCTCTATTAGAGACATCATGACAAAGTCGCTGCCTAGAGCATCGCTCCGATTCCCATCGGCACGCTGTATATCTCGATACTGGAGTGCTGTCTCGTATCTATGGTGGCCGTCAGCCAAGTAGACAGGGGTGTCCTTCAACGACTGGATTACAGCCTGCACCATCGTCTTATCCGTAAATGACCATAGTTGAATATTGGTGTCATCGTAGTCGGCACTGGCTAGGGGCGGCCCTGACGCAACCTCATCCACGAGTGTACCGACTTCCCCGGATGAGTCGCGGTATATCGACATAATGGGGCTCAGGTTGGCCTTAGTTGCCGCTAGCAGTTCCATTCTGTCACGTTTCGGCCCCGGTGAAGTCTCTTCGTGAGGTAGTACAACACCCTTTGAAAGCTCTTCCAAGCGCACAGCGGCCAGAATGGAGCGGCGCCTCATAGAGCGTCCCTGATGAGGGAAGTCTTCCTGAAGTATATAAAAAGCGGCCTCGTCTTCTATACGTAGCGCCCCCTGGCTAAGCCACTCCTCAAGCAAATGGGCTGCCCTTGTATAACGGTTATCGTTTGCCGAGTCGGATGGAGTTTCCATACCAAATTCAAGTCGGACGGCGTTGTAGGGATTCCTCTGGTGCAGTTCCAACTGCAACTCTGGTGAGATGATGTCGTAGGGAGGGCATAGCAACTGCTCTAGGTCTGTGACTTTATTGAGACTGTATCGTAGTCCCTTAAAGGGTTGAATATCGCTCATTATCTGGCTCCAAGATTTTGCGGGATTCGTGATGTGGAATTTCCAGTTTAGTATAGCGAACGCTACTGCAAAACGTCTATATTTTGAGGGTGCCATAACTGATGAATTTACGTGGTGTTTCAACTAATTAAGGGCTTGTACTGTTGTATACTTCCATTGAACAAATATGAATGCCTTAGACGAACTCAACCAGCGCCAGAGCGAGGCTGTGAAGGCTGTGGACGGGCCGTTGCTCATCTTGGCGGGCCCGGGAAGCGGCAAGACCAGGGTAATCACCCAGCGCATAGCCCATCTTGTCAGAGACAAGGGCGTGGCTCCGCACAGCATAGTAGCGGTTACATTCACAAACAAGGCCGCAAGAGAGATGAGGGAGCGGCTCTTTGGTAAGAACGATCAAGACACCTCCGCTCCACTGCTTGCCAGGTGGCGAAGCGTACAGCACGAGTTCACCGTTGCTACATTCCACGCCTTCTGTGCGTCCATCCTGCGCAGAGAAGGCTCGCATATAAGCCTGGACAAGGCCTTTGTCATTTACGACCAGGAGGACCAGCTTTCGGTCCTCGCACGGGCGATGGAAGCTGTGGAGGTAGACCCCAAGCGCTTCTCCCCCAGATCGATACTATCGGCCATATCCGCAGCCAAGAGCAAGTTGATAGACGCGCAGACCTTTGCCGCTGGCCGCTCCGGCCCAATGGAAGAGATCGTTTACAAAGTCTACCAGCGGTACGAAGACTTGTTGCAACGTAACAACGCGGTTGACTTCGACGACCTGCTTCTCAAGACCTACGCCATATTCAGGGACAACGCGGCGGTGCTGGACAAGTACCAGTCACGCTATGAGCATATCCTCATAGACGAGTTCCAGGACACAAACATAGCCCAGTACGCCATCGCACGTCAGATTGCAGCAAAGTACCGCAACATCTGTGTGGTGGGCGACCCTGACCAGTCCATATACTCATGGCGTAACGCTGACATACGCAATATCCTTTCCTTCCAACGTGACTACCCAGATGCAGGGCTTGTCACCCTAGAGGAGAACTACCGCTCTACAGAGACAATCCTGGAGGCAGCACACGGAGTCATCTCCGCCAACCGCAAGCGGATGGACAAGCCACTTGTCACTCAGAACCAGCGTGGTAAGCCTGTATTGATCGGGGAAGCCTTTAACCCGGAAGAGGAAGCACAACAGGTGTTGAGAGAGATACAAAGACTGAAGCGGGAGGAAGGGCACAGCCTTGGCGATTGCGCAGTGATGTACCGTGTAAACGCCCAGTCCCGCGCCATGGAAGAAGGATGCCTGCGATACGGCATCGCCTACAAGTTGATAGGAGGGCTCCGTTTCTATCAGCGCAAAGAAGTGAAGGACGTGGTGGCATATCTGCGGGCCATCCATAACCCCTACGATGAGGTCAGCCTCTCACGGGTGATTAACGTGCCTCCAAGAGGGATAGGCCAGCGTACAGTGGAGCGGCTTACTCAAATAGCCCGCGATAGCGATATACCCCTCTACTCCGCTATGCAGCTCGCTGTGGACAGAGATAATGAAGCACTCGCAGGCCAAACACTGGATAACCGCGCTTCCCAATCGGTTGCCAGGTTTCTCCGTATCATCAATTCGCTCATGGAAGAGGGAGAGAACCTTGGGGTGGCGGAGCTGATAGATGCTGTCGTAGACCATATAGGATACAGAAGTTTCCTCATGGAGGACGGTGAGCATGGGCATGAGCGATGGGAAAATGTGCAGGAGCTGCGTTCAACAGCGCTGAGATTCCAGGATATTGACCCGGAGGACAGGCTATCCGAGTTCTTGCAGGGTGTAACGCTGGTCTCCGATGTGGATACACTGGAAGAAGACCAGGACTCCATCACCCTCATCACGCTCCATCAGGCCAAGGGGCTGGAGTTTCCTTTGGTGTTTCTTGTTGGCCTGGAAGAAGGACTGCTGCCTCACATACGTTCCTTTGATGATCCTGAACAGATGGAGGAAGAGAGGCGGCTTTTTTACGTCGGTATGACCAGGGCCAAGGAACGACTATACATCACCCGGGCATTCCGCCGCGGATTCAGGGGCAACGGCGGTGCCAACATGCCCTCCCGCTTCCTGAGTGACATACCACAGAAGCTGGTGTCTCCCATGGGCCAGCCGGAACGGCGCGTCTCTTCCCTCGCACGACCCCTCTATGAAAGATCTACACTGCCCGCCGAGGAAATGACCAGCATGCCATTGAAGGCCGGGGAACGGGTGCAACACCCCAAGTTCGGCGAGGGCATTGTCGTAAGCTGCGTAGCCTCCGGCCAAGATCACCAGGTAACGGTGGCATTCAAGGGGGAGTCCGGTATAAAGAAGCTCCTACTTGGCTATGCTGGCCTTGAGGTGGTTGGGTAACACCCTATAACACCGCCCCAAGTATTTTGGACAGTATCCAGCCCAGAATGGCACAGAACGGGTAGGTTACCAACCACGCCCAGAGTATGCCCTTGGTGACTCCCCAACGCACTGCTGAAAGGCGTCGTGTTGCCCCAACTCCCATTATGGCACTGCTGGACGTATGCGTTGTGCTTACGGGGAGCCCTATTGTGGAGGCCATCTCAATAACGGCGGCGGCGCAGGCATTTGCAGCAAAGCCGCTTGAAGGCTGGAGCCTGGTCACGCGCATACCCAGGGTGCGTATGACCTTCCAGCCACCCAGTGCAGTCCCAAGTCCTATCATAAGGGCACTGGCTAGCTGCATCCAAAGCTCCACGTTGACTTCCCTGGCGTAGTACACACCGACAGCCAAGGCCATGATGCCCATGGCGTTTTGAGCATCATTCTTACCGTGGCTATAGGCCAGGAATGCCGCCGAAAGTATCTGCAATTTCGAGAATAACGTCGTCACCTGGTTAGGCGTCCAGCTCCTGAAGAGCCAGTAGATGATTATCATGGAGATGAAGGCTGCTGCAAAGCCGAAGAGCGGAGACAGCGCCAGTGCCAGAAGCACTTTATAGAACGTGGCCGTCTTGACCGCTGTGAACCCAGCGTGTGCTACGCCCGCGCCAACTACACCTGCGACCAGCGAGTGACTCACACTGACGGGGAATCCAAAACGGGTGGCAACAAAAACCCATGTCACTGCCGACATAATGGCCGCCATCACCGCGGCCTGAGACATGAGATCCGGGTCTACAATCCCCTTACCGATGGTCTTGGCAACGGCCGTCCCAGTAAGTGCTCCAAGCAAGTTCATGCTTCCGCCCAGAAGCACAGCCATCAATGGTGTCAGGACACGCGTGGAGACTACGGTAGCTATAGCATTGGCAGCGTCGTTTATGCCGTTACCGTAGGCATATGCTAAAGCCAGACCTATTGTTATTATTAGGATGGCTTGTTCAGGCATGCTTCAACACTATGCCTTCCAACATGTTGGCCGCATCTTCGCAGAAATCAGTGGCCTGCTCAAGCAGGTCGTAGACCTCTTTCCACTTGAGTACGTAGATGGGCGTGGCATCACCGTTGAATAATACTGCCATTGCTCTGCTAACCACCTGGTCTGCCTCATTCTCATATGTATTGATATCTGTGGCCAGTGGGAGAATCGCCTCGAGTTTGGAACCCCGGAAGTGCAATAGCCCGATAGCTTGATCGAGGGTATCAGCGCAACGGAAGAGGATGCGGGAAAGTTCCTTGGCTTCCTCAGTGGAATCTTCGATCCGATATTCCACCATGATGCGGGCTGCCTCTTCCATGCTGTCCACAATGTCGTCGAGCCGTTCTCCAAGTGTAGCGATGTCTTCCCTGTCCAGGGGAGTGACGAACGTCTTATGGAGGCTGGTCATTATTGTATGAATTATGGTGTCCCCCACCTCTTCCAGGCGTTTTATCTCAGCCACTTTTTCCGGAACATTTTCGTAGTTCTCCATGAGATCCTGCAGCTTTGCCGCCGTGGCCTTAAGGTTGGCGGTGCTCTGTTGGAAGAAGAAGAAGAATTTTTCTTCTCGTGGCAGGAATGATAACTTCATTGTGTCCTCCATATATCTGTTCTCAAGGCACGAGATACCCTCTGCAATGAAAACTTTTTTGTGTATGAATAGTCCCTCTATAAGGACGTAACTGATAACTGTTTCGGATGTCAGGTAGCACTACTAGTGCGGTATTCGAGTAAATTATTGCCACCTTCATTTTTTACACTTCTATCATAACGTAGATTATTTGAGGCGATATTAACGAACAGTTAAAGGATTGTTAATTGACAGTTAACAATCAGGGTGATCGCGTGCTGGAGGATATCGGCCAATGGATAAAGAAGTGATACTGACTAGGTAGAGACCGGAACAGTAAAAGAGAAAATGCTACCCTCCCCCTTGCGGCTCTCGACGGCAACTTCGCCCCCATGTGACTGAACAATGTGCTTGGCTATGGCAAGACCGAGGCCAGTGCCCCGGTACTGCCGAGAGCTATCTACACGATAGAATCGCTCAAATATATGGGAGTGGTGCTCCTCGGCAATGCCAATCCCAGTGTCGGAAACGTAGATCTGGATAATATTCACTAGAGAAGTGGCGTACAGTGTCACAGCACCTCTTTCAGGAGTGAACTTCAGGGCATTGTCCAGCAGATTGGCCAAAACTTGGTGCAGCTTGTTTCTCTCACCCATTACTAAAGGGAGAGAGTCAGGCGAACTTATCTCCAGCGTGATCTCTTTAGCGTCAGCACGTGGCTGGAACTCATACTTAATATCTTCCATTAATGTCCGTGCGTCCATAGGAGTCATGTCAAGCACGACATAGCCGCTTTCCAGTCGTGAGAGTTCCAGTAGGTCCTCCACAATGCCGCTCATGCGCTCAATATCCATGTGAATACGGTGTATAAAATCCGTGGCCACCTGCTTCTCTTCCAGTGCACCGCTCTCCAGTGTTTCCACCATAGCCTTGATGGACGCTAGAGGGCTACGAAGCTCATGAGAGACGTTGCTAACGAACTGCCTGCGAGTCGAGTCTGCCTGGTGAATCCGCGTGAGATCGTGCAAGGTTAATAGGACGCCGTTTGGGCCTTCCCTATTAAGTGGAGTGGAAATAGCGCTTATGGATCGCTGGGGCTGCATCAGCTCGATCTCTCCATGTTGCTGCTCGCCAGTCTCAAGGGAGCGGTATACTAGTTCTTGGATCTCAGTGTCATTAACAGTTTCCATGAACCTACTGCCGACCGCTTCCGAAGATCTGAGGCCTAGTAGTTCTTCAGCAGCTGGGTTAATTAGTTCGATCAGGCCCTCCCCCTGGCGGAGATAAAATACCTGGCGGATAACCACAACACCATCAGCCATTGTATCGAGGAGAGCCGATAGCTTGTTTCGCTCCAACGATAGGTCATTGACCATCTTCTTCAGTGCTGTGGCCATGCTATTGAAAGCATTGGCTAAGTCCCGAGTCTCATCGGATGCCAATGCCTCGACACGCTGATCCAGGTCACCACTCGCAAGGCGGCGGGAGGCCTCCGTCACGGAATGAACCGAGCGAGAGGTCCGACGAGCCAGTAAGTAACCTAAGGCTATAGAGAGGGAAGTTACAATGATGGCTGAAAAGGCGATGGCAACGATGAACTGGTTTACTGCCCGTTGAACCTGGGAGATTGGTATTGCTATTCTAACTACACCCACAGGTATCCCATCAACCTCAATTGGAATGGCTGTATACACCATTTCCTGATCTACCGTGCTGCTGACACGTGTAGACCTTCCCAGTCCTGTTGTCATGGCACTTTGCACCTCCGGGCGCGAGATGTGGTTCTCCATGAGTCTAGGGTCTTCCCAAGTGTCTGCCAGAACAGCGCCTTCCAGGCTTATTATCGTGACTCGCGCCTCTATGAGGTCTCCGATGCGTTCGCTGACGTTCTGAAGTTCCACAGCGCTCAGACTATCTTTAAAGTATCGACCCGTGGACTCACCTAACAGCCTGGCCTCTTGCTCTAGGCGCTCTTCCAGGTTTGAGCTATAGGAGACCTGAACAAAATTGACCAGATATATGCTCACCGTTCCCATAGAGATGACGATAAGGACAGTGTAAGCCAGGAGAATACGCCATTGAAGAGTATGCAGGAGCATTATTGTTTGAAGCGGTACCCTATCCGCCTGACGGTGATGATTCTCTCTGGACTGCTGGGATCGACCTCAATCTTCTCGCGGAGCCAGCGGACGTGAACGTCCACTGTCCGTGTGTCACCTATGTAGTCATGTCCCCAAAGGCTATCAAGGATATGATCGCGAGTTAAGGCTCGTCCCTTGTCGGCCACCAACAGTCTTAGCAGTGCAAACTCTCGGGGCTTCAAGTCCAGTGGGTCGCCGTTCATCCTCACCTGGTGACCCGTAATATCTATTTCCAGGTTCCCTGACGTCAGAAACTGCAAAGCCGTATTAGGAGATTTTGCAGTGGCTATGTTAGAGCGCCTGATCAGGGCCTTGACCCGGGTCAAAAGCTCTCGCATTCCAAAGGGCTTGATGACATAGTCATCCGCGCCCAGCTCCAAACCTACCACCCGATCTATCTCTTCGGCCTTGGCCGTCAGCATCAATATTGGGACATCCGTCTCCCTTCGCAGAATCTGGCACACCTGAAAGCCGTCGAGTTTAGGAAGCATGACATCCAAGATGACGAGGTCAGGACTGGACTTGCGAGCAAACTCCAATCCTCTCTCTCCATCCACGGCAGTAATCACCCTGTATCCTTCCTTCTCCAGGTTGTATTTGACGGCTTCGAGAATATTCTCTTCGTCTTCTACTATCAGCACTGTTGGTCTTGGCAACTCAACTCCAGATGTTCTCATACTACTTCATTATACATCAGCAATCTCTTGCTCCAGTACTTTCATCGCACTCGCATCAGGGATTGTAAAGGCGTCATGCCGTTATTTTTTGCTTCGTTCTTGTGGTTTATGTTTGTGAGATCCTATAATACCTACAATTTCCAATGGAGATATATCCATGTCAATGCGTACCACTGAGCAGAGATACAACCCCAAGGAACTAGACCGTAAGTGGCAGGATCGTTGGGCCAGCGACAAGCTGTACCAGGTTAGGGATGACGACCCTCGTCCCAAATGGTACGAGCTTACCATGTACCCGTATCCCTCCGGCGACCTCCACATAGGACATTGGTACGCAATGGCCCCAGCGGACGCCCACGCCCGCTTACGACGAATGCAAGGCTACAATGTCCTTCACCCCATGGGATTCGATGCATTTGGCCTACCAGCCGAGAACGCGGCCATACGCCGCGGTATACATCCCTATCAGTGGACAATGAGCAACATTGAGAACATGCGCCATCAGCTAAGCTCAATGGGCACCATATATGACTGGGACAGGGAGATAATCTGTGCCCAGCCGGAGTATTACAGGTGGAGCCAGTGGCTATTTTTGCAGTTATACAATGCGGGGCTGGCCTACCACGCCAAGGCACCGGCCAACTGGTGCCCCTCATGCCAGACAGTGCTGGCCAACGAGCAGGTTGTTGATGGCAAGTGTGAACGGTGCGATTCTCCGGTGTCCCGTCGTGATCTGGAGCAGTGGTTCTTCCGGATAACCAGGTACGCCGAGGAGCTTTTGGACTTCTCAGGTCTGCTTGACTGGCCTGAGCGCATCAAGTCCATGCAGACCAACTGGATTGGGCGAAGCGTTGGCATTGAGATAGGCTTCGACATCTCCGAGTACGGACTGGAGGAGAAGGAGATACGCACCTTCACCACACGCATCGATACAATCTACGGCGTTACCCTTGTGGTCATGGCCCCTGAACACCACCTTGTGGCAAAGCTGACTACTCCGGACCGCCGCGCCGAGGTGGAGAAGTACGTGGAGCAGGCCAGACGCCAGACCGAGGTTGAGCGTCTCTCCACCGAGCATGAGAAGACAGGAGTGTTTATTGGTTCATACGCCACCAATCGCCTCAACGGCGAGCGCGTGCCACTCTATATTGCCGATTACGCCCTGCTTAGCTACGGAACGGGCGTCGTCATGGGTGTGCCTGCCCACGACCAGCGCGACTTCGCATTTGCCAGGAAGTACAATCTACCGGTCCGTGTGGTCATATCACCGCAGGGCTGGAACGGAGAGGAATTGCAGGAAGCCTTTGTAGACGAGGGACCACAGGTCAACTCAGGCAGTTTCGACGGCCTACCGTCTAGCCAAGGCAAGGAGTGTATTGCCGACCACATTGAGAGCAGGGGATGGGGGCATCGCACCATCTCGTACAGACTGCGAGACTGGCTGATATCCCGGCAGCGCTACTGGGGTACACCGATTCCCATTGTTTACTGTGCTAAGTGCGGCATCGTGCCGATGGCAGAGGAAGACCTTCCTGTGCTGCTACCTGAGGATGCCCAATTCCGTCCCACGGGTGAATCACCTCTCAAGTACCACGAGGGTTTCTTGAACACCACCTGCCCCAACTGCCACGGCGATGCCAAGCGCGAGACCGACACCATGGACACCTTTGTGGACTCTTCCTGGTATCACCTGCGCTATGCAAGCCCCAACTACCACGACGGCCCGGTTGATTCCGAGTCAGAGAAAAGCTGGCTCCCAGTGAACCAGTACACCGGAGGTGCCGAGCACGCCGTCATGCACCTCCTTTACTCCCGTTTTTTCAACAAAGCGCTGAGAGACCTCGGCATTGTGCACTACGACGAGCCATACCAGCGTCTCTTCAACCAGGGAACCATCATTGCCGACAATCAGAAGATGAGCAAGTCTCGCGGCAACGTCGTCACCCCTGACCCATATGTGCAAGAATTTGGGGCCGATGTAGTACGCACATACCTTATGTTCCTTGGCCCCTGGGACCAGGGGGGAGAGTGGTCAGACACCGCTCTCAACGGCATGGCCCGCTGGCTCAACAGGGTGTGGGATATTTCGCAAAGGGACGTATCGGTACTGCAAGAACAGCCTGCTTCCCAGGAATCCGATAGAGGCCTCCTGCGTATGACTCATAAGACCATCAAGCGAGTCGAGGACGACCTTGAGCGTTTCAAGTTCAACACCGCACTGGCAGCCATGATGGAGCTGACCAACTACATGGGCAAGGTATGGGACAATGGAGCAGTCGTCGCCGACACCTGGCAGAGCGCCATTGAGAAGCTGCTGTTGCTCTTAGCCCCCATTGCTCCACACATCACAGAAGAGCTTTGGGAGCGTACCGGCCATCCCTACAGCATACACGGCCAGTTAATGCCACAGTGGGACGAGAAGTTAGCCATGGACGATGAGATTACGATGGTGGTTCAGGTCAACGGTAAAGTGCGTGACCGCATTCAGGTGGCCGCAGACATTAGCGAGCAAAACGCCAAACGCCTGGCTATGGAGAGTCTCGCGGTTCAGCCGCATTTGGATGGCAAACAGGTGCGTCAGATAGTTTACGTCCCAGGTCGTTTGGTCAATGTTGTCGTTGAGTAGAAAGCCACACGCGCTAGCCAAAGAACTGTCTCGCAATGTCGGCTATAAGGCCTGGGGCCTCCATGTACATGGAGTGACCGAGATCCGGTAGGACATTGATTCTCCCGTTGGGTAATGCATTGGAAAGGGGCTTTAGGTTACTCTCCAGTTGAGGATTATCGACCCTTGCCAGTACCAACGTAGGCATGCCAATGCGCGGTGCCTCATACAGCAGAGAAGTCCGGTCTTCCCACATCTCATCCAGATTATATATGGACGGATCCCACTTGATTTCTACGCGACCATCTGGGAACAAACGAGTCTCCTCTCGGAGTATATCCTCAGTAACCTCGGGCGCCCATGCCTTGGTGGCGCGGTTTTGCCCCAGCCTTGACCTGAGTTCGTCCATGCTCGCCCAACCGTTCCTACGACCTGCCGATGCCTTCTCCATCCAATCGCTTTTGGAGGTTTCACCCTTCGTCCAGAAAGCGTGGATATCCATCACCGGCTCAACGAGGATCAGACCTTTTACCTGATCGGCATGGTGGGATGCATAGAGTCCGGCAGAAGCGCAGCCCAGAGAGTGGGCCATGATGAAATGGGGTTCCAGGTCTAGTCCCGCTGTTACCCGAGCTATATCGTTCATCCGGCTGTGTGAATCGTTGCCTGCAGTCGTAGCTCCACTGTCACCGTGTCCACGTACATCAAGGGCGATGACTCGAAAATCATCGCGGAGACGACGGGCCATCGCGTTCCAGCTACGGCCTGTTCTCATGGCTCCGTGTACTAGAATCAGTGGGGTGCCGCCCCCTCCCCAGTCCAGGGCGTGGATTGCAACATCGCCGACATCAATGAACCGACTTGTTCGCTGCGACTCTGATTCTGTGGTCATTGAGAGTACCTCTTTGCTTAAAGGTATCAGACAACGGGCATAATACCACAACATTGATGTGAACTTTCAATCGAGGAATTGGGTGAAAGAGGGGAGGTGATACAGAGCTTCAGAAGTTTACTGCGGATTTTCCTTAAGGAAACACGTTGTGGCTGTCACTATCCGACGGCCGTTAGATATACTGCAGTCGCTCCCAGCGTCACGGCATTGACAGACAAGGCTATCGCACGTGCAGTCATATATCTGTTAGTCCCTCATGTTCAGCATTCCATCCACCGCGCACTCCTCACGGAGTCGACTGACGGCCTCTTCCCACTCCACGTCGATACCCCAGTGGTACACAACCGCCCTCACGTCGTCCCATCGACCGCGAAGCCTGACGGTCACAGGATAACTGCTGCTGCTGGCATCGGTGGACAGTATTTTGATGCTTCCTGGCGCGGCTATTGTGCTCAAGACCATGACTTACCTCCTCATGTGATGGCTATAATAGAACAACTGTGCTAAATATGTCAAGTGGTGGTGTTAGGAGAAAAATTGAGAGTCTGTCACCACTCTGGTAGGATGTGTGATAGTCGCTGATTGCGACAACTGCAAAGGAGGTAAGAATGACACTCCAACACGGCATCGAAGTCCGCGTCTCACGAATCGAGTGCGGGAAACAGGGCATCAACTCCTACATCGTCGCAGACACAGAAACAGGCGAGGGAGTGATCATAGATGCTCCGGATGAGCCAGACAGGATTCTGGAAGCGGCGCAAGGCGTCCAGATTAAAGCTATCCTCATAACCCACACCCACGTTGACCAGCTTGCAGGGCTTGACCTCTTGCGCTCCCAGACCGATGCGCCCGTGTGGGTCAGCGCGATTGATGCACAGGTCTTCAACTATTTCACACCTATCAACTCGGAGCGCCCCGAGTATCCGTTCCATGATGGAGCCTCAATTTCCGTGGGGCGCCTTGAGATCAGGGCTATCCACACTCCAGGGCACACCCCTGGAGCATACTGCTACCTGATAGCTAACCACCTCTTCTCCGGAGGCACCTTACTTACTGACGGTCCCGGCGATACAACGAGTCAGGAAACCCATCAGCAGTCCATCAATAGCATAGCCCAAAAGCTGTTCGTTCTTCCTGCGACCACCATTATTCATCCTGGACATGGAGATGAGATCATTCTGTCCGCGTCCAAAGCAGAGTATCAGGCCTTCTCCAACCTGCAGCACCTGCCGGATTCGCATGGTGATTTCCTCTGGCGAACGGCCTAGATATAGATTACCATCCAGCCAGAGTCAGTTGATTGAAGTTCAGAAGCATGGAGCCACTGTCAATTGTCTATACCATCAGAGGATGCACCGCTTGTGCTAGGCTTATTGAGCAATGGGGCGACGAGGGAGTTAGTTACGAAGAGCGCAGGGCTGACCTAAGCCAAAAAACCCTGGACGAGGCCCGTGAATTGGGAGATGCGGTGCCCATCATTGTATACCCGGACGGGCGAGTGGAAAGAAGATTCGGGGGACGACGGGGCTGTTACATCGGTTGATGGTTTCGAAGACGGGCCGGCATTATTGACTCGGTGCCACAATCTGTTATCCAGCTTTGGAAACGTCCTTAGCAGTGCCTCTGACGTCGGTTGACAGACTTGTACAATCTTTACTATGATGAAAATCGTTCCCACGCTCATCCGAATGCGCCAGTAAGTTGCAAAGGCGGCCAAGGGGGGAGATACTATGCATCTGACAATGCAATCCGATAGATACATGGAACATGACTGCAAAGGCCTGAGTGGTTCTGATGCTATCAGGTTTTCAAAGCGTAAAACAAGTGCCGCTTTTCTAAGGCGCGCCCATCGGCCGATGGGGCACTTTCTTCTGTGTGAGCCATAGCTACTCTCTTCACTTTTAATCTTTCGGCTTAGCCGATCCTTGACTTCCTCTCCACGCGCTGCCGCAACGTTTAAGCGCGGGATACGGGATAAGTGTACTCCATAGTATTTCTCACAGGATTACTTACCAGTCTACTGCGCGCCGTATATATCTAGGTTTATGAGATATGTCAGTAAATACCACCGATAATATAGACTACCGTATTGAGTGCCGGAATCTCTACAAGATATTCGGCAAACAATCAGACCAGCTTATCAACTCCATAGGTGCTGATGAGTCTCGTGAGGAGTTTCTGGCGAGGACTGGCGGTGTCATAGCGGTACGCGATGTCTCTTTCAACGTCCGGGTTGGAGAGACGTTTGTCATCATGGGCCTTTCAGGAAGTGGCAAGTCCACCTTGGTCAGATGTCTCGACAGACTCATTGAGCCGACGAGCGGTGATATTCTCATAGACGGGGAAAACCTCCTTGGCATGAATAAAGGACAGCTGCGTGAACTTCGAAGACATAAGATGAGCATGGTGTTCCAACACTTCGGCAACCTTCCTCATAAAAAAGTACTCGATAATGTCTCTTACGGCCTTCAGGTACAGGGTATGGATCAAGCACGCAGGTCCGCGCGAGCGGCAGAGGTTATAGACTTGGTTGGCCTGTCGGGATGGGAAGACCGCTATCCCCATGAGTTAAGTGGCGGCATGCAACAGCGAGTGGGATTGGCTAGGGCACTCGCGGTGGACCCTGAGATACTCCTCTTCGATGAGCCTTTCAGCGCGCTGGACCCCCTGATTCGCCGTGAGATGCAGGACGAACTGATTAAGCTACAACAGACAGTTAACAAAACCATAGTCTTCATAACCCACGATTTTCTAGAAGCACTGAAGCTGGGAGATAGGGTTGCCATAATGAAGGACGGTGCCTTCGTCCAGGTGGGTACACCGGAAGAGGTTGTTAGCTCTCCCGTTAACGATTACGTAAAGGACTTCACGAGAGACGTCCCCCGCTCCAAAGTACTGACCGCCCAGTCGGCAATGACAGCACCTAAACTTATGGTGTCCATGGATCATGTACCAAGTAAGTTGCTGACGGACATGCAGAACATTACCTGCGATTGGGCCTTCGTTGTGGATGATGACAGGAGGCTACAGGGCGTCGTCTACTCCGGAGACCTCAGTGAGGCCGTAGCCGGCGGATGCATGGAACTGTCGCGTGTCTTTCGCAACGCCTATCCTGAAGCCCCTCCCGAGACCAAGGTTGAAGACTTAATTCATATGTGCATGGCCAATGACAGTCCCATTGCAGTCTTGGACCCTGGGAAGCATCTCATGGGTACAGTGAATCGAATAGACGTCATGTCATCGCTTGTGGGCAATGGAGGGGTGGGAGCGTGATCGCCGAGAAAATCATACCAATCCAACTACGGAACGGCACGGTCCCAAAACCCATGGTCTATGTGGGACTCGTATTTGTCGGGTATCTGTTTGCCTATATCCTTGCCAAGAGCAGTTTCGGTACAGAGATGGGTGGCTTCCCAGAGTCGCTTGAGTTGCCTATTAAAGAGCCTATAGATGCCATTTTCGCGTGGACAGGAGATAACCTTTCCTGGTTCTTTAACCCGATCTCTGACATCGTGGATTCCACTCTTTCCTGGTTCGAGTCTTTCCTACTATGGCTACCGTGGACGACTGTGGTGGCAGTAACGGGCCTGCTGGCACTGAAGCTCTCCAATTGGAAGGTGTCCCTCTTATGTTCCGGCAGTCTTATGGTCATTGGAATCCTGGGGTTATGGGACTCGACCATGATCACACTCAGTCTTATATGGATTTCAGTGCTATTGGCCATAGCAATAGGAATCCCTCTGGGAGTGTTCGCCGCTCTTAACGATCGCTGTGACTCTATTGTGCGTCCGGTGCTGGACACTATGCAGGTGCTGCCAGCCTTCGTGTATCTCATGCCTGCTCTCTTCCTCTTCGGTGTCAGCGGAGCCGTGAGTGTATTTCTCACAGTCGTCTATGCGTTACCACCAACCATAAGACTAACCAACCTTGGGATTCGCCAAGTACCTCAGGAAGCGGTTGAGACTGCTCAATCTCACGGGTCCACATCGTTGCAGACGTTGGTGCAAGTCCAGCTTCCTCTGGCCAAACCCTCGGTCATGATGGGCATCAACCAAACGACTATGATGGCCTTGGCAATGGTGATAATAACAGCTCTTGTCGGCGCCTCTGGGCTGGGGCGCGATGTTTGGAATGCGTTGAGGCGCATAGATTCAGGGAGTGGCTTTGAGGCAGGACTGGCCATAGTCCTCCTAGCGATAATCTTGGACAGGCTCAGCTATGCAGCAGCTCAGCAGGGCCAACTGGGATCAGCAGCAAATTTAGAGCCTCGATCCCGCTTATCGACCGCCATAGGTCAGAATAGCATCCGCGGTGGTCTTCTCATGCGGTACAGGTACCTTGGCTCTGGCATTGGTCTTACATTGGTCTTACTCCTTGGCATTGTAGTAACTTCATTCAGAGATTTTCCGGAAGCGCTTAACTTTTCTGTGGCTGGTCCAATCAATGACGGCGTGGACTGGATGGGTGTGAACCTATTCTTCATGACAAGCTGGATTAAGGACAGCCTGATACGGGAGTTCGGCTTGAACCCAATTCAAGCTTTGTTAAATTCACTCCCCTGGCCTGTCTTGTTGCTGGGAATAGCATCTCTAGCGTACGCAGCAGCGGGGAAAAAGGTGGCCTTACTGGCAGCATCAGCCATGTTGTTTTTCGGATTCGGCGGAGTGTGGGACATGGCCATGCATACACTGAGTCAGGTGATTGTTGCAGTGATAATCTCGGTCATCCTGGGGGTTCTTATCGGTGTCTGGGCCTCTCAGAATGACACCGTTGAGACGATTCTGCGACCGGTGTTGGACACAATGCAAACCATGCCCGTGTTTGTATATCTAATTCCAGTAATAATGCTGTGGAGTTCCGGTCCAATCACAGGCATCATTGCTACCATAATATACGCTCTCCCTCCGGCCATCCGAATGACCAGCATGGGCATACGGCTGGTCCCTCCTGCTGTGGTAGAAACATCCTGGTCACACGGCGCTTCCAGGTTTCAGTCACTGGCACAGATCCAGATTCCACTGGCTATGCCGACCATAATGATGGGAGTTAACCAGACTATCATCATGGCACTTGCCATGGTCATCATCGGGGGTCTGGTCGGAGGCGGTGGACTGGGTGAGGAGGTGTACATTAAATCGATTTATATGGAAATGGGACAGGGTTTTGTTGCAGGCGGAGGCATTGTCTTGATGGCCATGGTCTTGAACCGGATCACACAGGGAAGGCACAGACAATCTGGGCAAATGATGCTGGGCAGGTGATACCCACGTAGCTGTCCAATGCAGGCTTGAAGTGTTGCGGAGAATATATGGCGTATCAAAAACTTAGTGATACCCATACGGCAAAATGGGAAAAGGAGGATGGAATGTCTAATATGCGTATGAGGAAATACCTCATGATCCCACTGGCTCTGGTTCTTTTAATGACCCTGTTCGGAGCCTCTTGCAGTTCAGAAGAGGACAAAGGTCCCATAATCCTTATAGAGCAGGACTGGGACGGTCAGCTGGTGACTACAGCTGTGGCAAAAATCCTGTTGGAGGATGAGATGGGTTACACGGTGGAGCAGAAGTTTGCCTCAGCTGACTCTGCAGCCATGTTCGTAGGGATGGAGAGCGGTGAGTTTCACTTTGCCTGTTGTAACTGGCCCTCGTTCAGTGCAGGGTTCCTTGAGGACTTTGTAGATACCAAAGGAACGGTTGAGCGGGTAGGCCCCACCGGTATTTTGGGTACCAACGGATGGTTCATACCAAGGTACGTAGTCGAGGGCGACTCGGCCCGCAACATTGCTGCTGTTGCCCCGAATCTAACCGGCTACGACGACATGAACCAATACGCCGACGTATTTGCCACCACAGAGACAGGCAAAAAGGGACGGCTTCTCGATTTCACTCCAGCGTGGGACTATAGGAACCAGGAGCGTCTCGATGCGCTTGGAGTAGCCTTCGAGGTATTTTACTCCGGATCAGAGACCGCAAGCTTTGCTGAGATAGATGGTGCATATAACCGCGGCGACCCATTCCTGATGGTAATGTGGGCACCTCACTGGTCCCACACCAAGTACGACATGATTGAAATCCAACTGCCTGAGTGGACTGAAGAGTGCTATCCGTCAGGGGAAAACTTTGACTGTG
>CAUZOU010000012.1:0-24189 GCA_963581795.1 Dehalococcoidia bacterium | reverse complement strand
CACCCATCTGGTAGTGCATTCCTGGTCGTACCGGTACTGGTGCTTCAGCTAGGTCAATGCCCAAGAAATCTATTGAGACCTCATTGATATACGAAAGCCGTTCATGGATTTTTTCTCGACCGAGGTGGCGCAGATCCAATAGCACACATCCATCAATGTCTCGCCCCTCGTTTATCTCAGTTTGTTCGGCCCTGGACACCACATCCCTAGAAGCCAATTCCATCATGTTCGGGGCATATTTCTCCATGAATCGTTCGCCCTTTGAGTTTATAAGGTATGCGCCCTCGCCGCGTGCTGCCTCAGTGATGAGAACACCGTTCGATTTCAGAGTCGTGGGGTGATATTGGACCATTTCCATGTCTATCAATGGTGCTCCAGCACGATACGCCAGGGCAATGCCGTCGCCAGTGCAAATCATGGCATTGGTAGTGGGTTCATACAGCCTCCCGAGTCCTCCTGCAGCCATGATGACGGCCTTCGCTTTGATTATCTGAAGCTTACCTGTAAGCATTTCTATTGCTACAACGCCGTGGCATTCCCCATCCTCGATTACCAGGGAAGTCAAGAACCACTCTTCATATACCTGAATGCCTGACTTAATCATCTGTTCATACATGACGTGAAGCATAGCTTGACCAGTGAAGTCCGCTACGAAGAATGTCCTAGCTCTTTGTTGTCCACCGAAGGATCGAGTTCCAAGATGTCCTGTCTCATCTCGACTAAAGACGACACCCATGTGCTCCAGCTCAATGATTGCTTGGCCTGCTTCTTCGCACAAAACTTCTATGGCATCTTGGTCTCCTAGATAATCGCTTCCTTTGACGGTCTCATATGCATGCTCCTCCCAGGTGTCTCCTCTGTCGGTAAGGGCAGCATTGATCCCACCTTGGGCTGCATTAGAGTGACTTCGTACAGGATGCACTTTGGAAATCACTGCCACATCTACTCCGGTGCTTCTAGCTTCTAATGCGGCTCGCAAGCCAGCTAGGCCTCCGCCTATGACCAAGACATCATGTTCAAGCATACCAACCCCCTCTTTATGAATCGTTTTTTGAATTACACCAACAGGCAAATGGCAAATGAGATTCTTTAAGACACGAATTTCACCTCTTGGGTTGTTAACTTCACTTAATCAAAGAAATCTTCTCTCTACCACTTAATGACTTCCTTGATCTGCTCGGTTACAAGCCCTTGAAGTTTTGCAATTAGCACCGTGAGCGGACTAGCCTTCTCTGGAAGGGACTGGTCTTTGCCATTCCTCTTTGCCCTGTTCCAGAAGGTCGTTGCCGTAGATGTCGTTGACCACTATGACTGGAAAATCCTCGACCTCAAGTCGACGGATTGCCTCGGTACCAAGGTCTTCGTAGGCGACTATATCCACCTTCTTTATGGAACCCGATAGGAGCGCTCCGGAGCCACCAATGGCCCCGAAATAGACGGCCTTGTGACTCACAAAAGCATCTCTTACCTCTTTGCTTCTTCCTCCCTTGCCAACGATGGCCTTTGTCCCGAGTTCAAGCATTGTGGGAGTGAAGGGGTCCATACGATAAGCTGTAGTTGGGCCGGCGGAGCCTATTATCTGGCCCGGGCGTGGAGGCGTTGGACCTGTGTAGTATATGATTTGTCCGTTCAGGTCTATTGGGGGTTCCTCTCCCCGTCCTACGGCCTCTATTATGCGTCGGTGTGCGGCATCTCTGGCGGTGTATATGACTCCGCTGATCAGGACTTCGTCACCTGTCCTCAGGTCAGCCAGAGCCTCGTCTGTCACCGGTGTAGTAAGATTCTTGGTCATCTGATTACCTTCTCTCGCTTGGGATCGTGATTAATCTACAGGATCGCCGTCTTAAGCCTAGCGCTGTGGCACTGGAGGTTGACTCCTACAGGTAGGGAGGTGATGTGTGTAGGATGAACCTCTATATTAACGGCTAGCGCGGTCGATCGTCCTCCCCAAGCCTGTGGGCCGATGCCGCTGGCATTTACCCGCTCGAGCAGTTCCTCTTCCAGGTCAGCGACTTCCTGGTCAGGATTGTGTTCGCCTACCTTGCGCAACAGCGATTTCTTGGCCAGGTGCATGACGTGTTCAGCAGTGCCTCCCACCCCTATTCCGACGATGAGAGGCGGGCATGGGTTGCCGCCAGACTCCTCTATGGTGCGGAGAGCCAAATCTATAATACCCTTTTTCCCCTCACCAGGGCGGAGTATGGCAAGTCGGCTCATGTTCTCACAGCCGCCGCCTTTTGGCAGGATCGTTATTTTCAGTGCTTCTCCAGGGACTATGTCCGTATGCAGTATGGGAGGGGTGTTGTCCCCCGTGTTGAGGCGAGCCGAGAATGGCTGAGTTACCATGGAGTTGCGCAGGAATCCTTCTTTGTATCCCACTCGTACTCCCTCTGCCAGGGCATCCCTCAAGTCTCCTCCTACTAGATGTAGATCCTGACCTATCTCCAGGAATAGCACCGTAGTGCCTGTATCCTGGCATAGGGCAATCTGTTTCTCTTCTGCTATCTCGGAGTTGCGGAGGATCATGTCAAGCACTTTCTGTGCCCTCGGTGCTTCCTCTTGGCCCCGTGCCTTTTTCAGAGCATCCAACACGTCCTCTGGGAGGTAATAGTTGGCTTCCTGTGACAGACGGGCCACTGTCTCCGTTATCTCCGATACATGGATCTCTTTCATGTTACCTCCGATGGTTATCTACAGGGCTGCAGGAGTCCCTGTACACTTCTGGAATGAGTGGCATAATCCGACGATGGGTACTCTGTAGCAAGCCTCTTTATTTGGGTTGGTCTCTATGAGCCGCTGGCGGTCCTGTTGGCCATCACCTCAACCAGTTCTTTGACTGCTCCGGCAGACTTGTCCAGGGCTGCCTTCTCTTCCGAGGATAACTGTACCTGGATAATCTCTTCTATACCAGCCGCTCCCAACTTCACAGGTACGCCGATGAACAGGCCGTCGACGCCGTACTCGCCCTTGAGGAATGCGGCGCAGGGCAGTATTCGCTTTTTGTCCAGGATGATGGAGTCCACCATTTGGGCCACCGCGGCCGATGGGGCATAGAAGGCGCTGCCTGTTTTCAGAAGGCCTACTATCTCTGCTCCGCCATCTCTGGCACGTTGCACAATGCTGTCTGCTACCTCTTTTTTCAGTAGCTTGGTAATGGGAATGCCTCCTACGTTGGTGGACTCTACCAGCGGTACCATTGTGTCACCGTGGCCACCAAGAACGTACGCCTGCACATCCTCTACCGATGCTCCGACTTCCTGCGCTAGGAAGGTGCGGAAGCGGGCTGTGTCCAGAATGCCTGCCATGCCTATGACCCGTTCCCTTGGGAAATGGGTTATATCGAGGGCTTGCTGTGCCATCGCGTCCAAAGGATTTGAGACCACGATTAGTATGCACTGTGGTGAGTATTTGGCGATCTGTTCGGCTACTCCGCCGACTATGTCCATGTTGGTGAAAAGCAGGTCATCGCGGCTCATGCCGGGCTTGCGGGCTATTCCGGCCGTAATGACTACGACGTCAGAGCCAGCTGTATCCTCATAGGAGTTAGTGCCAGTAATCTGGGCGTCCGTGCCAAGCACTGGGCCTGACTCCAGCATGTCCAGCGCCTTGCCCTGCGGAAGACCCTCGACGATGTCCACCAGCACCAGATCTGCGTATCCACGCTCGAATAGACGCTGGGCCACCGTAGCTCCTACGTTACCTGCTCCCACTACCGTTATCTTCTTACGCATCGTATCTCACCTCATATATACATACTATTTGATATCTTTGTTATTGAGCAGTCCACCTTGCCGAGTTTTCTGTTTACGTAATGGAATATTGCGCCCAACGAGCATCCAGGTCGGTCTCTTGAACTGTTCCCATGACGTATTCGCCGAACTGCCGTCCCGTGGCCCCGGTGTTGCGGCCGGTCATGACTATCTTACGTTCGTACTGGCCGCAAACATCCAATGCCTTGTGCAGTTTGTTGCCAAGTTCTCCAAAGCCTATGTGTTCAAGAAGCATGGCGCCTGCCCGCATGACTGAACTGGGGTCGGCGTACTGGGCACGATCCTCTTTCACCATGCGAGGTGCCGTTCCGTGTATGGCCTCAAACATAGCGTAGGTCTTGCCGATGTTGGCGCTGCCCGCGGTGCCAACCCCGCCCTGAATCTGTCCTGCTTCGTCGGAGAGGATATCGCCGTATAGGTTCGGTAGTGCCAGCACCTGGAACTCGTGGCGACGTTCCACATCCAGAAGCTTGGCTGTCATGATGTCTATGTACCATCCATCCCATGGGATTTCAGGGTAGTTGGCTGAAACTTCCCTTGCAATTTCCAGGAACTTGCCGTCTGTGGTCTTGACGACATTGGCCTTTGTGACCACCGTAACCTTCGTCCTGCCCGTTCGCCTAGCGTGGTCGAAGGCAAGTTCCAAGATGCGCCTGGATCCCTGGCTGGTGATAACACGGAAATCTACGGCCAAGTCCTCGGTCACGTTGATGCCCTGGTTGCCTACGGCGTACATATCCTCCGTATTCTCGCGGAAGATAATCCAGTCGATCTTCTCTTTGGGTATCCTGACAGGGCGCACGTTAGCGAAGAGGTCAAGGGCCTTGCGCATGGCTACGTTTGCGCTCTCTATGTTGGGCCACCCATCTCCCTGTTCAGGAGTATGGGTCGGGCCTTTTAGAGTGATGTGGCACTTCTTTATCTCTTCCAGGACGTCGTTCGGAATGGCAGTCAATTGTGCCGCACGGTTTTCGATGGTTAGTCCATCTATGATCCGGAACTCCACCCTGCCATCGGCTACCTGCTCCCTGAGTAGGTACTCAAGGACGTGTTGGGCCTCGGCCGTGATAGTTGGGCCAATGCCATCGCCTCCAAGGATGCCAATGATGATGGGCTTGATGCTTTCGAAATCAGTCCAATCGCCTTCAGATTTGAGTCGTTCCACCCGCTCCAACTGACCCTCCAGTACTGTTGCGAAATGCTCTTTAGCTGCTTCTATTAGCTGCTTGTTAACCATTATGGCCTCCTTATACCGCGAGTGACTCTAAAAAGGCTGGAGCGGGCAATACGTCGCCCAATGATGTCCATGGACGATGGTTGATCCCTGTCCTAGCCTATTATGGCAAGTACGTCGTTCTTTTTGACCCACGTACCCGGCGATACCCTGAGTTCTTTTACCGTACCGTCCATTGGGGATGGGAGGGAATTCTCCATTTTCATTGCCTCCAAGAAGAGCACGGTAGAGCCCTTCTTTATCTCATGGCCTACCTCGACAGCGTAACGAAGTAGCACACCCGGCATTGGCGCTGTAATTTGGGTGCCGCTCACAGCTTCCTGTGGGGCAGGAGTTGCAACAGGAGCCTGAGCAACAGGGGCTGGTTGAGGAGCTACCGTAGGTTGTACTTGAGGAGCTACCGGAGGAGAAGTGGGAGTGACGGTGTATCCGTACGGCGCCGCTACAACTCCATCGCTCATGGGTTCCACTTGCACCTGGTACATTTCATTGCCAACGTATACGTTGAACGCTTTTCCAGACACAGGGCCGAATGGCTCTGCTGCGGCTTCTGCTTCCTGCGAGCCTTTCTCAACCAAGAGCCCCGTCTTGGCCTTTGAGATCAATTCTTCCTCAGCTCTTATCTGCTCTTTCATTTGCTCAAGGGTTTTGGGTTTGACGTCGTCAGGGATTGGTTCCACACCGTACTTCCACTTGAGAAAGCGCAACCCCGTTACCGGGTAGAGGGCGTATGTCAGCACATCACCTATATCCTTGGCAAGGCCATCAGTGTCTTCTATTGCTTTGTCCAATTCCGGTTCCAGGTAGTCGGCGGCCCGGCCTGTTACAGGTTCCTGGCCGCGTTCATAGTCCTTAAGGACTTCCTTCGTCACATCTGGGTCAATGGGTGTGGGGGTAAGCCCGTACAGGCCGTAGACGTAGTCCTTCACCTGTGATGAGACCATTGTGAAGCGGCCAAAGAGGACGTTCTGCACAGCCTGAGTGCCTATAATCTGGCTGGTAGGAGTGACCAGTGGTGGAGTACCCAACTCCTTACGTAAGCGAGGCAGTTCCTGGTATACCTCCTCAAGGCGGTCCAGGGCATCGGCTTCCTTGAGCTGTGAGATCAGGTTGCTGGCCATGCCTCCCGGAATCTGATGGCTCAGAACAGAGGTATCTACCACAGATGCCCTGCTTGTATCGAAATGGTTACGTATCATTGGAGATATGTCTTCGAAGTAAGCGGAGAGCTTGAGCAGGCTACTGAGGTCAAGTCCTGTGTCCCTTTCGGTGTTTTGCAGGGTTACTACCAGAGGCTCGATGGCGGGCTGTGATGTTCTCATGGAGTAGGGAGACAGACATGTATCCACAATGTCCAGACCAGCCTCAACTGCCTTGAGAACGGTCATAGACGCCATACCGCTGGTGTAGTGAGTGTGTAACTGAATCGGGATGTCTATATTTTCCTTGAGGGCCTTCACCAGGGTAAAGGCGTCGTACGGCGCGAGGAGGCCTGCCATGTCTTTGATACAGAGGGTATCCGCTCCCATATCCTCAAGTATCTTGGCTTTATTGATGAAGTAGTCCAGGCTGAATACTGGCCCGCCCATGTGGGATTCGGTGACGGAGTAGCAAATACACGCCTGGAAGTGCTTGCCTCTATCTTTTATAGCCTGTACCGCTGTCTCAAAGTTGCGCTCGTCGTTGATGGCATCAAAGACCCTGAATATGTCTATTCCCTCATCGGCGGCGTGGTGCACAAAGGCTGTTACCACGTCATCGGCGTAGTTGCGGTATCCCACTAGGTTCTGCCCGCGTAGGAGCATCTGGAGGGGAGTGTTGGGCATCAACCGTTTGAGAGTGCGCACCCGTTCCCACGGGTCCTCTGCCAAAAAGCGGGTAGCAACGTCGAAAGTAGCACCACCCCATACCTCAGCGGACCAGAACCCCACTTTATCCATGTCTGGGGCGATTGGCTCCATCTCAGAGGTGCGCATCCGTGTGGCTGCTAGGCTCTGATGGGCATCCCGTAGAGTAGTATCGGTGATTTTTAGAGGGTTCGTAGCTTTGCTAGATGTCATTACCTCGCCTTACACACCACAGAGACGTTCCGTTCATGCCAGTTAAGTTTATCTCAACACGGGCGCTAACTGACAGCTGAGCTCTCCCTGCGACAGGATATTGCTACCACACGTTTGACGGCACTGCTCAGGCGGTACCTATGTTTGGTGCATTAAGGCTCTTGCTAAAGAGGAATGCTTCCATGTTTCTTGGGTGGTAGTGTTTCCCGCTTGTTCTGCAGCATGGCCAACGCGCCTATAATCCTTGGGCGAGTTTCCGCAGGGTCTATGACATCGTCTATGTAGCCCCTGCTGGCGGCTATATACGGGTTTGCAAAGCGGTCATGGTATTCCTCGCTCAGCTTCTCCCTGGTCTCTTGTTGGTTTTCGGACTGTTTAATCTCTTCCCTGTAGATTACGTTCACAGCCGCCTCAGGTCCCATAACCGCTATCTCTGCTGAAGGCCATGCGAAGTTGATATCTCCTCTGAGGTGCTTGCTACTCATCACTATGTATGCCCCGCCATAGGCCTTGCGAATTAGGACGCTCACCTTGGGGACTGTGGCCTCAGCATAGGCGTAGAGCAACTTGGCGCCGTGGAGAATTATGCCTCGATATTCCTGGTCTGAACCTGGCAGGAATCCTGGCACATCCACTAGGGTCACGAGCGGTATGTTGAAGGCGTCGCAGAAGCGGACGAATCTCGCCGCCTTTGTTGAAGCCTCAATGTCAAGAACTCCAGCCATAAATGACGGTTGTTGGGCAACGATGCCAACAGTCTTGCCGTCCATTCTGCCGTATCCTACGATGATGTTCTTGGCAAAGCCTTCTTGGACTTCCATGAAGTCGCTTACATCCACAATGCGTCGGATAAGTTCCTTCATGTCGTATGACCTGCTGGAATCCTCAGGGACAATGTCCCTGAGCTCAGGGTCAGCTCTTGAGGCTGAGTCTGAAGAGGGGAAAAACTGTGTGTCTTCACCGTTGTTCTGAGGGAGGAAGGTGAGCAGCCTACGTACCTGTTTGAGACACTCCTCCTCGCCTTCGCTGGCGAAGTGAGCGACTCCGGTTTTGGTGAAGTGTGTCTGCCACCCGCCCAATTCTTCGTGGGTAACTTCTTCGCCGGTTGCCGCCTTTATGACATCTGGCCCAGTGATGTACATTTGGCCGACACCGTTCACCATAAAGATGAAATCGGTTAGGGCAGGGGAGTAGACAGCGCCTCCGGCTGCGGGCCCCATTATCACTGAGATCTGAGGTACAACGCCAGAGAACAGTGTGTTGCGCAGTATTATCTCGCCGTATCCTGCGAGGCTCGTTACGCCTTCCTGGATGCGTGCTCCACCAGAGTCGTTCAGTCCGACTATGGGTGCGCCGTTTTTGGCGGCGAGGTCCATGACCTTGCAGATTTTTTCGCCTACTACCTCGGATACAGAACCGCCCAGAACGGTGAAGTCCTGTGAGAAGACGAAAGTCAGCCTTCCGTTAACCCGTCCGTATCCAATGACAACGGCGTCTCCAAGGTACTGTTTTTCGGCCAGCCCAAGGTCAGTGGCACGATGTGTTACAAAGGGATCCAATTCCTGGAATGTGTCTTTGTCCATAAGGACTGCGATGCGCTCTCGCGCTGTTAGCTTGCCGCGTTTGTGTTGCTGATCAATACGGGCCTGCCCACCTCCCAAGACGGACTGCTCCCGAAGCTTTCGAAGCTCTTCCAACTTCTCGGAAGTCGCTCTTATAATTGCCATTGCCTATATTCCGTATCCTTTCCCAGTATGCTCACAGATCGTGACGCCACGCACGTTCCGTGCCTTAATCCTATCAGATAATCCATATGAGCGCAATTCCAGTATAATTCCTTAGATTTCGCTACTGTTCGAGTACTTTTGCTTGAAGGGCCAGTTCATGTATGTTATTCTTTCGACGGACGGGGTGTAGCGCAGCCCGGTAGCGCACTTGCATGGGGTGTAAGGGGCCGTCGGTTCGAATCCGACCACCCCGACCATTTTTCAAGGGCACGGCCAATCTCTACCAGCTAGACCCTTTCCGATTGTGCCACTCCTGCTCCCGCTGCTTCAAGACATTCCTTATGTCCGATGCTATGCTTCATCTATCATTGGATGAGCTTTCAGCACAGGACATGATAATTGGGACAAGATCAAGATAAAGGGCAAACGAGCTTCACACCCACCTCTTGGTTGACCGTTGGATTGGTTAGCCTAGGGGTTTTCTTTACCGCTCTCGACCAGACTGTGGTGGTGACGGTACTGCCCGAGGTCATGCTGGATCTGAAGATACCCGTTGCCAGGCTTGATCAGGCATTGTGGATAATAACGGGATACCTGCTGGGCTACATCGTTGCAATACCCCTTGTGGCACGCCTCTCTGATGCCTACGGTCACGCCAACATTTTCAGGGTGGCGCTTGTGGTCTTTGCCATCGGATCGGTTATGGTGGCCATTTCGCCGAACTTGCCTTGGTTGGTGGCAGCGCGTGTGCTACAGGCAGTGGGAGGCGGTGCGATGATCCCTATCAGCATGGCACTTGTGACGCAGGCGTTACCGGGGAACCGTCGTACAATGGCGGTCGGCATTGTGGGCGCGGCGGCGGAGATGGGTGTGGTGTTGGGTCCTCTATACGGCGGCGGTATCACTGAGACTTTTGGTTGGCGATGGCTGTTTTGGCTGGATGTTCCACAGGCGGCAATCATTCTGCTGACTGTACGCGTCATCCACAACCGCCCCCGCCCTGGAATCAGGGTAGATTACGTGGGTGGGCTGCTTCTAGCCGTCGTGCTGACTCTCCTGGTTGTAACACTGTCCAGACGCGACTTGTTCACCGCGTACTCCTTCATTCCCTATCTTCTGGCAATGTCAGCGGCGATTGCCTTACTGACCCTTGTCTGGTGGCAAAGGCGCATTGACCAACCACTGCTTGTGCCTGTCTTTTTTCGTTCCAGTGCCGCCGTCTCTGCCATAGGCGCCAAGTTGCTTATGGGCGCGGCTCTCATCATAGCCCTCGTCACGGTGCCTCTGATGGCCAACACTGTTCTTGATCAAAGCCCGCTTGAGGGGGGCCTGCGTCTCATGCGTCTGACCGGGGCCGTGCCCGTTGGCGCACTTCTTGGTGGATATTTTGTATATCGCGTAGGCGCACGTGTAGTCGCCTCGTCGGGGTTGGTTGGGGCGGCAATCGGTCTGTTTTTGATGAGCGGGTGGGAACTGGACATAAGCAACCCACAACTCACGATTCACATGGCATTGACTGGTTTTGGTTTTGGGTTGGTGATAGCGCCACTGTTTGTAACGGCGATGGACTCCGGCCCCGAAGACTACCAGGCGACGGCAGCGTCGTTGGTGACGGTGGCACGGATGATAGGGATGGCCCTTGGGCTAGCAGCCTTGAGCGCGTGGGGGATGGACCGGTTCGCGTTCCTAACTGCTGAGTTGCCACAGGCCATATCTCCTGAGTATGGTACTCAGCTAGCGGATGCTTCGATCACGCTGTTTCAGGACTTCTTCAAAGTGGCGATGGTGCTATGCCTTGTGGCTCTGGTGCCGGTGATGGGGATGGGAGGTAGGAGGTGCATCTAGCCTTGCCGCTGTCGTCTTCGCACTATGCTATTCTGAAGGAGAGAAGCGCCTGAAGAATACCGTATAATCCCTGAATTGTTTAATAATGCAAGCGCCGCATCCTTGCAATCAAGTGCAGGCTAAGACTAAGGAGGGTGTTATCGGATTCCTTTTGTTTGTTGGTACTATCACTGGGGTTGTGGGAATAGGGAACTTGATAACTGGCTATATAACTCCAGGCATTGTGTTAACTGCCATAGGGTTGTGGGCATATTATTGGGCTTATACGATGTATAAGAGCCAGCAACAAGTGGGTATAGATTTCCAAGCAAATCTCCTTGCTATTGAGATGCAGTTGGGTCATAGAGGAACTGAAGGAGGTAAAATAATGCCTAGTCCCAATGCAGAGTTGATAAACACATTAGAACGCATTGGTTCCATCAAGAACCAACTGTAAGGAGTAAGTGCCGTAGAGACCATTGCCATAAGAGGTTGTTTCAATGTGCTTGGTCTGTACGTTCAGATGCCAGAAGGGGTTGTACCTAGGTCTATAAGCGGGTTATCTAGTGATAGAAGCGGCTTTCTCCTTCAAGCTGGAGGGCAATATGTGTCGTATTTTGAGGCTTGGAGGCTTGGAGGCTTGGAGGCTTGGAGGCTTGGAGGCTTGGAGGCATATTGTGCAATACGAAGCAGGTAGATGGGAAGATTTGGTTCTTCCTATGTTGGAGTTAGCTGAGTTTTTCACAGGCTACTTTAGCAGTCTAGGTTCAATAGGCGGAAAGGTCAATACGATTACTGTCGTAGGCCAGCATTATCAAGAAACTGGAACTCTGCAATTGCCTGACGATGATTGAGATTTCAATTTACTCTTGCAATGCCCTAGGCCACAGGTGGCAGGCCGCGTAGTGGCCAGGCATGACCTCGATGAGGTTCGGGTCTACGACCTTGCATGTCCCCGCGATGGCAGAGGGGCATCGTGGATGAAACCTACAGCCGGTTGGAGGCTCTGTGGCGCTTGGAGGCTCGCCAGGGATGACGGGTCGCTGTCTTAGTCGGTTGGCTGGGTCGGGTTCAGGGATTGCTCTTATGAGGGCGGTCGTATATGGGTGCAACGGCTCATCGATTATCTGATCCGATGGGCCGATTTCCACTATCCGCCCTGCGTACATCACAGCTATCCTATCGGCAAAGTGGCGTGCTGTGGCGATGTCGTGCGTAATATACAGGAATGTGATGCCGTACGTGTTCTGTAGTTCACGCATGAGGTAGAGAATCTCCGCGCGGCTGGATGCGTCGATCATCGATACAGGCTCGTCGGCCAGTATGAAGTCCGGTCTCAGGATGAGTGCCCGCGCCAGTCCAACCCGCTGCCTGAGACCACCAGAAAGCATGTGAGGATACTTGGTAGCCATCTCCTCAACAGGCGACAGACGGACGTCCTGAAGCGCCTGGTGAATCATCTCAATACGCTCATGTGGGCTGCCGATGTCATGTATGGCCAGTGGTTCCTCAAGAATCTGGGACACGCTCATGAAGGCATCCAGGCTGGAATATGGGTCTTGAAAGACGCCCTGCACCCTCCGTCTGAACTTCTTGAGGCTGGAGTCTGGAAGGTGGCTAATGTCCTCGCCCTCGAAAAATATATTGCCGCCGGTTGGCTTTACAAGTCTGAGAGCAGCGCGGCCAAGGGTCGTCTTGCCGCTTCCTGACTCGCCCACCACAGCCAGTGTCTCTCCTTTTTCAAGCGTCAGGGAGACGCCGTCAATGGCCTTGACTGGTATTGTGCCTATCAATCCTCTTCTGGCTTGGAAGTACACCCGCAGGTCTTTAATCCTGAGCAGTTCTGTCATGGGCTCTTCTTATCGAGAAGCCAGCAGCGGGTCTTGTGGCCTTCCTCAATGGTGATGATAGCAGGACTTTCCCTGTCGCAGCGGTCAAAGGCGAAGGGACACCTGGGATGGAAGCGGCAGCCAGGCGGCGGGGCGGTAAGGTCGGGGGGCGCTCCAGGGATGAACTGCGGAGCCTCGTTGGAACCCAGCCTGGGTATGCTGTCGAGCAGTTTCCGTGTGTACGGGTGCTGGGGCCTGATGAGTACGTCCTCAGCGTTGCCAATCTCCACAATCTCCCCTGCGTACATGACCGCTATCTTGTCGCAGATGTCGCTGGCTAGGGCAATATCGTGAGTGATGAATATGAACGAGATGCCAAGGTCACGTTTAAGGTCCTTGAGCAGGTTCATCATCTGGGCCTGGATGCTCACGTCAAGTGCGGAGGTAGGCTCGTCCAGTATGACCAGGCTGGGGTTGAGGACAAGAGACATGGCTATCATCACTCGTTGTTTCATACCGCCGCTCAGCTCATGTGGGTATCTGTCGACAGTCTCCCTGGGAAGTCTTACTAAGTCGAAGAGTTGCAGCACACGTTCCTTAGCAAGGTCTTTTGGCCCTTTGTTTTCGAGCAAGAAAGGCTCAGCCACTTGATGCCCCACCTTCAGCACGGGGTTGAGGGAGTTCATAGCTCCCTGGAAGACCATGGACATCTTTCGCCAGCGTACAAGCCGTCGAAAGTCCTCGTCCCGCAGGTCGCCGATGTCTTCTCCTTCCAAAACAACTTGGCCGCGATAGTCCGTGGCGTTTGATGGAAGAAGGCGCATGAGGGCCAGCGAAAGACTGGTCTTGCCAGACCCAGACTCGCCGACGATGCCAAGCGCCTGCCCCTTCTCCACTTGAAAGGAGATACCGTCGACTGCGCGCACGGGGTTTCCCTGGGTGGCGTAGTGCATGTGGAGGTCGCGTACGTCCAGCAAGCTCATTGCCGTACGGCCCTCAAACGTGGGTCTACCACACGCTCCATGCCAAGCGCGATGAGTACAAATGTCAGGGCGGTGAGCACTATGAGTATGCCCGGTGGCATCACCCACCACCAGTAGCCAACGTATACCGCTCCCGTCCTGAACCCCTGGTCAAGAATCTGCCCCCAAGTGGGTATGGACGGATCACCAAGGCCAAGAAAACTTAGCCCTGCCTCTGCTAGTATGGCGGCAGGGGTGAAGAAGATCATTTGAGCGAAGACGAAGGGTGCCATCTGCGGAAAGATGTGTCGTAGCATGATGCGCCATCTGGACGCGCCGAGGGACATGCTGGCCTCCACAAGCTGTCCAGACCTGATTTGTAAGACCATTGAACGTATAACGATGGTCATGCCAGGCCAGCCAAAGACAATGAGTATGGCGATGACTATCCACAGCTTCTGGCCTAGGGTGAAGGCTAGGAACATGAGGATTGGCAGCAGGGGTATGTTGGAGAGTACATCGGAGAATCGCTGGATGGCGATGTCAGTCTTGCCACCTGTGTAGCCGCTGATTATGCCCATTGTGGTGCCTATTACCGTGGCCATGATGGCCGTAATCAACCCGATTGCTAATGCCACCGGAAAGCCGAAGATAAGACCTCTGGCAAGGTCTCTCCCAGTGGAATCGGTGCCCATCAGACCGAATTGTGAGCCGCCTACGACGAACTTTACACCCTCAATCGAGTCACGTGGGTCATCAGACCGGGCCACAACTACAATCTGATAAGCACCCTTTAACGGCTCGTAGCCGTCTCCTCTCTCTGCGTTCGTGGTGCCGAAAACCGCCTTATCTGTGTCGCCCACCAGGCGGCTGGACGATACATTTACTTGAAACTCGTCCTGGAGAAACTGGGTTACGTTTACTGCCACGGAAGGCTCTCCAGACAAATGCACCCTGTATGGCGCCTGCTGGTACCGTTGTATCGGCGATGTTTCGCCGTTTCTTGGGGCGGGCACTACGAACCTGTACAGATTTAGGCTCTTGCCATCAGGTCTAATCATCGACACGGAAATGCTGGGAGGGCTGCCGTAATAGGTCACGTTCTGCATTGAAAATGATGTGAAGGTTGGAGCTTCGTCGAAGGTGTAGTCTAGGTTGAATGTGTAGACGCTCTCGGTCCCTCTGGTGGTTTCGCGTGCTTCGCTTGGCTCAGACGCCTCAAATACGGTGTGGGTTACCCGTCGCGAGCCATCAAAGAAACCTGTCCAGGCAGGAGGTACGTTCTTTGGATTGTCCGCCCATGCTGCGGGATTGTTCCACAGGCGGGTGCCGAAGTCTAGGGGATTCGTGACTACTGCGTATAGTGATATAAGCAGCATGACTAGGAGGAAAATAACTCCTACCTTCCCCGTCGTGGAGGAGAGTAGCTCCATCAGAGCGGTCCGAAGCCCGCCTCTCATGAATACCTCACTCTGGGGTCTACGATTATGTAAAGCACCTCCAGCGTAAACCTGGCCGTGACGTATATCAGTGTAAACATGAATGTAAGGGCAACCACCACTGTCTCGTCTGCCGATAGAATCGCGTCGTAGTATAGGCGGCCCATGCCGGGCCAGTTGAATACAGTTTCCGTGAGTATGGCCCCGCCAACGGACGATGCAAGGCCAAGAATCAGTCCTGTGAGTATGGGCGGAGCGGCTACCCGCAGGATGTGATCGCGCATGACTGTGCCCTCTGGCAGGCCCTTGGCCCTGGCAACGGTGACGAAGTCCTCCTGTGCGGTGTTTATAACCATTGTACGCACAACGTATGTCCAGGATCCAGCGGAGATGAGTACCATCGTGATTACGGGAAGGGTGGCGTGCCACAGGAGGTCCCAGAGACGGGCCAGACCGCCCTCAGGAGGTGGGGCGCTGTACATGCCGCCCGGCGGGAAGATTCTCACATTGAAAGTGGAGAGTATTATGTAAGTGAGGAGTATCATCAGGATTCCCGCCCACCAGGCTGGAAGGGCGTTGGAGGTGGCGGCGAAGAGCGAGGCAATGCGGTCGGACCTGCTTCCAACACGCGTAGCGAGCTTGACGCCGAAGAATAGGCCGAAGATGGCCGTCATGACGCTTGCGGTGGTCACAAGGAGCATTGTCCTGGGTAGCCGTTCCCCAATCAAGGACGTGATGCTACTGCTTCCCTCGGCGGTCTTGAGAGTACGGGCCTTCCCAAGGTCAAGGCTGACGACTCTGCCTATCATCTGAGGAAGTCGGTAGTACCAGGGCCGGTTCAGTCCGTAGGACGCTTCCAACTCCTCGCGGTGCTCCTGGATGGCCTGCTCTATCTCATCTACATTGCGGATAGTCTGAGCGAGACCCTGTCGCAGGCCTCTCACCTCTTCATTGACGATGGCCGTCAGCATCCTGTCGGAAAAGCCGGTGGCACCTAGTGTCACCACCACCATGACCAGCACAGCAAAGAGCACTCCCACAAGGGTTAGTCCTCTTATGGCCAAGGTTTTGGCAATGGACATTGTGATATCGCTGGTCAGAGGCTAGACGGAAAATCGGACTTGCCAGTGATTATAATGTGCTCCGACGTGACCTCAACATCATTATACCAAGGCCTGCTCCGATCCCTGCCGCCGCGAACAGAATTACTCCTATTATTAGTCCTATGGATGAGCTGCCTCCGTCCCCGGACGGGGTTTCTGTGGGAACGGATGTAGCCGTGGATCCCGGTTGTGCCATAGGCTGGTCGTCCGGTGCTCCTGTGCCGAACTCAATGTCGACTCTTCGCTCCAACAGAGTCGAGAGTTCATCTGTGTAGGCCGCCAGGAAGAGGTGATAAAGGTCGCCTGTCAGAGACGAAACCACATCGACTGGTACTTCTATCTGGAAGCGGTTAGTGGATACTGACTTTGCAAGACCGGAACTGATTATCTCATTGGTGGACGGCTCTTGAAGTACGTAGCGAACCGCCATATTGCCTGGCCCTTTCAACTCTACTTCGGTCATCAGGGCGGCCCCTTCCTGTAGGGATGTACCGGTTATGCTGACTATCTGGATGTCGGGTGCCTTGCCGTAGTACAGGTCGCCGGGTTGGAAGGGATAGCCAGGATCCCTGAACGCCGTGATCTGAGCGAACTGGGCGCTACTATCGAAGGTCTCCAGAAGGTATGGCCCGTTGCTGATTACCATATGTCCTTTTTCGGCAAACCAGTCTATGGCCGCGCCGTACCTTGCAGATGCCTCAGACTCACTGACCAAGGACTCTCCACCGATGGTGAATATGTTTTCAGGCACTATGGTTGTTTCGGCGAAATCTCTGAGTGTGTTCCTTGTCAGGCGCGCAAACTTGTCCAGAACAAGGCTGATTGGGTCGACGCTGAAACGGGCGGCGGCGGTATCGCTGTATGCGACGGTTCTCTGCTCGAATACCATGTCGTCCATGGCTGCTAGGACTTCCCAGGGCATACTCAGTCCTGAGATGCTGGCGTACTGGGCTATGTAGTCGTCCACAAAGTGCCAGAAGTCTACGTAGACCTCAAGCTTGTTGTCATCGGTGATGCGGAATCCTCGGAAGGTGTCTGTAAACGGCTTGCTGGTGGTTCCTATGGAAAACTCTATGTCGGCCTTGTCTTCGTTGTACACAATGTCGAAGAGCTGGGCTATTGGGTAAACAACGTCGGCCATGGTTATGGGCTGTCCGTCATGCCACTTGGATTGGAAGTACTTGGTGTAATCGAACGTGACCTTGCTGGTGGCTTTCGTGCCGGTGGGTACCGTGCTCCATCTGCCCGCATTGGTGTCCCAGAGGAATGCATCAGAAGGGAGCTCCAGCTTGTTTCCTGAACCCGCGGTCTCCACCTGATAATCGGCGCGGAATGGGATTGGGATACCTGTGAAAGGATGGGTGGTCAGTGGAGTGTCGCGAATATTGTTCCATATGTCGTTGCTGTAGACATCGCCGAAACCCGCAACGGGGTTCCAAGTTGTCCTGTTGGTCCACACCCAGAGATTTCCAACATTGAGTTTGTCGGTATTGCCGGGTATATAGGCCTCTCTGAGGGTGCGGAAGCTCTTCGGCCCCGAGATTAGGTCCTCGGTGATACCCTGGACATTGGATGCGACGGGGATGTTGTTCACCGCGGTGACGACCCACAGGCGGACGGACTCATCTAGGCATGCCTGGGTTGCCTCCACATACAACTGGTTTCGCTCCTCCAACCCGTTGAAGTCTCCAGTGAATATGCGCTGTCCGAGCGCATCCACTTCCGGGGCCTCATACTGCCAGAAACCAACTTCCTGCCAGCCAGGGAGATTGCCCATCCAGGGTGCGCACATCTGGTTGATATTACCGAAGTCGTATCTCTGCGGAGAGCTTCTTCCCCAGCCTTCGGTATAGAGATGCCACTGAAAGAGTTTGGGGTCGGTGCCGTACACGGTGAAAATGGCGGGGCCGAACTGCTGCGGGACGAGCGTTACGTAGAACCCAAGCACAGCCAAGTTTGCTCTGAGGTCGTTTCCGATTTCCCAGCGCTCATCCTCCGTCCTGACTATGAACTTTAGGTCTATACGGTTGTCGTTGAAGTGCCAGAATCCTTCCTTGAGTGTTGCTCCTGCCTTGGTCATGGCCTGACTTACTAGGTCTTTAGCCAGGTCCGGGTCGTAAGCGATTTGCGACTCCTTGGTGAGGTTGAATACTGTGAGAAAGTCGAAATCCGCGGGGCTTACATGTGTGAGCATGGGTGTTGCAAACCCCTTGTACACCTCCTGGGAGATGAAGGGCCTGTTGACCACATACTGTAGTGCCTGCCTGACCTCTTTGATGGATAGAGGGTTGAGACTACCCTCGGGAGCAGAGGCTGGGTTCAGCACTATGGAGATCGTGGAGGCGGGAGACTGATAGACTGTGACGTCCGGGTTATTCTCCAGTGCTTCTGCCGCTGGGGTCTTCAAGCTGTATATGTACATATCCATGGCGCCAGCCTCCAACTCCTTGGAGGCAATGCCGACATCGAAGGCACTGAAGTTGATGGTCTCTGTGGCCGGACCGGGCTGTTTGTGTGGCGGGGTGTAGTCCTGCCGCGGTGTTGCCGCAAAGGCGAAAAACAGCGCGGGCAATAGCGTCATCCACAGCAGTATTTTGAGCTTATTCATGTTTACTATGCCAGCCTTATCCGGGTTGCGCGAATGCCAAGCATCAGGCCCAGAGACAACGCTACCAGTGCTATCACCATAGCTATTATGATGACGACCCACGTCTGTACTCCTGCGGATTCACCGCCAGTGTCCAATTCCTCCAGGCTTGTCTGGATGTCTTGGAGAATACCCAGGTTGTCGGCGGAACCACCAACGTTTTGGCTCAAGGAGTCCAGTTGTCCAATGATGTCTCCAATGGAGCCCTGTATGTTGTCGAATCCGAAGTCCATGAAGAATGACCCTGTAGCGATGTTGCCGGAGGCGTCAATGGCCCTGAAGTCGTGGGCACCTTCGCCGGATATTGGTATGAACAGGCGCGCGGTGAACCTGCCGTCGTCATCGCTCCTCACGGTGCTCACCACAGCGCCGCTTACCTCCAGGAAAACATCTTGGTCAGGTTGGAAGTTGGACCCCTGGATTGTTATGTCTTTGCCACCCGGCCCTGAAGGTGGGGAGAGGAATATGGACGGAAGGGGCATGAGTTTCGTGCGTGCAAAGGCAACCTTTTGGTTCTGAGCTCCGAATTCGCCAAGCCGTGCATCCGGCCAAGCCATGTAAACTTCATCTTCCGTTGCTGCTATTGTGAAATAGTCACCGATGAACGCTCCGCCGGGGAACGCGTGGTTGGGGTTGGATGGAAAGTCTGTCACACGTGTGTTCTCAATCCAGGTCTCGCCTCTGTCCTCGGAACTGGAGTAATAGACATGGTATCTGGTCTCCGCCGGGTCGTCCCTCATATCGCCCCACATTGTGTGGACTGTCCCATCGGGGCCTGCGGCAATGGATGGGAAAAACTGGAGGCGTGTGGTACCGTCGTCGTTGAGCTTTTTCTTGGGAGTCCAGGTCTCACCCTTGTCCATCGAGGCGACGAAATAAATATCTCCGTCGTCGGTCTTCTTGTCTGTGGGCATGCCGGTGTAGACTAGGTAGACCTCTCCCTGTGGTCCTGTGGTCAGCTGAGGGAATGTTGCCCCCCAGTAACGGAAGAAGGTATTGCGAGGGCTGAATGGAATTTCGGCGAAGTCAGATGCCCTGTTCGTCACGAATGTAAGGCCGTTATCATCTGAGCGGGCTACGTAAATCTCAGCACGCCCCTTGAATGAGTTGTCATCCGTGCTGTCCATCCAGTTGATGTATAGAGTGCCGTCGGGTGCAACCGCAGGTTGAGACCCCTGCACGACTCTCTTGGGAGCATCCTCTCCTAGGGTGCTCACCACTATGGGGCTGACCGTTACAGGGTCGCTCCATGTCAGGCCACCGTCTTCGGAGCTTACCATCTCTATACTGGTATGCGTCTCAGGAACAAGGGTGAAGGCTTCCACATCGAATAGGAAGAAAACGGGGATTTTGGTGAGGAATTTGGTGTAGGTCACATAGATGACGTCCTTGTCAGGGTCATTAATGTTGGGTCCTATGGCGACCCAGGGTTTGTCTAAGAAGGGGAGACGGAGTTCATACGTGGGTCTTCCATTCTCATCCACTACTGGTGGACTTGTGCCAACCTGGCTTTTGGCAGACGCTATTGGCTCCGACCACGTGAATCCGCCGTCCGTGGATTTGGATATTGGAATCGAGGACACGGCGGCGTCTCCCACCGCGTCGCGAATGGTGAACTCCTCTACATTCATTGAAATGGAGGCCGCGTAGGCATTGCCATCCCTATCGAAGGCTATCACCGGGTCGCCGGCTCCGCCGAGATCACCGGAAGGGTACTTGACCTGAAACGGCCCCGCCCATGTAGATCCGCCGTCTATGGTGTTATAGGTCGTAATTCCTGGGAAGCTGTAGTCTATTACGCCAAGAATCAGATGCTCTGGGTCTTTTGGGTTAACGGCAAGGTGTGGCTCCGTCTGAAATGGAAGACGGCTGAAGTCCCGGGTGACCAGGATATTGCGACTGAATTTAGGAGAGGCGCTCCTATAAGGTACCATGGGGCCCTGGCCGCCGCCACCGGATTGAGGAGCAATGCCCCTTATCGATGGCTCCTGAGGTGGGAACTCGCTGCCGAGGGGGTTCCCCTTGATGGCGTTGATGCGTGGGTCCAATCCCTGAGTTATAAGCCACGCTGAGCTTGAGAGGTTCTTTTGGAATACTTCTGTCAAGGAAGCGCTAAGAGGACGTGGTGACGAAAACGAGGGGCCCTGCTCATGTCCTGCCAGTGCTGAGTTGGATAACGATGCCGTGAGCAGCAGTAGTATCAGAAGCACGCTGGCTCGTAGAAATCTTCTTGTCATGATAGCTCCATCCTTACCTGATGCGATTTAATATCCAATCTCTCTTACTTTAGGCTGTACGAGAGGATTTACGGGCTTAGCCCCAGAGGATGCCACTGCCGTGGATTAGTTAATTCAGTTGGCTCACTACCGTGTCCATCTCAGCTATCACTGCCAGCATGGCTTCCTTTGTGAAGGAGGCGGTGGCTTCTAAGTAGGCGTCGGCCCCGGATGAAGTGTAGTCCACGAAACGCCAATCCAGGTAGTCGTCGGAGGATGCGGTTACGCTTGGGGTCCTATCGCTCCAGTCAAAGTAGTTGTCGATTTTTAGTATCACTTTGTCGGCTGGAGGGGCCAGAGCAGGATCGGCTTTGGCAGCGATGGTCTTCATACTGATCCAGTAAGATAGAGACTCTTCCCTTGTCTGCGGAAGTTCTTTACGAAGCTCTACCAGCAAGAGGCGGTGTTTCTCAACGGTGTCGGACATCTCTCTTAGGGAGTCCAGATTGTTCTGTCCATATGCCTCAATCTGTTCCTGGGCTGAAGACAGCAACTCAAACTCAGATTTCTGCTGTGCCAGGGTCTGTATGGCAGAAGTGACATTCTTTTCCACTTGTGAAAGCTGTGCCCTCAGGCTTCCCTCTGCCTGAGTGGTTGCTGCCAGGTCTTCGGTGAGTGTTTGCGATTGAGAATCGGCCAGCCAGAGGTCAGATTGAAGGCCCTGAACTTCGGCCTGCAATTCTGATACCTTGTCGCCGGAAGAGTCGAGTACAGTATTGCCGAGCCACAGCCCAACTGCAAGGCTAAGTAGACCAACAACCATGGTTATGCCAACCCACATCAAGACGTTGCTGGTTTCATTCCGTCTGTATAGCACATCCCTGTTCAGCATGTCCTACTTTCTAGAGGTAATATTACGTCTATATAGTGTAGTGCCTAAAAAAGTTGTGGTCTAGTCTAGCACACCTCATTTGCTTTGGCTGTGAATAATATAAGGTTGGATGCCGTATGTTGGATTTAGGTTTGATGGTGAAATCACTTCATTAATTGATTTCAATGAGTCTCAGCATGTTTTAGACATGGCTGTTAGAATAGGTGGCGGGACATACTAATTATGGTTGCATGGTGGATGTAGGAAAAAACGGGATGTTCGGAGACCGTGAAGCCATGGTTAATGGTTAGATTCGTTGCTTTAGGGGGCCAAGATTGAGTAAAGATGACCAGATAGTCAAAGTGCTGAATAGCCTGTACGAAGTTGTGGTTTGTGGTCGGTGTGAGACGCGCATCCGGTTTGGTGACTCTGAGTGTCCTCACTGCGGTACAGATGTAGAGGACGTGCTTCATCAATGGGCCGAGAGGCTGCTTGGTAGGCTCGAATCGTAGCAGGCCTGGCGACGTCCAAAGTGTATGCAAACAATCGCTGTTTGTCAGTGAGGTAGGTATGGAACCAATTCCACGCAAGAGGTTTACGGAGTGTCCGAGGTGTAGTGCCGCGACTGTTCATGTACCTTGGGAACCAGAGAGAGCCTCATGGCGGAGAAAAACGGCTCTCAGCTTGGCCTTGTTCTGGGCAACATCTATAATATGGGTGTCTCTTGCGGTGTTGACAGGGCAGTGGCTATGGCTTCTAGTGTTGTTGTTTTACGGACTGATTAGCGTGACCGTTGGTGTGGGTTTTTACAAAAGTGTTCGCAGTTACCAATGTATTGCCTGTAGTCTACAATGGACAATATAGTATGGCATCGGGAACTTGGATAGATTTCGGAGGATGAAATGCCTGGAGACATGATTGCTGTGATTCAGCTTTGTAGCGTGTGTAACTCAGAGGTGGGGACCTTCTCTGAGAAAAAAGATAACCTTATGCTTTCAGCCGTGGACGACGTCTGGTGTGGCACTTGCCAGGCAACTGTGTCGGCGGTTCGCGACATTGAAGGGCGGGAAGCGTCTGCTGTAAAAGAGGTGGAGAGCTATCCTCTGTCCCTCTCGTTCACGGAGCCATCTGCGTAGGCGTAGGTGGTGGGCTAAGGGAATGCCTCGTCCAGTGCCTTCTGTGAACCGCCTATTATGAGGCTGCCTCCAACCTTCATCAAAGGACGCCGGATGAGACGGGGTTCCTGAAGCATAAGTTGCAGTAGAGCATCGTCAGCAAGCCCATCGGGTGCGAGTCCAAGGGCCTTAAACGACGGGCTGTTCCATGAAAAGACCTCTGACAACCTTTGCCCTTGTAATAATAGGCGCAACTCATCCTCGCTGAGGAGGTCTTGAAAGAAGTCCCTTTCCTCTACGTCTACACCTTTTTCGTGGAGCCACGCTCTCACCTTGCGGCATGTCGATCAGCGGCTCCACCAATACAAAGTGACTCGTGTAATTTGGCGTGACCTCAAATAATTTCCAAACTGGAATATAGTGTACTCCATACGAGAGGGTGCTTTAAGCTCTCTCGCTCCTTCTGGTTAACGCTTGTGTCCACGCAAGCGGAAGGGTTGGACTGATGATCCGCAAGAGCCTTGCCGTACCGGCGTCGAAACAGGCAGAGGCCTCAGTTTCAGATTCACCTCCCATGACACTACAATAACCAGGGCCAGGGACGCGTTATGGAGGGTATGACAGGCGCTGGCCAGGTCGCCCAAGATTACGAGGTCTGCGTGCGAGGTGTTGAAAGACTCATACGCAGACCTCAACGGGTTTCTGAAGATGTGTGACAAGGTTGTTCTGTGCCGGGACTTCGAGTCCGTCTGTGAGAAAACGGGGTTGTGAAGAGGCAACGAGGAGGTTGATGGCCCAGATGTGGATGTGACATGAATACAGTTACTGTTGTTGGGTGCGTACCGCTTGCCATCTCTCGTCCAAGAGGCTCTTTCACTTTATCATGAGCGTCTCACTTGGGAAAATCACGCTCGTATGAAGTTGTAGACCCAAATGGCCCTCAGTAATTTATAATGAATTTGGATGGAGGCCATTGTGGGTGACATCCAGGCGAAGTTCTTGGCCGGGGTTGGGCAGGAGAGTATCGCCTGCCATGGGGCAGTCTCCCAGTCGGATGATGGACGCCGTTAGAAGATGTCGCTCTACATTTAGAATCCCGACAGTGCCAAGCCTAGTGGAGTAATGGTGGGGTAACGTGGCGCTGCCAGAGTTTATGTGTACCATCCCGTCCCGATTTTCCAGTCGTTCGTAATGGGTATGGCCGCTGACTATGATGTCCACCGGACGGTCGAACTTAACGCCGGAAGTAATGTCGTGAACCATGCCCAGCATCCAGCCCTGTATGTCCAGTGTTTGGACGGGCTTCACACGCGGGTCGTCCATTCCAAAGTCATTGTTTCCGAGCGCAGCCAACACCGGAGCTATGTCCTCAAGCCAGTCCAAAATGTGGGG